>NZ_QBAW01000001.1:0-300000 GCF_009689985.1 Helicobacter pylori | reverse complement strand
CTATTGGATCAAACGATTTAACCCAGCTCACTTTAGGCGTGGATAGAGACAGCGAGTTAGTCAGCCATGTCTTTGATGAAAGGAATGAAGCGATGCTAAAAATGTTTAAAAAAGCGATTGAAGCTTGTAAAAGGCACAACAAATATTGCGGAATTTGCGGGCAAGCCCCAAGCGATTACCCTGAAGTGACAGAGTTTTTAGTCAAAGAAGGCATCACTTCCATTTCTTTAAACCCTGATAGCGTGATCCCCACTTGGAACGCTGTAGCCAAGTTAGAAAAAGAGTTGAAAGAACATGGCTTAACTTGATAATAAATGGGTTGATCTAACTTGAGTGGGTTTTTCGTATTAGTTTCCATGATATAATTTTGAAAGGTAGGATTGTTTTTTGAAAAAAAGGTTGGCAATGGAATCAGTAAAAACAGGAAAAACAAATAAAGTTGGCAAAAACACAGAGACAGCTGACACAAAGGCAAATAAAGAGACTCATTTTAAACAAGCGAACGCCATTACAAATACGATCAGATCAATTGGTGGATTTTTTACAAAGATCGCAAAGAAAGTTAGAGAACTTGTAAAAAAACACCCCAAGAAAAGCGAGGCGGCATTAGTAGTATTGACCCATGTTGCGTGCAAGGAAGCGAAAGAATTGGACGATAAAGTCCAAGATAAATCCAAACAAGCTGAAAAAGAAAATCAAATCAATTGGTGGAAATATTCAGGATTAACAATAGCGACAAGTTTATTATTAGCCGCTTGTAGCGCTGGTGATACTGATAAACAGATAGAGTTAGAACAAGAAAAACAGGAGGCAAATAAGAGTGGGATAGAGTTAGAACAAGAAAGACAGAAAACAGAACAAGAAAGACAGAAGACAAATAAGAGTGAGATAGAGTTAGAACAAGAAAGACAGAAAACAAACAAGAGTGGGATAGAACTCGCTAATAGTCAAATAAAAGCAGAACAAGAAAGACAAAAGACAGAACAAGAAAAACAAAAAGCAAATAAGAGTGAGATAGAGTTAGAACAGCAAAAACAAAAGACAATTAATACACAAAGAGATTTGATTAAAGAACAGAAAGATTTCATTAAAGAAACAGAACAAAATTGCCAAGAAAAACATGGCCAATTGTTTATTAAAAAAGCAAGAATTAAGACCGGTATTACTACTGGTATTGCTATAGAAATAGAAGCTGAATGCAAAACCCCTAAACCCACAAAAACCAATCAAACCCCTATCCAGCCAAAACACCTCCCAAACTCTAAACAACCCCGCTCTCAAAGAGGATCAAAAGCGCAAGAGCTTATAGCTTATTTGCAAAAAGAGCTGGAATCTCTGCCCTATTCACAAAAAGCTATCGCTAGACAAGTGGATTTTTATAAACCAAGTTCTATCGCTTATTTAGAATTAGACCCTAGAGATTTTAGTGTTACAGAAGAATGGCAAAAAGAAAATTTAAAAATACGCTCTAAAGCTCAAGCTAAAATGCTTGAAATGAGGCATTTAAAACCAGACCCACAAGCCCACCTTTCAACCTCTCAAAGCCTTTTGCTCGTTCAAAAAATATTTGCTGATATCAATAAAGAAATAAAAGTAGTTGCTAATACCGAGAAAAAAGTAGAAAAAGCGGGTTATGGTTATAGTAAAAGGGTGTAGCGATTAAAATATTACACCAAGTTTTTAATGATCTGTCGGCTTTTGATTTTTTATGGTATTGTGGCGTTATTTGGTAATAAAAGAGAACCTTTTTAAAAGCTTAAACTCCCTAAAGTAAGGTAAAACTATGGGTTACCAATGGAGGTTAAAACGCGCAATAAAACTCCAAAGAGCCGACTTTTTTAATCGTAATTTGCTTATGGTTTAACAAAGTTTCTAAATGCTTAAAAGCGTTAGAATCTAAGATTAGGGGGGCTTCTTCTGTGCTTAAAGGGCGCCTGGAAATTAAAGCGAGCAATTCGTCCGCATCGCAAGAAATCAATTTTTTAGCTTGAGTAATGGATCGTTTAGGCAAACTCACGCAAAGCCCTTCAAAAAACAAAGAACATCTTAACAATTCATCTTCGCTTAATTTAGGGGCTTTAAAGCTTGAGGGCCTGTCTATGGTGCTTAAATCCACTCTGGCTATATTGATTTGTTTTAAAAATTCAGCGATGAGTTTTAAGTTATTCGCGCTATCATTCACGCCCTTAATTAACAACACTTCAGCCACCAGTTGCCCCTGATAGATTTGAGAAAAGCACGAAATCCCCTCTAAAATCCTGTTAATGTCTTTAGAGTAGGGCTTATCCACTCTTTCAAAGGCTTTCAAATCAATAGCGTCTAAAGAAAATTTAACGATGTCAAATTCCTTTAAGGCTTGCTGGACTTTTGGTTCATAAAATAGTGAGCCGTTGCTTAAAATCAAAGTTTTAACGCCCTTTAAAAAAGGCTTGATGCTTTGGATAAGCTCTAATAAATGAGGGTATAGAGTGGGTTCGCCATTGGCGGTAATGGTTAAAACATCAATGGGGGTAGCAAGGTTGTTTAGGGCGTTTTGAATGGCGCTAATCAAGGTTTTTACTTCTATCACTTCTTCCATGCGTTCAATGGGCTTGGCTTTACCCAACTCACAATAAATGCAATTGTAATTGCATTGTTTTTTAGAAGGCGATAGATCCACGCCCAAAGATTTCCCAAAACGCCTAGATAAAACAGGCCCAAAAATGACAGGCGGATTTTCTTTAGCCATCATCTTCCTCTAAAAACACGCGCTCTTTGCATTGGATGCATTCATGCGCCTTTTTTTTGCGATAGATTCTTTCACTCATCAAATAATGGCATTTTTCACAACGCTTATTAATGGGCTTATGGTTGGATAAAAAACGGCATTTAGGGTAATTGTTACAGCCATAAAACGAGCCTTTCTTGCTCCTTTTTAAGGCAATATCCCCCCCGCATTCTGGGCATTTCACGCCTTCTATTATTTCGTTTGCGTTAGGGGTGTCTTTTAACGATTTGGTGTTTTTGCATTCAGGGTAGTTGTTGCAAGCTAAAAACGCCCCGTTTCTGCTGAATTTTTGCACCATTTCCCCTCCGCATTTTTCGCACAATTCTTGCTTAACTCCATCATTGGCGTTTTCAGTTTGTTTGACATATTTGCATTTAGGGTAATTGTTGCAAGCGACAAACTCCCCATAACGGCTATTTTTTTTGACCAATTCCCCACCGCATTTAGGGCATGATTGGCCGGTTTTCTCATGCACTTTTTGAGAGATGATATTCTTTTTCCCGGCTTCAATTTTATCCATAAAAGGGTAGTAAAAGTCCTTTAAGACTTGCTGATAGTCGGCTTTATTTTGAGCGATATTGTCCAGTTCTTCTTCTAAAGAAGTGCTGAATTTGGAATCCACGATTTCTTCAAAATGCTTTTCTAAAATTTCTATCACTTTAAAAGCGCTCTCTAAAGCGCTGATTTGCTTTTTTTCTACCTTGATGTAATCTCTGTTTTGTAAAAGAGAAATCGTTGGGGCGTAGGTGCTGGGCCTGCCTATGCCTAAACTTTCTAAAACTTTAATCAAACTCGCTTCTGAATAGCGCGCTGGAGGTTCTGTAACATGGGCGTTGCTCTCTAGTTTTTCTAATTTAATGGGATCATTTTCTTTCAAATTGGGGAGCAATTTGTCCTTATCGTCATTGCCTAAAATTTTATAATAGCCATCAAAAAGGAGTTTTCTCCCACTAGCTTTAAACTCGCCTTTTTCGCAAGCCACAACCACGCTTTGGCTTTCAAAAAGAGCGTCTTGCATTTGAGAAGCTAAAAAGCGTTTGTAAATTAAAGTATAGAGCTTTAATTCTTCAGGCTTAAGGTAGTCTTTTAAAGCGTTTGGCTCTAAAATAATAGAAGTGGGCCTGATCGCTTCATGGGCTTCTTGGGCGTTTTTATTCTTGCTGGAATAGACTTTGGCTTTAGGGGGTAGGTAGTCTTTGCCATAGTCTTTTAAAATCTTATTCCTCGCTTCTTCTAAAGCCTCTTTAGCGATATTCAAGCTATCGGTCCTCATGTAAGTGATCACGCCCATAACGCCTTGCGGGGTGGCTACGCCTTCATATAATTTTTGAGCGATACTCATGGTTTTTGTGGGCGAAAAGCCTAAAAGACTGGAAGCGCTTTGCTGTAAAGTAGAAGTCATGAAAGGGGGCGGTGTGGGGGATTTTTTAGATTTTTTAACGATACTAGAAATAGCGTAGCTTTCTTTTTCTAATTCGTTTTTAATTTCTTGGGCTTTTTTTTCATCAATGAGTTCTTGAGCTTTGAGTTTGTTACCCTTATAGCTAATGAGTTGCGCTTCTAAATCCGGCTCAAACAAAGCGTCTAGCGTGAAGTAGGTTAAAGGTTTAAAGGCTTTGATCTCTCTCTCTTTATCAATCACAAGTTTTAAAGCCGCGCTTTGCACCCGCCCAGCGCTCAAACCTTTAGTGATTTTTGATGAAATCAATGAGCTGAGCTTAAACCCCACGATTCGATCTAAAAAACGCCTGGCTTGTTGGGCATTGACCTTAGACATGTCAATTTTTCGTGGGGTTTTTAGAGCGTTTAAAATCGCATTTTGCGTGATCTCATGAAAAACAATCCTAGGGTAGCTCTCCAATTTCCCCCCAATCAAACAAGCCACATGATAGCCTATCGCTTCCCCTTCTCTGTCTTCATCGGTAGCGATATAAGTAATAGATGCCTTTTTAGAAAGTTCTATAATCTGTTTGACAAGCTCTTTATGATCTTTATCCACGACATAATTAGGAGTAAAGCCGGTTTCATCAATCTTAATGCCTAAAGCGAATTTGGATAAATCCCTAACATGCCCTTTAGAGGCGATGACTTCGTAATTTTTATCCAAAAAATTTTTAATGGTTTTGGCTTTTGCGGGGGATTCTACGATAATAAGGTGCTTCATTGAACGCCTTTAATAAAATGTTTATACCTAATTAATGAATGATTGTAGCATAGAATTTTGACTAAACGATTCATCAAACCATAAAAACCATAACAGCGCTAAAAATCAAAGAGTTGGAACACCCTTTGCTTGACTAACAGCAAATATCTATGCAAAGGATGCAAACATGAGTTTTAGGATAAATACCAATATCGCCGCTTTAACTTCTCATGCGGTAGGGGTTCAAAACAACAGAGACCTTTCAAGCTCGCTTGAAAAGTTAAGCTCAGGGCTTAGGATCAATAAAGCCGCTGATGATTCTAGTGGGATGGCGATCGCTGATAGCTTAAGGAGTCAAAGCGCGAATTTGGGTCAAGCGATCCGCAACGCTAATGACGCTATTGGTATGGTTCAAACCGCAGATAAAGCGATGGATGAGCAAATCAAAATCTTAGACACCATTAAAACCAAAGCCGTTCAAGCCGCTCAAGACGGGCAAACTTTAGAAAGCCGAAGAGCGCTCCAGAGCGATATTCAAAGGTTGTTAGAAGAACTGGACAACATCGCTAACACCACAAGCTTTAACGGCCAACAAATGCTTTCAGGAAGTTTTTCTAACAAAGAATTCCAAATTGGCGCGTATTCTAACACCACGGTTAAGGCGTCTATTGGCTCAACGAGCTCAGATAAGATTGGGCATGTGCGCATGGAAACCTCTTCTTTTAGCGCTGAAGGCATGCTCGCTAGTGCAGCGGCGCAAAACTTGACTGAAGTGGGATTGAATTTCAAACAAGTCAATGGCGTGAATGACTATAAGATTGAAACCGTGCGTATTTCCACAAGCGCTGGCACTGGGATTGGAGCGTTAAGCGAAATCATCAACCGCTTTTCTAACACCTTAGGCGTTAGGGCGTCTTATAATGTCATGGCCACCGGCGGCACTCCCGTGCAATCAGGAACCGTGAGAGAACTCACCATTAATGGCGTAGAAATTGGGACCGTGAATGATGTGCATAAAAACGACGCCGACGGGAGGTTGACTAACGCTATTAACTCCGTCAAAGATCGCACCGGCGTGGAAGCGAGCTTGGATATTCAAGGGCGCATTAATTTGCACTCCATTGATGGGCGTGCGATCTCAGTGCATGCAGCGAGCGCGAGCGGTCAGGTTTTTGGGGGAGGGAATTTTGCAGGGATTTCTGGGACACAGCATGCGGTTATTGGGCGCTTAACCTTGACTAGGACTGACGCTAGAGACATCATTGTGAGCGGTGTGAATTTCAGCCATGTGGGCTTTCATTCCGCTCAAGGGGTGGCAGAATACACCGTGAATTTGAGAGCGGTTAGGGGCATTTTTGATGCGAATGTGGCTTCAGCAGCCGGAGCGAACGCTAATGGCGCGCAAGCGGAGACCAATTCTCAAGGTATAGGGGCTGGGGTAACAAGCCTTAAAGGGGCAATGATTGTGATGGATATGGCAGATTCTGCGCGCACGCAATTAGACAAGATCCGCTCCGATATGGGTTCGGTGCAAATGGAATTGGTTACCACCATTAATAATATTTCTGTAACCCAAGTGAATGTTAAAGCGGCTGAATCTCAAATCAGAGATGTGGATTTTGCTGAAGAGAGCGCGAACTTTTCTAAATACAATATTTTGGCGCAAAGCGGGAGTTTTGCTATGGCGCAAGCGAATGCGGTGCAACAAAATGTCTTAAGGCTTTTACAATAACAACCCTTGATTCAAAGGGGCGTTAGCCCTTTTTATAAGTTATTTTTATAAGTTAGAATGATGGATATTTATCAAAAAAACTTACAAGCTCTTTTCAAAAAAGACCCTCTTTTGTTTGCAAAGCTCAAAGCCATTAAAGAAAACAAAAAATACGAAGTGTTTTTAGGGAATGATAGCGCGAATTTCAACCTCTTAGATAAAGAAACAAACACGCCCTTATTTGAAAAAAGCCCGCTAGATTCAAGCTTAGAGCTATACAAAAATAGCGAAATTTACATGCTTTATCCTTATTTGTATTATTTTGGCTTGGGTAATGGGGTGTTTTATCGCTTGCTTTTAGGCAATGATAATTTAAAACGCTTGGTGGTCATTGAGCCTGAAATAGAAATTATTTTCATTGTGCTGAATCTCTTGGATTTTTCCACGGAGATTTTAGAAAATCGTTTGATTGTATTGCATGCAAGTTTTTGCAATTACAACATGATCGCTTCCTTATTTGATATGGATAAAAAATCTCGTTTATACGCAAGAATGTATGATTTAAAACTTTTTAACGCTTATTATGAACAATACTCTCATCAAATGATAGAAATCAACCAGCATTTCACGCGCGCTTTAGAGCATGGCGCTATTAGCGTAGGCAATGACGCTAAAGACGCGCTCATAGGCATCAAACAGCATGCCGCTAATTTGCCTGAAGTCATCAAAAGCCCTAGTCTAGTGGATTTTGTGAGCGCTTTAAAAAACAGAGACACCGCTATTATTGTTTCAACCGGGCCCAGTTTGAACAAACAACTCCCCCTTTTAAAAGAAATCGCGCCCTACGCCACGCTTTTTTGCATAGACGCTTCTTTCCCTATTTTAGCTAAAGCCGGTATCAAGCCTGATATTGTGCTGTCTTTAGAAAGGGTGGATTTAACGGCGAAATTCTACGAAGAAACCCCCTTGGATTTTCAAGAAGGCGTTATTTTTGCTCTGACTTCCATTGTGCATAAACGATTGATTCAAGCGATTAAAAAGGGGGTTAAACAATTCAGTTTCCGCCCCTTTGGTTACACCAACCTTTTTGGTTTGCACCAGTATGGCTATGTGGGCATAGGCATGAGTGCAGCGAACATGGCGTATGAATTAGTGGTGCATTCTCGTTTCAAAAGATGCGTGTTTATCGGGCAAGATTTGAGCTTCTCACAAAGCGGTAACAGCCACGCTAGTGGGGCGATTTATGGCGATAGAGAGATCAAGCCTAAAAAAGATAAAGACAAGATCTTTACAGAAAAATATGGGGGTAACGGGGAAGTAGAAACCACTTTAGTGTGGAAACTTTTCTTAGAATTTTTTGAAAAAGATATTTTTAACACGCCCTATAAACTGGAAGTCATTAACGCTACTGAAGGGGGGGCTAGGATTAAAGGGACTAAAGAAATGCCTTTTAAAGAAGCGTGCGAAAAAATAGACAAATCTAAGCCAAAGCCTCCTATCAATCTGATTTATCCCACCCAATCAGAACAGGCTAAAAATTTAAAGATCGCTAAACAAAAATGCGAAGAGATCATCAAATACGCCAATGAGAAAAAAACTCAAGTTGAAGAAGTGTTTTTAAAGGTGGCGCCATTTTTAGAAGAAGTGGAAAAGCTTCATGAAGAAAAAAAATTAGAAGAGTTGGATTTTAAAAAATTAGAAAATTTGAGCGCTGAAATTGATAACATTAAAGAGCTTTTTGATGACAAACAATTCAATTCATATTTTATGGATGCGATACAATCTTACATCTTCCACCAGGAATTGCATATCGCTGAAATCGTGTGTAAAAAAACGAATAATGAAGACGAATTAAGGGCTAAGCAATTGGAATACATTTACGCGCACAAATACTGGCTTTTTAGTTTAGCGGGTGGGATTGATTGCGTGATAGAAGCGATCAAAATGGCTTTGAAGGAATGGTAAAACCCCCTTTTAAATGCATATGTCTTTAGGCGTATGTGTCTAGGCTGGAATAAATTTCAGGGATATTTCCGCCATCAACAAGGTTTTTTGCAACTTGGGATCTATCTTTAATCTCGCCGTCGTTATTGATAGCGTTTAAAGCTTGCAACCTGTCAAAATCAGGGGCGTTTTGCGTATTATCTTGGCTGAAACCATCTTGAATATTGCTTTGTTGTAAATCTTGCTCTACTTGATTCCTGTCCTTTATGGTTGCGTCATTATTGATATTGTTTAGGGTTTGGAGCTGTGTGAAATTAGGGGTGTAATGGGTGTTGATGGTCATGTTTTATCCTTTTTAGTTTTTTACACGCTCAATCGTGGATCATCATTATAGCAATAATCCATTAAATCGCCCAATCGTAAAACCTTGCATGAGTTTTCAATCAAATCAAAAACTTCCATGAGTTTAGAAAGCTCTCTGTGGTAGGCAAAAATCCCGCACCCCTTAATGAAAACAAAATATTTTTTGCTCTCTTGCAGTTGGCGTAAAATTTCTGTATCCGCTCTTTCTTGCCAGCTGTCATAGTCTTTGGGGTTAAAAATGGCGATTTCTTCGCCCAAAGAACGATACCCTAAATAATCTCTAGGGAGCAATCGGTTGTGGCGCAAGGAATACGCCAAACTATAAGGAGGGCGCGCATAAGCGATGAATTTAGCGTCCAAAAACTCCCTATACACGCTCGCATGAATGGGCGAATCCAGGCTCGCTTCTTTCCAGCGGTAATCGATCTTATCATGCAAAACCAACAAGGTGTTTTCATTCAATTGATCAAAAACAGCGTTTCTTTTATTGATCACAAATTGATTCGTGCCAATGCGTGCTGAAATAGAGCCTTGATAAAGCCCAAAAAAACCCTTTCTAAACATGGATAATGAAATGCTTTGGAGCGAATGAATCAGTCCGCTGTCAATGCCTCTTGTGTGTGTGTTCATGATTAGCATGATAACAAGTTTTTTTAATAAAAGGTATTAGTTGCCCAACAGATCTAAATTAAATCAACTCTATAAAAAATCCTAATTTAATTCTAGTAAATAAATTTAGTGATACAGACTAAAGTTTAAAGAAAAATCAGGTAATTTTTATCACTTTTTTAAAGCAAGTGATAGATTATTAACTTTTTGCGCTATAATGCGAGAGTTCTTTCATCAAGAATGGTGATTGACGAGATTTTTCAAATAATGATGTTAAGAAGAATTAAAGTAGGTTCTGATTTGAATAAAAAAGAGAGTTTGTTAGATGCGTTTGTTAAAACCTATCTGCAGATTTTAGAACCCATTAGCTCTAAACGCTTGAAAGAGTTGGCAAACTTGAAAATATCTTGCGCGACGATCAGGAATTATTTTCAAATCCTTTCTAAAGAAGGCATGCTTTATCAAGCCCATTCTAGTGGCGCTAGATTGCCTACTTTTAAGGCGTTTGAAAACTATTGGCGCAAGTCGTTGTGCTTTGAAGTTTTAAAGGTGAATGAAAAACGCTTAAAAAGCGCGAGTGAAAATTTTGGGCTTTTTACGCTGTTAAAAAAATCCAGTTTGGAGCGTTTAGAAAGAGTCATTGAATGCGAAAAACGCTTTTTGATTTTGGATTTTTTGGCGTTTTCTTGCGCGGTGGGTTACAGCGTTAAAATGGAGAAATTTTTATTAGAGCTTGTGGGCAGGAGCGTTAAAGAAGTGCGCTCAATCGCTGCTTCTGTCAATGCGTTGAGTTTGGCCAGACAATTAGAGCGTTTGGAGTATTCCAGTGCGCAAATGACACGCTTTAATCTGATGGGGTTAAAAACGCTTTTAAACAGCCCTTTATTTTTTGACATTTTAGAGGGTAAGGTTTTGGAGCGTTTCAAAAAGGGGTTGCATTTTATAGAGCCTGATTGCATGCTGGTAATACGCCCCATAGAATTTCAAAACGAGCAAATACAACTGCTTTGCGTGGGGAAATTGGAATGCGATTATGAAGGGTTTTTTCAAACGATTTCTAAGGAGGAATAATGAAAGATGAACACAACCAAGAACACGATCATTTAAGCCCAAAAGAGCCAGAGTTTTATCAAAAGGCTTGCGCTTGCAAAGAACAACAAGGTGAAGAAAAACAAGAAGCGAGCGAAAAAGAAGGCGAGATCAGGGAAGATTTTGAGCTTAAATACCAAGAAATGCGCGAAAAATATTTAAGAGCGCATGCGGATTTTGAAAACGTGAAAAAGCGCTTAGAAAGAGACAAGAGCATGGCATTAGAATATGCGTATGAAAAAATCGCATTGGATCTATTGCCGGTGATTGATGCACTTCTTGGGGCTTACAAGAGCGCTTTAGAAGTGGATAAGGAGAGCGCTTTAACCAAAGGCTTGGAGCTTACGATGGAAAAGTTGCATGAAGTTTTGGCAAGGCATGGCATTGAGGGGATTGAATGCTTAGAAGAATTTGATCCCAACTTCCACAATGCGATCATGCAAGTCAAAAGCGAAGAAAAAGAAAACGGGAAAATCGTGCAAGTTTTGCAACAGGGCTACAAGTATAAGGGTAGGGTTTTGAGGCCGGCAATGGTGAGCATTGCTAAAAACGATTAAAACATTTATTTTAATAAGAAAGGATAACGCATGGGAAAAGTTATTGGAATTGATTTAGGGACAACCAACTCCGCAATGGCGGTTTATGAAGGCAATGAAGCAAAGATTATTGCGAATAAAGAGGGTAAAAACACCACTCCTTCTATCGTAGCCTTTACGGATAAGGGCGAGATTTTAGTGGGCGAGAGCGCCAAAAGACAAGCGGTTACTAACCCAGAAAAAACCATTTATTCTATTAAAAGAATCATGGGCTTAATGTTTAATGAAGATAAGGCTAAAGAGGCCGAAAAACGCTTGCCTTATAAGATTGTGGACAGGAATGGGGCTTGCGCGATTGAGATTTCGGGTAAAGTTTATACCCCTCAAGAAATTTCAGCCAAAATTTTAATGAAGCTCAAAGAAGACGCTGAAAGTTATTTAGGCGAGAGCGTTACGGAAGCGGTTATCACCGTTCCTGCTTATTTTAACGACAGCCAACGAAAAGCGACTAAAGAAGCCGGCACGATTGCAGGGCTTAATGTTTTAAGGATCATCAATGAGCCTACCAGCGCGGCGTTAGCTTACGGCTTGGATAAAAAAGAGAGCGAAAAAATCATGGTTTATGATTTGGGTGGGGGGACTTTTGATGTTACCGTGTTAGAAACAGGCGATAATGTCGTGGAAGTTTTAGCCACAGGGGGCGATGCGTTTTTAGGGGGCGATGATTTTGACAATCGTGTGATTGATTTCTTAGCGGCTGAGTTTAAAAGCGAAACGGGCATTGAGATTAAAAACGATGTGATGGCGTTGCAACGCCTGAAAGAAGCGGCTGAAAACGCTAAAAAAGAACTGAGCTCTGCGATGGAGACTGAAATCAATTTGCCCTTTATCACCGCAGACGCTACCGGGCCTAAACACTTGGTTAAAAAACTCACTAGGGCTAAATTTGAAAGCTTGACAGAAGATCTCATGGAAGAAACGATTTCCAAAATTGAAAGCGTGATCAAAGACGCGGGGCTAACCAAAAATGAGATTTCAGAAGTGGTGATGGTGGGAGGCTCTACTCGTATCCCTAAAGTCCAAGAAAGGGTGAAAGCGTTTATCAACAAAGAGTTGAATAAAAGCGTCAATCCTGATGAGGTCGTAGCGGTGGGCGCGAGCATTCAAGGGGGCGTGTTAAAAGGCGATGTGAAAGATGTGCTTTTATTAGATGTTACGCCTTTAAGCCTTGGGATTGAAACTTTAGGGGGCGTAATGACTAAAGTGATTGATAGAGGCACGACTATTCCTGCGAAAAAATCTCAAGTGTTCTCAACCGCTGAAGACAACCAACCCGCTGTGTCCATTATGGTTTTACAAGGCGAAAGGGAATTGGCAAGGGATAATAAATCTTTGGGTAAATTTGATTTGCAAGGCATCGCTCCAGCTCCAAGAGGCGTGCCGCAAATTGAAGTAACCTTTGATATTGACGCTAACGGGATTTTAACCGTGTCAGCGCAAGATAAAAATACCGGCAAAAGCCAAGAGATTAAAATTTCTGGCTCTAGCGGGTTGTCTGATAGCGAAATTGAAAAAATGGTTAAAGACGCTGAATTGCACAAAGAAGAAGACGCTAGGAAAAAAGAAGTGATTGAAGCGAGAAACCATGCCGATAGTTTGGCGCACCAAACCCAAAAGAGCCTTGATGAGCATAAAACGAATTTGAATGAAAACGACGCTAACGAGATCCAAAACGCCATTAACGCTCTTAAAGAGTGCATCAAAAACGATAACGCTACTAAAGCTGAGCTTGAAGACAAAACAAAATTATTAACGCAAGCGGCTCAAAAATTAGGCGAAGCCATGGCGAATAAAAACAACGCCGAGCAGCCCAAGAAAAAAGACGATGATGTGATTGATGCGGAAGTGGAGTGAAATTTAAACGCGCTTTAAAAACTTCTTTTAGGCGAGCGGTTTTAATCAAAACTTGCTTGCTTTTTTTCATTAATGGGATACTGATTGCAAAATCTAAAAAACACTCAAAGCGTTTTTTAATCCAAATATCAAAGCTTGATTTTAACCAAACGATAGCTTTTCAAGACTTATTTTAAAAAGCGTTGGTGGGATTTTAGGAAAATCCCTTATGAGAGAGTTCTTTTTGGTATGGGGGTTGTTTCTCAATGGCTCGCGCTAGATGGCTCTAATTCAAAACACGCAGTGGGGATTTGATTAAATTCGTTAGCAAAGCGTAAAAAATCGTTGGTAATGTTTTCAAGATCGGCTTCTAAATCGTCATAGATCTCTTGGTAGTATGTGTCTCCATTAGGATCAATGATCTTATCATACGCTGGGCATTTTTGACACTCTTTTTCCCCATTCTTCTCTATGGATCGACCTATGCAAAGATCAATTTTTTCTAAATCGTTGCGCCAATAGTAAGCAAACCAAATATAAAAACCTTTTTTTGGGGTTAGTTTCTCACCATTGACAAACTCTTCCCCTAAAATATCCTGACGGCAAAAGGCGATTGATGGCTCATTGGATAAATTCCCAGAGCCAAGACTGATTTTACACGCATAACCCCATGGCGCTAAAAACTCATTCAGCCCGTTTTGGCATGAAGCGTATTTTGGTATCTTTGGATTTTTACCCGTTTGCTTTTCCTCTTGCATTTTAGCGTCAATTGACGCTACAAACTCTCTTAACAAGTCTTGGAACGCTTTTCTTTGCTCTCCATTCCATTCTATCGTTTTCATTGAAAGCTCCTTGATCGATCTTAATAAGCTCAAATTTTATCCTTAATTTTACTCCATTTAATGAGTTTAGGCATAATCGCTAAAATTGAGTTATTTTTATTATTAGGAGGAATAATGATCCTTACCGCAATGCAAGACGCCATAGGCCGCACCCCCATTTTTAAATTCACTAACAAGGATTACCCCATTCCCACAAAGTCCGCCATTTACGCCAAACTAGAGCATTTAAACCCGGGAGGGAGCGTTAAAGACCGCTTAGGCCAATACCTTATAGAAGAAGGGTTTAAAACGGGTAAAATCACTTCTAAAACAACCATTATTGAGCCTACCGCAGGCAATACCGGCATCGCTCTAGCTTTAGTGGCGCTCAAGCACCACTTAAAAACCATTTTTGTTGTCCCGGAAAAATTCAGCGCAGAAAAACAACAAGTCATGAGGGCTTTGGGGGCTAAAGTGATCAACACGCCTACTAGCGAGGGGATTTCTGGTGCCATTAAAAAAAGTAAAGAGTTAGCCGAAAGTATCCCTGATAGCTATTTGCCCTTGCAATTTGAAAACCCTAATAATCCCGCCGCTTACTACCACACCCTAGCCCCTGAGATTGTCCAAGAATTAGGCACAAATTTTACGAGCTTTGTAGCCGGGATAGGGAGTGGTGGCACTTTTGCAGGCACGGCTAAGTATTTGAAAGAACGAATCCCTACGATTCGCTTGATTGGGGTGGAGCCGGAGGGTTCTATTTTGAATGGGGGCGAGCCTGGACCTCATGAGATTGAGGGCATTGGCGTGGAATTCATCCCCCCTTTTTTTGCAAACTTGGATATTGATGGCTTTGAAACGATTTCAGATGAAGAGGGTTTTAGCTACACTAGGAAGTTAGCCAAGAAAAACGGCTTGTTAGTGGGGAGCTCTAGCGGAGCAGCTTTTGTAGCAGCATTGAAAGAAGCGCAACGCCTCCCAGAAGGCAGCCAGGTTTTAACCATTTTCCCGGATGTTGCCGATCGTTATCTCTCAAAAGGTATTTATTTATAAATTCATCAAAAGGAAAAACCATGCGCATGCAAACAAAATTAATCCATGGGGGCATTAGTGAGGACGCAACAACCGGGGCGGTGAGCGTGCCTATTTATCAAACTTCCACCTACCGCCAAGACGCCATAGGCCACCATAAGGGCTATGAATACTCTCGCTCAGGCAACCCCACGCGCTTTGCTTTAGAAGAACTCATCGCCGATTTAGAAGGGGGGGTTAAGGGGTTTGCTTTTGCCTCTGGTTTAGCTGGGATCCACGCCGTTTTTTCCCTCTTGCAATCAGGCGATCATGTGCTATTAGGCGATGATGTTTATGGGGGGACTTTTCGCTTGTTCAATAAAGTGCTTGTCAAAAACGACCTTTCTTGCACCATTATAGACACTAGCGATATATCCCAAATCAAAAAGGCTATCAAGCCCAACACCAAAGCCCTTTATTTAGAAACCCCTAGTAACCCCTTGCTTAAAATCACGGATTTAGTGCAATGTGCTAGTGTTGCTAAAGATCATGGTTTGCTCACTATCGTGGATAACACCTTTGCCACCCCCTATTGCCAAAACCCGCTTCTTTTGGGAGCGGACATCGTGGTGCATAGCGGCACCAAATACTTAGGCGGTCATAGCGATGTAGTCGCTGGGCTTGTAACCACTAATAATGAAGCGCTAGCCCAAGAGATCGCTTTTTTCCAAAACGCTATCGGTGGGGTTTTAGGCCCTCAAGACAGCTGGCTGTTGCAAAGAGGGATTAAAACGCTGGGATTGCGCATGGAAGCCCATCAAAAAAATGCCCTTTGCGTGGCTGAGTTTTTAGAAAAACACCCTAAAGTGGAGAAAGTTTATTACCCGGGTCTTCCCACTCACCCTAACCACGAACTGGCCAAAAAACAGATGCGCGGCTTTAGCGGGATGCTCTCTTTCACTCTCAAAAACGACAGCGAAGCGGTTGCTTTTGTAGAAAGCCTTAAATTATTTATTTTAGGCGAGAGTTTGGGCGGAGTGGAAAGCTTGGTGGGAATTCCTGCGCTTATGACCCATGCGTGTATCCCCAAAGCGCAACGAGAAGCGGCCGGGATTAGAGATGGTCTGGTGCGCTTGTCTGTGGGGATTGAGCATGAACAGGACTTGTTGGAAGATTTAGAGCAAGCATTCGCTAAAATAGGCTAAAGTTTAACATTTATAAACTAAAGGAGTTAAAAACATGAAAACGCCAAAAATGAATGTAGAGAGTTTTAATTTGGATCACACCAAAGTCAAAGCCCCTTATGTGCGTATCGCTGATCGCAAAAAGGGCGTTAATGGGGATTTGATTGTCAAATACGATGTGCGCTTCAAACAGCCCAACAAAGATCACATGGACATGCCAAGCTTGCACTCTTTAGAGCATTTAGTCGCTGAGATTATCCGCAACCACGCTAGTTATGTTGTGGATTGGTCGCCTATGGGTTGCCAAACGGGATTTTATCTCACGGTGTTAAACCATGACAATTACACAGAGATTTTAGAGGTTTTAGAAAAGACGATGCAAGATGTGTTAAAGGCTACAGAAGTGCCTGCTAGCAATGAAAAGCAATGCGGTTGGGCGGCTAACCACACTTTAGAGGGCGCGCAGAATTTAGCGCGCGCTTTTTTAGACAAACGCGCTGAGTGGTCTGAAGTGGGGGTTTGATTGGTGGGGGGAATGATTTTTACTCTTTTGCTCCCTTATTCATTTGCCCCCTTATTCATTTTAGCGTTACATCCCGATCAAAAACTATCAGTGTTAATATTGTGTAAAATTAATGTTATGAATTTCTTGTATTAGAAGGATTTCAATGAAAAAATTGGTTTTAATCATCTTTTTAACGCTAACGCTTTCAATATCTGCAAAAGAAGTAAAAATAGTGTTTTTAGAAACTTCAGACATCCATGGGCGGCTTTTTTCGTATGATTATGCGACTGGCGAGCAAAAACCCAATAATGGCTTGACAAGGATTGCGACCTTAATCAAAAAGCAGAGGGCTGAGAATAAAAATGTGGTTTTGATTGACAGCGGGGATTTGTTGCAGGGTAATAGCGCGGAGTTGTTTAACGATGAGCCTATCCACCCGCTAATCTTAGCCGAAAATGATTTGAAATTTGATATTCGTGTGCTTGGGAATCACGAGTTTAATTTCAGTAAAGATTTTTTAGAGAAAAATATCAAGGGGTTTAATGGCGATGTTGTGAATGCGAATATCATCAAAACTGCGGACAATCAGCCGTTTGTAAAACCTTATGCGGTTAAAAAAATTGATGGCGTGAGGGTGGCGGTTGTGGGGTATGTGGTGCCACACATCCCCACTTGGGAAGCCTCTACTCCTGAACATTTTGCAGGATTGGAGTTTTTGGACGCTGAAAAAGCGTTAAAAAAGACCTTAAAAGAGCTAAAAGGGAAGTATGATATTTTGATTGGTGCTTTTCATTTGGGGCGAGAAGATGAGAAAGGTGGCGATGGAGTCCCTGATCTGGCGAAAAAATTCCCGCAATTTGACATCATTTTTGCAGGGCATGAGCATGCGGTTTATAACACTAAAATAGGAAAGGTGCATACCATTGAGCCTGGAGCGTATGGGGCTTATCTGGCAAAAGGCGTGGTGGTGTTTGACACCAAAACGAAGAAAAAAATCATAACGACTGAAAATTTACCCACAAAAGGCGTGCCAGAAGATGAAGAATTAGCGAAAAAATATGAATATGTGGATAAAAAATCAAAAGAATACGCTAATGAAGTTGTCGGCGAAGTTACAAAAACCTTTATTGACAGGCCTGATTTTATCACAGGAGAAGAAAAAATCACTACGATGCCCACCGCCGCATTGCAAGAAACACCGGTGATAGAATTGATCAATAAAGTGCAAAAATATTATGCAAAAGCCGATGTTTCAGCGGCAGCCTTATTCAATTTTGGCGCCAATTTGAAAAAAGGGCCTTTCAAAAGGAAAGATGTCGCCTATATTTACAAGTTCGCTAACACGCTCATTGGAGTGAAAATAACGGGTGAAAACCTACTGAAATACATGGAATGGTCGTATCAATTCTACAATCAGTTGCAACCAGGAGATTTGACGATCAGCTTTAATGAAAATATTCGCGGCTATAACTTTGATATGTTTTCTGGCGTGAAATACCAAGTTGATGTTACAAAACCCGCCGGATCAAGGATTATTAATCCAACAATTAACAACAAACCCATTGACCCCAAAGCGATCTATAAATTAGCGATCAACAATTACCGATTTGGGACATTATCCAAGACATTAAATTTGGTTACAGACGCTAATAGGTATTATAATTCTTACGATGGATTGCAAGATAACGGGCAAATACGAGATTTAATCATCAAATACATCACAGAAGAAAAAGGCGGGAAGGTAACCCCTGAACTGGAACATAACTGGGAAATCATCAACTACAATTTCAAAAACCCGTTGCTGGAAAAATTGAGAGAAAAATTAAAAGAGGGGAGCATCAAAATCCCCACTTCAAAAGACGGAAGGACCTTGAATGTCAAATCCATTAAGGAAAGTGAAGTTAAATAAGATTCTTTATTTTTATTATTTATTCTTTAAGCCTAACTTAAAAAGAGATGTTCTATAATTTGTCTTGTTTGTTCTCTGTTTACAGTGGTTTTCAAACAACCGGGTTTTTAATTTTGTTTTGTGCCACCACTCATTTTTCGGGGGGGGGGGTGCATTTAGAAGCTAACTCTAAAATTAGGGTTTAACTTAAAAATGATTGATAGGAGATGAATGGTGTTTTCTTCGTTGGGGACTCGTATTATATTTATCGTGCTAGCCGCTCTTTTAGGTTTAGGGGGGCTTTTTATTGGTTTTGTAAAGGTTATGCAAAAAGATGTGTTAGCGCAACTCATGGAGCATTTAGAAACCGGGCAATACAAAAAGCGTGAAAAAACGCTCGCTTACATGACAGAGATTATTGAACAGGGCATTCATGAATATTACAAAAGTTTTGATAACGCTACTGCAAGAAAAATGGCGTTGGATTATTTTAAACGCATTAACGACGATAAGGGCATGATTTACATGGTGGTGGTGGATAAAAACGGGGTGGTGCTGTTTGATCCGGTCAATCCTAAAACCGTAGGCCAATCAGGGCTTGACGCTCAAAGCGTTGATGGGGTGTATTATGTTAGGGGGTATTTGGAAGCGGCTAAAAAAGGGGGAGGCTACACTTATTATAAAATGCCTAAATACGATGGAGGCGTGCCGGAGAAAAAATTCGCTTACTCGCATTATGATGAAGTGTCTCAAATGGTGATCGCAACGACTTCTTATTACACTGACATTAACACAGAAAATAAAGCGATTAAAGAAGGCGTGAATAAGGTTTTTAATGAAAACACCACGAAATTATTCCTTTGGATACTGACAGCGACAATAGCGTTAGTGGTTTTGGCGCTCATATACGCTAAATTAAGGATCGTGAAACGCATTGATGAATTGGTCCTTAAAATCAACGCTTTCAGCCATGGAGATAAGGATTTGAGGGCCAAAATTGATGTGGGTGATCGCAACGATGAAATCTCGCAAGTGGGCCGTGGGATCAATTTGTTTGTGGAGAACGCCCGCTTGATTATGGAAGAGATTAAAGGGATTTCCACCCTCAATAAAACTTCAATGGATAAATTAGTCCAAATCACGCAAGAAACCCAAAAGAGCATGAAAAATTCATCAACCACCCTAAATTCCGTAAAAAATAAAGCCACTGATATAGCGAGCATGATGAATGCTTCCATAGAGCAGTCTCAAGGGTTAAGGAAGCGTTTGATTGAAACGCAAGCGTTTGTCAAAGAGAGTAAGGATGCGATTGGGGATTTATTTTCTCAAATCACAGAGAGCGCGCACACTGAAGAGGAACTCTCTAGCCAAGTGGAGCAACTCAGCCGTAACGCTGATGATGTCAAATCCATTTTGGATATTATCAATGATATTGCCGATCAAACCAATCTTTTAGCCCTAAACGCCGCTATTGAAGCCGCAAGAGCCGGCGAGCATGGCAGAGGCTTTGCGGTGGTGGCTGATGAAGTTAGGAATTTAGCCGGGCGCACTCAAAAGTCTTTAGCTGAAATCAATTCCACTATCATGGTGATTGTCCAAGAAATCAATACCGTAAGCTCGCAAATGAATCTCAATTCGCAAAAAATGGAGCGCTTGAGCGATATGAGTAAAAGCGTGCAAGAAACTTACGAAAAAATGAGTTCTAATTTAAGCTCAGTCGTGCAAGACAGCAATCAAAGCATGGACGATTACGCCAAATCCGGACACCAAATTGAAGCTATGGTAAGCGATTTTGTAGAAGTGGAAAAAGTGGCTTCTAAGACTTTAGCCGATTCTTCAGATATTTTAAACATCGCTACGCATGTGAGCGAAACGACCATGAATTTAGACAAACAAGTGAATTTGTTTAAAACTTAATTGGGGGGAGTTTATCAAAAAAGGGTTGGATTGTTAAAAGTTTCTGTGATCACGGCGTGTTTTAATAGCGAAAAAACCATTGAAGACACCATTCTTTCCGTGCTTAATCAGACTTATAAAAACATTGAATACATCATTATAGACGGGGCTAGCACGGATAGCACTTTAGAAATCATTCAAAAATACAGAGATAAAATCGCTTGCGTAATGAGTGAAAAAGATAAGGGCATTTATGATGCCATGAATAAAGGCATAAAGCGTTCTAGTGGGGATATTATCGCTTTATTGAATAGCGATGATTTTTACAAAGATGAGTTTGTGGTAGAAAAAGTGGTGCATGAGTTTGAAAACAAAAATTGCGATAGCGTGTATGCGGATCTGGTGTTTGTCAAACCTGATTGTTTAGAAAAAGTGGTCCGTTATTATGAAAGCGGGGAGTTTAACCCTAAAACCTTGCTTTATGGCGTGGTGCCAGCGCACCCCACGCTTTTTGTCAAAAAAGCCATTCATGAACGCTATGGGCTCTACAAAACCGACTATAAGATTTCAGCGGATTTTGAGATGATCATCCGCTTGTTTGTGGTGCAAAAAATAAGCTTTTCTTATTTGAAAGAAGTGCTAGTCATCATGCGCACCGGTGGGGTTAGCGCAAGGGGGTTTAAAAGCCTTTTATTAAGGAATAAAGAAAATTTGAGAGCGTGCCAGGAAAATGGCATTCAAGCGAATGTTTTTTCCATGCTTTTAAAATACCCCAGAAAGATCATGGGCTTATTTAAAAGGGGATCTAAAGGGAGTCTAAAACGAAACGATTAAAGAAAGATTAGCGTTAAATCGTGGTTTGAATCTTTCTTGATGGTTATTGTAGGTGTAAAAAACATTCCTCACTAAAGGCGTTTCAATCCCAAACTGCAAGGACAAATAGCCGATAAAATCCACGATAAAACCAAAGCGAAAAGGGGCTTGAAAAAAGGTTTTCTTGGTTCTTGGGATGATTGTTGTGATAGCGCCGGATTTAATCGTATCCACCAATAACACCCCTTGCTCTAAAGCGATTCCTAAATAACTCCTAAAACGATAGGTTTTTTTATCCACAAAAATCCAAGAAAAATCTAACGCGCCCCCATAATTTTGCACCATTAGGATTTGAGGCTGGGAGAGCGAAACGGAATGGGAATAGTTATAGACGCTAAAGATTCTAAAACCGACTTTAGGGTGGTTTCTTAAAAAATGCTCCAAGCCTGTAGCGGTATTAAACCCTATGCTATTAGCCAGAAGGGTCAAGTTTTGATTAGTGGTTGAATAAGTGGCTTGCGAATAGTTGTATCCAAAAATAAAGAAAAATTTAAGGCTTTTTTCTAAAGCCCTTTTTAAGATTTCTTGGTTTTTGTCTAGAACTTTCTGTTTTTCATTATTTTTATCAAGGGTTAGGGGTTTAGGTTTGTCGTCTTCATTCTTGTTTTTAAAATTTTCTAAGAATTGAGACCAAGTGATTTCTTTAGCTTCTAAAAAGAGTGGATTCAACGACAAAAAAAGATAAATACTAAATAGAGTTTTCAAATACAGCCTTAAACTTTTTGTGGCTATTGTGCCTAATTATCTTAAATTGATTTTAAATTACTTGTATGTTTTTACTATAACCCCCCCCAACACGACCGCTTTTTTAAGAATTTATCGCTCAATTAAAGTTTGGCTCAGAGCAAATAGAACACCTTTTCTTCTTGAAAAATGCTTTTAATTTCTACAAAAAGGGTTTTTTCTGTGCGTTCTTCTAGCACGATAATAGGGTTTATGCTCTCGCTCCCGCTCACTAACGCCCTTAAAGACAACTCTTCTTCATAATTTAAGGGGTTAAGGTTTAACTCTTTTAAATTATCGTAGTTTTTTGCCATAAGAGTATTAAGGCCTTTTAAAGTCAAAAACAAGGTTTCATCTCTTTGGCTATAACCTACTAGCGCGTTTAAACGCTGGGAAAAAACCCACCTTAAATCGTTAATCCTTACTTTAGCCTTACTTTTAGAGCGCGCCAAAATATAACAATTCAAGGGGTTTGAATTTTTAGAAAGCCACACGCCCCCATTCAATAAGCGGTAAGTTGCAATCGTTTTTTGGGCTAAAAAAGGCTTACTAGCGTCCTTTTTAGTTGCTTCTAACGCTCTAAAAACTTGCGTTCTTTCTTCAACGCTTGCGGGTAAAATCTGGCGTTTTAAAGGCGAGTAAAGCTCAAAGGGGCTTCTGTTTTGGGATTCTTTTTGGATTTTTAAAGCGAATTGGCAACCGCAATAATTTTGCCGATAAAGCTCATTTTCTCTCGCCAAAGCCTGCAAGTTTAAATCCAACTCGCTCTTAAAATGTTCAAAATTATCGTTTCTAAACACAACAAATTCCAAATTGTGCCTTTGCGCGATGTGTTGTCCCTTAGCGATGAGTTGGTTAGGGTCTTTTTTAGGGCTTGTGAGTAAGGTCGTGGTGAATTTTTCTTCCCCTAATTCAAAGGCTTTTAGAGCGCTCGCTTCCAAGCGTAAATCAAAGCACTCAAAACAGCGTTCGCTTTTTTCCCCTAACAATTCCTTACCCTTAGCTTTATCTAAAAATTTTTCCAATTCATAATCGCCCTCAAGCAATTCAATTCCTAGCATCTCACAAGTGCGTTTCACATCTTCTAAACGCAACAGATATTCGCTATAAGGGTGGATATTGGGGTTATAAAAAAACCCTATTATTTTTTCACCCACAAAAGCCTCTTTAGCCTTTTTTAAAAAATAGAGGTTATCCACTGAGCAGCAAATATGAATGAGCATTAAAACTGCTTTTTATTCACATCTTCTAAAATATCGTTAGAAACCTTGTCAATTTCTTGACTGATTTCTAAAGAGTCGCTAGCGATTTTTAGATTGCCCTCAGTAACCGATCTTAAGGCTTCAATAGAAGCGTTGATTTCTTCTACTTCTTTAACCTGGTTTTTAATGCTTTCGCTCGTGTCTGAAATGCTTTGAACTAAAATATTGATATTGGCTTCAATTTCGCTGAGCGATTTTTGCGTCCTTTCAGCGAGCTTTCTCACCTCATCAGCCACCACCGCAAAGCCTCTGCCATGCTCGCCGGCCCTTGCGGCTTCAATAGCCGCATTTAGGGCTAAAAGATTGGTTTGATCGGCAATATCTCTAATGATTTCTACAATGCTTTTAATGTCTTGGCCTTGTTCAATCATGGCTTCACTTTGAGAGCTAACGCCTTGAATGGAAGTGGTGATATTTTCTATCGTTTTAGAAGTTTCCATCAAGCTTTTGTGTTGGGAGTTTGAAGCCTTTTCTAAATTTTGCACGCATTCTTTTAAATTCGTGCTATCGTTGGCTAAATCTTTGGCAAAATTAGACGAAGTTTCTAGCATTTTTTGGATTTCTTGCCCTAAAGCGTTAGTAACCAATTCCACCCTACCCGAAGCGTTTTGGATCCGGCCTCTAAAATCCAAACCAGAATAGCTTTCAAAGATTTTGAAAATGCTTGGCATGTGAGTCCCTACGCTTTCTTGCAAATAATCCATGATCCCGTTTAGCGCATCTCTCAATTCTTTCAAATCAGGGCTTGCGGGCTCAGCCGTGATGCGCACCGCAAAATTCCCTTTTTTCACATCTGAAACCACTTTAATGGTGTCTTGAACGGCTTGCCTGTCTTCTTGCATGGTTTTTTGGGTTTGCAAGATATTTTTATTGATCGCTGTTTGCATGCGCCCTAATTCGTCATTAGATTTCGCTTCAACCAATTTAATATCGCTGGAACTGGCTTGATTGTTCAATAATTTGAAGAAATGAGACAAGGTGCTAGAAACGACTTCCAAACGATTGCTCACAATCGCTCGCATTAAGAGAGTGATCGCTATAATCAAGGCTAACACCATGATGGCACTCGCTATGATCACCACAAAACGCACCGAGCCTACTTGCTCATAAACCTTGTCTTTTTCAATGATTAAAGCGATCATCCAATTAAGATTGTCTTTACTTTCTGTTTTGCCTAGCATTCTAAAGGTTTCAACGGCTAAAAAATTTTCCTTATGGCTAAAGGGATCCAGGTATTCTAAAGTCGCTTTAGAGCCGTTTTCTAAAATAGCCATCACTTCGTTGGTGGCTTTAGGCACGCTCTTATAAATTTCTGCGATAGATTTGTCTTGCAAACTCTTATTCGCGCTCAAAAGCACTTTACCTTTAACGCCAATTAAAAACAAATCGCTCCTGTTTTTAGTGATTTCATTGCTGAAGCTATCAATGGAAAAGAAAATCATCAAAGCCCCTACAACCTCTTGCGTGTTTTCATTCAATAAAGGTAAAAGAATATCAACCCCATAAACTTCTTTACCATTAGGCATTTTCCTATAATAACCCAAGCTTTTAGAAATTTCTTTATTTTTCATCACTTTTTGCACTAAAGGGTTATTCCCTAATGACGGATTTTCCATCAATTTAATCGTATCGTTATCCCTTAAAAGCGTTAATCTTAAATCTTCTCTGTCTTTAAAAAACAAGCTCACCCCAGCGACATGCGAATTGGCTAAAATGAAGTTTTTTAACAACTGGATTTTGATTTCTCTTTTGGTGTCTTTAGGGAGCATTGCTTTGATAATGCCCATGCTCGTATAAGTGTTTTCTAAAACCCCTTGCACTTCCTTAACCTTGAAATGCAAACTATCTTGCATAGAATGCAGAGCGCTTTCTTTTAAAATCTCTTTCACCCTGCTGTTTAAGGACACCCCTAAAATGCTCACGCACACGATCACAATCAACGCCACGCACAATATGATTTTATTACCGATACTCAAACCTTTAGACAAAACACAACCTTGCTATGATGAAATTTTTTGCCTATTTGTGGCAAAATTTTAAACCGCATTATAGTATTATAAGCATAAATTAAAAATTAAATTGGGTTAAAAAGACGATCAATCATTCTCATTAAAAAACCATTTAAGGTTGCATTCGCTCTTTTAGGGTATGCTACGACTTGAAATTATCCAAATATAAAAAGGAATCATCATGCCTTTTGTCCCCACTCGTTCTTTGAAAGAAAAAAAGATTGATTTTATTGAAGCGATATTAAACCCCAACGCCCCAAAAGGCGGGCTTTACACTTTAGAGCATTTTGAAACATTACAATGGCAGGATTGTTTGAATCTGAGCTATAACGAGCTGGTAGAATGCGTGTTTGAGCGCTTGGGTTTAGAGATTCCTAAGGGTTTATTGACAAGCGCTTTAAAACGCTATGAAAATTTTGATGACCCTAAAAACCCGGCCCCTATTTTTGCGCTCAATGAAAGGCTTTTTGTCCAAGAGCTCTACCATGGGCCTAGTTTGGCGTTTAAAGACATGGCGTTACAGCCTTTAGCAAGCTTGTTTTCTAATCTAGCGGTAGGAAAAAATGAAAAGTATTTAATACTCGTTTCTACCAGTGGCGATACCGGCCCTGCGACTTTGGAAAGTTTGGCGGGCATGCCTAATGTTTTTGTGGTGTGTTTATACCCCAAAGACGGCACGAGTTTAGTCCAAAAACTCCAAATGGTTACCCAAAGCGCTAGCAATTTAAAGGTCTTTGGGATCAGTGGGGATTTTGATGGTGCGCAAAACGCGCTCAAAAACCTTTTAAAAGACGATGATTTTAACGGCGCTTTAAAAGCGCGCCAATTGAAATTAAGCGTGGCTAATTCCGTGAATTTTGGGCGCATCGCTTTTCAAATCGTCTATCATATTTGGGGCTTTTTAGAATTGTATAAAAAAGGCGCGATCAATTCTAAAGAAAAAATCACCCTAGCCATACCTAGCGGTAATTTTGGGAACGCTTTAGGAGCGTTTTATGCCAAAAAAATGGGCTTGAATATTGCTAAAATCAAGGTTGTAACCAACAGCAATGATGTTTTAAGGGAGTTTATAGAAACAGGGCGTTACGATTTAACCCATCGTTCTTTAAAGCAAACCTACTCGCCGGCTATGGATATTTTAAAAAGCTCTAATGTGGAAAGGGTGCTTTTTGATCTCTTTGGGTTTGAACGCACGCTAGAGTTGATGCAAGCTTTAGAAGAAGAGAAATTTTATGCATTAAAGCCTAAAGAATTAGCCCTTTTACAGGAGCATTTTTCTTGCGCGAGCTGCTCAGATGAAGCTTGTTTGAAAACAATCCAAGAAGTTTATGCAGAGCACCAATACCTGATTGACCCCCACACCGCCACCGCTTTAAACGCCAGCTTGAAAACTAGTGAAAAAACCCTTGTTTCTGCCACCGCCTCTTATGAAAAATTCCCTAGAACCACCCTTTTAGCCCTAAACGAGCAAAAGAAAAACGATAACGACAAAACCGCCCTAGAAACGCTTAAAAACAGCTACAATACCCTAGATAGCCAGCGCCTTGATGATTTATTTGAAAAAGGAATCAAGCACCAAGAAGTTTTAAAACTCAATGAGATCAAATCTTCTATTCTTTTGTGGCTAGAAAACACGCACTAAAACTTTTTTTTGGCTTTTAACCTTAATAAAAGTTACATTTTAAGTTAAAACACACTATAATAAATAAACTCTAAACAAAAATTAAACTGAATGAAAGGAGTTTGAATGAAAAGAATCGTTTTAGTAGCGATAGCCTTACTGATGAGCGCTTGCGCGAGCTATAAGATCACGCCTGAACATGTTACATCCTATAATAATGGGATTCAAGTGATGACTTCCACGCAAGCCAAATCTAAAGTCCAGCTAGAAATCGCTCAAAGCAAATTAAAAGGCTTGAGCGAGTCCCCTTTAGTGCTGTATGTAGCGGCGCAAGTTTTAGAGGGAAATCCTGTGGCGTTTGGCCGTAAAGCCATTTCGGTGTCTATCAACCAAACGAATTTACCGGTCTTAAGCCTAAGACAGGTGATGAAATCCAGTTTTGATTTTGAGGGCATTTTACAAAGTTTTAATATTGCCGTGCCGACCACCCCTATTGATAATGTCAATATGATCACCCCGCCTATGTTTTATTACGGGCAAGGGGGATTTTTAGCTTATGACATGATGTATGGGGGAATGGGCTTGTATGGGCCAGGCTTTGGCATGATGATGGTGGATGATGTAGAAGAGCAAGAAATCATGCAAGAAAGCCGCCAAGCTTTAAAGATCCTAGCGATCAATTACCTTAAGAAAAACACCCTTAATGTTGAAGGTAAGGCTAAGGGAGGGTTTGTGGTAGTGGATACCAAAAACCTTAAAACCCCGGGCGTGGTGGTGGTTAAAGTCTTTTTAGAAGATGAAATCCACACCTTTAAGATTGATATTTCTAAGGCTTAATCGCTCTCTGTCATAAAAGCTTTTTTTGGGGGTCAATCCACCTAAAGGCTTTTTCTTAATGGGTTAAAAACGATTAAACCCTACTCCATTTTTTAGATTTTATGGCAAAAGAGAAAAAACTCAAACAATTAATAAACCCATCTCTCCATAAAATCCTACTTTTATTTTTGAGAAGCTAAAAAATCCTGGATATTTTCTTTGGTTTTTTCTATCAAGGTTTTCAAGCTGTCGCTATACGCCCATGCGATATGGGGGGTTAAAAGCAATTTATTTTGGATCTTTGGGTTCAAAAACGCATGATCTTTTTCAAAAGGCTCTTTCACAAACACATCGCTCGCGTAATACAAATCTTTGGTTTCTAAAATTAAAGCCAAATCCTTTTCATTCACAATGCCCCCACGCCCCACATTGATTAAAATCGCCCCTTCTTTTAGGCTTTGCAATTCTTTGAGAGCGATTAAATCGCGTGTGCTTTCATTTAAGGGGGCATGAATGCTGATAATACCGCTTGTTTTAAGCAATTCCTCTAAACTCAAGCGCTCATACCCTTCTTTTTTATCTTTAGGGGAATAATACACCACTTTTGCCCCGAAAGCTTGAGCGAGTTTGGCGACTCTTTTACCGATTGCGCCTAAACCAATAACCCCCCATTGACCCCCTTTAATAAGCCCCATTTTCATACCGCTAATGTGCGTAAAAATATCGCTTTGACTATATTCCCCGCTTTTGCAGTAACGATCGTAGTCATTGATCCTCCCCAACAAAGACAACGCGCACGCTAAAGTGTGCTGGGCTACAGATTCAGTAGAATAAGCACTCACATTTTTGACTTCTATGCCTAAAGCTTTCGCGCTTTTTATATCCACATTATCCGTGCCTGTAGCGGTGATGCAAATGAGTTTGAGTTTAGGCAATTGGCTTAAAACCTCTTGGGTGATAACGACTTTATTCAATACCATAATTTCAGCTTCAATAGAGCGTTCAACGATTTGACTGGGCGAAGTAACCTCATAAAAATCAAAATCCGCCACTTCTTTTAAAACTTCTAGCGCTTTTAACCCCACGCTTTTAGCGTCTAAGATTACGCCTTTTTTGAATGTTTTCATCTCTTTACTCCTAGATTTAATTTTAAAGTTATATAATTAAACCACAAAAATCCTTTTTTAAAAGAAACTAAGCATGCCAAAACCCAAGAAAAACACTCTCCCATGTAGCCTTTCTATCAAAATGTCTTATTTCATGCGCCTTCTCATTAAATGGCGCACCCGCTCTTTAAGCCATAAAATGATGACTTTAGTTCAAATTTTAAGTATTTTAGCCTTAGCGAGCAAGGCCAGTGAAGATTTAGAAGAGCAGCTCAAAAAAATCAAAGACTACATTTATAGAACCCTAAACGCTAAAATCGCATCGGATGTGTATAACCGAGTGCTTATTTTAGTGAATGAATATTGCGCTAATGAAGAATTGTTTGATAAAGAGAGCGTTAAAATTTCAGATTTACTCATTCAAGACATTCAGCTTTACGCTTTAGTGGATGAAATGCTTAAAGAAGATAAATACCAAGTCCAACACACCATTTTAAAGGGCATCATCAAACGCAAATACGATGAAGCCTACTCGCTCAATAGCGAAGACAGGATTCTTTTAGAATACCAAGAACGCTTGCTAGAACCCTCATACGCATCTTTTTCAAATAAAAAATTCAAATGATTTGAAAGCGTTACTTGCCCCACTTTTTAGGCTTTTATTGAAAAAGGGCTTTAAAATGAGCTAAAATGAGCGTTTCATTTGAAAAACAAAGGGATTGAATGGCTTTTAAGGTGGTGCAAATTTGTGGGGGGCTTGGGAATCAAATGTTTCAATACGCTTTTGCTAAAAGTTTGCAAAAACACCTTAATACGCCTGTGCTATTAGATATTACTTCTTTTGGTTGGAGTAATAGGAAAATGCAATTAGAACTTTTCCCTATTGATTTGCCCTATGCAAGCGCGAAAGAAATCGCTATAGCTAAAATGCAACACCTCCCCAAGCTAGTAAGAGACGCGCTCAAATGCATGGGTTTTGATAGAGTGAGTCAAGAAATCGTTTTTGAATACGAGCCTAAATTGCTAAAGCCAAGCCGCTTGACTTATTTTTTTGGCTATTTCCAAGATCCACGATATTTTGACGCTATATCCCCTTTAATCAAGCAAATCTTCACTCTACCCCCCCCCCCCCAGAAAATCATAAAAAAAAAGAGGAAGAATACCACCGCAAGCTTTCTTTGATTTTAGCCGCTAAAAACAGCGTGTTTGTGCATATAAGAAGAGGGGATTATGTGGGGATTGGCTGTCAGCTTGGTATTGATTATCAAAAAAAGGCGCTTGAGTATATGGCAAAGCGCGTGCCAAACATGGAGCTTTTTGTGTTTTGCGAAGACTTAAAATTCACGCAAAACCTTGATCTGGGCTACCCTTTTATAGACATGACCACTAGGGATAAAGAAGAAGAGGCGTATTGGGATATGCTGCTCATGCAATCTTGTCAGCATGGCATTATCGCTAATAGCACTTATAGCTGGTGGGCGGCTTATTTGATAAAAAATCCAGAAAAAATCATTATTGGCCCCAAACACTGGCTTTTTGGGCATGAAAATATCCTTTGTGAGGAATGGGTGAAAATAGAATCCCATTTTGAGGTAAAATCCAAAAAGTATAACGCTTAAAGCGACTTAAAAAAGGGGCTTACTTAAGATTTAAATCTTTGATTTTAGATCGGATTTCTTTAAAGCGAGCGTCTAATTCTATTTTTCTGTCCATGGATATTTTGATAAATTCGCTTTCTTTTTCTATGCCGATAAATTCCCTTTTCAAAAGATTAGCCGCAATGCCTGTGGTAGAGCTCCCGCTAAAAGGATCGCCAATGAGGGAATTTTCATCGCTCGCCATTAAAAGCAAGCGCACCAATAAAGCGAGGGGTTTTTGAGTGGGGTGCTTGCCGTTTGCTTTTTCCCAAGGAGCGATCGCTGGGAAACTCCACACATCACGCATTTGTTTATCGTTATTGATCTTTTTTAAAACCTCATAGTTAAAAACATGCTTATGCTTGCGGCTTTTCCTCGCCCAAATGATTTGCTCAGCCGAATGCGTCAAATAACGGCAGCTGAAATTGGGAGGAGAGTTGGTTTTTTGCCAAGTGATGAGGTTTAAAATCTTAAAATCCAATTTTTGTAAAATACGCCCCAAAGAAAAAAGATTGTGGTAAGTCCCGCTGATTAAAAGGCTTCCTGTGTTTTTTAAAGCCTTTTTGGCGTTGTTGATCCACTGGTAATTGAACTCATCAATATCGTTAATCCCATTTTCTTTATCCCAATCGCCTTTATTGACGCTCACGATTTTACCGCTCTGTATGCTTAAGCCGTCATTAGAAAGGAAATAAGGCGGATCAGCAAAAATCAAATCAAAAGCATTTTCAAATTGGGGCAAAATCTCATTACAATCCCCTTGATAAAGGGTGAAAAGCTCGTCTGCGCTTTTAAAAATGGGGCGAGAAAGATAAAGCGTTCCCATTTTTTATTCTGCTTTAATGCCTCTATCTTTAATGTGTTTTTGCATTGCTTCATCATCAAGCACTGGATCAAAACCTTTCATCTCGATTGCCGTATCAAGTCCTTTTTCAATTTGCTTGTTAATCTTTTCCATAAAAGGCTTAAAATCCTCCGGACTTTGTTCTATAAGCATGTTAAGTGTGGGTATATCAATCTCTCTTTCTTTAGCTGGCAACAAGATTTTGGAGTTTGAAATCTCAGATTCCAGCTTGATGACCCCTATACCAAAGCTTTGGTTGAGCCGCCTTAATTCATTTAAAACCTCATCATCAATATTAAAAACCACCAAATACCCCTCATTAGCCCAAGTAGAATTGCTCACCGCTTGGAAATAGCTCGCTTTTAGATTGGAAAGTTTAATCCTGATTTTAAGCTCAAAGGAAAAAAGCTTGTGTCTTTTTTGACCGGTATGCTGTAAAAATTTCAAAGTTTCTTCTTTATATTTATTGTAGGGAAAATATTTATTGTAGGGAAAATACACGCCCACGATGTCAGGATAATTCCACTTGCATTCGCCCGCTGTGCTTTTTTTACATTTTTCATGGCGGATGGTTTTGCATAGAAGCTTGAAATTTGGATCTTTGTCAAGGAATTTCACAAGTAGTGGGTGCAAATCCCTTTCCTTTTCCTTTTCCTTTTTGGCTGCGTCTGAACACTCGCTCTGTTCATCATCTTCTTCTTTGGCATCTAGGGTTTTTTGTGGAGGAAATTCTCTTTCACGAGATTTGAGCCAATAGAAAAAGGTTTTTCCTTCTTTGCATGCAACATAGAATTGCTTGTCTTCCTCTTTAATGTTGTGCTCACCAAGCTGACTTCCAAGACTATGAGAAAGTATTTTTCCGTCGTTGCATTCTTTATCCAATCCCATTTCACAAGCTTTCTCAAAAATTTCTTTAACGCTCAAAGGCTTCCCTGCTTGTTCTAAAACTTTTTTACCTAATTCTATGTAAGTCATGTTCTTTCTTTTTTATGATTGTAGTGGAAACGATTATACTCAAAATGTTTGAAAATACCGCAGTAAATATAGGGTTTAGGCTGGGTGTCTCTCTTCACCCAACCTAAAATTGTATTTGTAAAATCTGTAAAAGGAGTGTCGTAAAAGGAATGCTTAGAAACTATGGTGTCTCGTTAATACATTCTAAACAAAAAGTTTTTAAAGGCAAAAAGGCTGGCGGACAGGGAGGGATTCGAACCCTCGGTAACCTTGACGGCTACGCATCCTTAGCAGGGATGTGGTTTCAGCCAACTCACCCACCTGTCCTTTAAAAAGTAGAATTATAGTAAAAATAAGTTAAAATAAACCTTAAACTTTAATGGTTTCTAAACAAAACTAAGGGCTTTTATACTACAATTTTAAATTATGGATTAATAAAATTTAAAGGATAACACCATGCAATACGCATTATTATTTCCAGGGCAAGGCTCGCAATGTATAGGAATGGGAAAATCATTCTATGAGAGCCACACCCTAGCTAAAGAATTGTTTGAAAGGGCTTCTAACGCGCTTAAAGTGGATATGAAAAAAACGCTTTTTGAAGAAAATGAGCTTTTAAAAGAGAGCGCTTACACCCAGCCTGCCATTTATTTAGTGAGTTGTATCGCTTACCAATTACTCAACAAGCAAGCAAATGGGGGGTTAAAACCCGTTTTTGCTTTAGGGCATTCGCTCGGCGAAGTGAGCGCGGTGTCTTTGAGCGGGGCGCTAGATTTTGAAAAAGCCCTTAAACTCACGCACCAAAGAGGCAAAATGATGCAAGAAGCGTGCGCGAATAAAGACGCTTCCATGATGGTCGTTTTGGGCGTTTCTGAAGAAAGCCTTTTGAGTTTGTGTCAAAGAACCAAAAATGTGTGGTGTGCGAATTTCAATGGCGGCATGCAAGTGGTTTTAGCCGGGATTAAAGACGATTTGAAAGCCCTAGAGCCGACTTTAAAGGAAATGGGGGCTAAAAGAGTGGTTTTTTTAGAAATGAGCGTGGCGAGCCATTGCCCTTTTTTAGAGCCTATGACTTTTAAATTCCAGGAATTGCTGGAAAAAAGCTTAAAAGATAAATTCCATTTTGAAATCATCTCCAATGCGACTAACGAAGCGTATCATAGCAAAGCAAAAGCCGTTGAATTATTGAGCTTGCAACTCACTCAGCCGGTGCGTTATCAAGACTGCGTGAAATCTAACAACAACCGAGTGGATGTTTTTTTTGAATTAGGCTGCGGGAGTGTGTTAAAGGGGCTTAACAAGCGCTTAAGCAACAAGCCTACCATAAGCGTGGGGGATAATAAAGGGCTTGATGAAGCCATTGAATTTTTAGAAGAATACGTGTGATTGGGAGAAAATGGTGCAAAAAATTGGCATTTTAGGGGCGATGAGAGAAGAAATAACCCCTATTTTAGAATTGTTTGGCGTGGGTTTTGAAGAGATCCCTTTAGGGGGGAATGTTTTCCATAAAGGCGTTTATAATGATAAAGAAATCATTGTCGCTTATAGCAAGATTGGCAAGGTGCATTCCACTTTAACCACAACGAGCATGATTTTAGCGTTTGGCGTTCAAAAGGTGCTTTTTAGCGGGGTGGCTGGAAGCTTGATTAAAGATTTAAAAATCAATGATTTGTTAGTGGCTAATCAATTAGTCCAGCATGATGTGGATTTGAGCGCGTTTGATCACCCTTTAGGGTTTATCCCCGAAAGCGCGATTTTTATTGAAACGAGCGGAAGTTTAAACGCTTTAGCTAAAAAAGTCGCTAATGAGCAACATATCGCGCTCAAAGAAGGCGTCATCGCATCAGGTGATCAGTTTGTGCATAGCAAAGAAAGGAAAGAGTTTTTAGTTAGCGAATTTAAAGCGAGTGCGGTGGAAATGGAGGGGGCGAGCGTGGCGTTTGTGTGCCAAAAATTTGGCGTGCCATGCTGCGTGCTAAGGAGCATTAGCGATAACGCTGATGAGGAAGCTAACATGAGCTTTGATGCGTTTTTAGAAAAAAGCGCTCAAACTTCAGCGAAATTTTTAAAAAGCATGGTGGATAAGCTTTAGGGCTTGTTTTTATTAAACGCAGACAATTAAAACCCTTTTCTAAAAAATGGGGGGGTTTAAATTTTATTTTAAACTCATTTTTTAAAGGCTATCGCTTGATTAGCGTTACGCTTTTTGATGGTTTTGCGATCAATATTCGGTGGAATAAAACCAAATTCCAATAATATAATTAGAATTTAAGCTATTTTTTAGTAAAATGGCAAAGGATTAGGTGTATCTTAATCTTATGAACCTAGCTTGCAAAAAGCATGGGTTCTTATTTTATGGAGTGTCCAATGAAAAAGAAAGCTAACGAAGAAAAAGCCCCCAAAAGAGCTAAACAGGAAGCCAAAACAGAAGCCACACAAGAAATTAAACAAGAAAACAAAGCCAAAGAGAGCAAAATTAAAGAAGCCAAAACCAAAGAAAGCAAAGTCAAAGAAACAGCGAAAGAGCCTGTTCCTGTTAAAAAGCTTAGTTTTAACGAAGCGTTAGAAGAATTGTTCGCTAATTCCTTAAGCGATTGCGTTTCTTATGAGTCCATCATTCAAATCAGTGCGAAAGTCCCCACTCTAGCCCAAATCAAAAAAATCAAAGAATTGTGCCAAAAATACCAAAAGAAATTGGTCAGCTCTTCAGAATACGCTAAAAAACTCAATGCGATTGACAAGATTAAAAACACCAAAGAAAAGCAAAAAGTTTTAGATGAAGAATTAGAAGATGGCTATGACTTTTTGAAAGAAAAGGATTTTTTAGAGTGGAGCAGAAGCGATAGTCCGGTGCGCATGTATTTGCGTGAAATGGGGGATATAAAACTTTTAAGCAAAGATGAAGAAATTGAATTGAGCAAGCAGATCCGCTTGGGTGAAGACATTATTTTAGATGCGATTTGCTCGGTGCCGTATTTGATTGATTTTATTTATGCGTATAAAGACGCTTTAATCAATCGTGAACGAAGGGTTAAAGAGCTTTTCAGGAGCTTTGATGATGACGATGAAAATAGCGTGAGCGATTCTAAAAAAGATGACGACAGCGAAGAAGATGAAGAAAACGAAGAAAGGAAAAAAGTCGTTTCTGAAAAAGACAAGAAGCGCGTAGAAAAGGTTCAAGAAAGCTTTAAAGCCCTAGACAAGGCTAAAAAAGAATGGCTTAAAGCCCTTGAAGCCCCCATAGATGAAAAAGAAGACGAGCTAGTGCGTTTATTGACCCTAGCTTACAAACGCCAAACACTCAAAGACAGACTCTATGATTTAGAGCCTACCAGCAAACTGATTAATGAATTAGTCAAAACGATGGAGACCACTTTAAAAAGCGGCGATGGGTTTGAAAAAGAGTTGAAACGCTTGGAATACAAACTGCCCTTATTCAATGATGTTTTGATCGCTAACCATAAAAAAATCCTTGCTAATATCACTAACATGACTAAAGAAGATATTATCGCTCAAGTGCCAGAAGCGACTATGGTGAGCGTGTATATGGATCTCAAAAAACTCTTTTTGACCAAAGAAGCGAGCGAAGAAGGCTTTGATTTAGCCCCTAACAAACTAAAAGAAATTTTAGAGCAAATCAAAAGAGGGAAATTGATTTCCGATCGCGCTAAAAACAAAATGGCTAAATCCAATTTAAGGTTGGTAGTGAGCATCGCTAAACGATTCACAAGCAGAGGCTTACCCTTCTTGGATTTGATTCAAGAGGGTAATATCGGCTTGATGAAAGCAGTGGATAAGTTTGAGCATGAAAAGGGCTTCAAGTTTTCTACCTATGCGACCTGGTGGATCAAACAAGCTATCAGCAGAGCCATAGCCGATCAAGCCCGCACTATCCGCATCCCCATTCACATGATTGACACGATTAATCGCATCAATAAAGTCATGCGCAAACACATTCAAGAAACCGGCAAAGAGCCTGATTTGGAAGTGGTGGCTGAAGAAGTGGGGCTTTCGTTAGATAAAGTGAAGAATGTGATTAAGGTTACTAAAGAGCCTATCAGTTTGGAAACCCCAGTCGGCAATGATGATGACGGCAAATTTGGGGATTTCGTGGAAGATAAAAATATCGTTAGCTCCATTGATCACATCATGCGAGAAGATTTAAAAGCGCAAATTGAAAGCGTTTTGGACCAGTTGAACGAGCGAGAAAAAGCGGTGATCCGCATGCGTTTTGGGCTTTTAGACGATGAAAGCGATCGAACTTTAGAAGAAATCGGTAAGGAATTGAATGTTACTAGAGAAAGGGTACGCCAGATTGAAAGCTCTGCGATCAAAAAATTGAGAAGCCCGCAATACGGGCGCATTTTAAGAAACTATTTGCGCATTTGATGTTAAGGTTCTCTAAAGCATGCGTTATTTTCTTATAGTTTTCTTGTTTTTGTTTGTGGGTTGCATGAAAAAAGATTTCACGCTCAAAGATTTATCCTTGCCCCAAGAGGCTTCAAGCTATCTTGCAAGCTCTCAAAATGATAGTCATAATAACCAAAGCATTGACCCCCAAGCGTTAAGAGAAAATCTAAAAGAGAGCTATCTCAAAGCGTGGTATTCCCCATGGCTAGATGCGAAAGTCAAAAGCAATAAAAAAGAAGTGTTTTGGATCCTTAAGGAAATGAATAAATCCACCGGTTATGGCGAAGATCTAAAACCCAACGCAAAAGCTTTCAATGATGAACTTATTAAAAGCATGGATATTGAGCATTACCCAAGTGCTAAGATTAAGGCTGTTGTGGTGCGAGATAGCGATGTGAGGGCTGTGCCTACTAACAAGCCTTATTACCTTTCTCAAAAAGGCTATCCTTTTGATAGGTATCAAAATTCGCTGATTTTTCAAGGCACGCCGGTTTTAATCACGCATTTTAATCTGGATAAAACTTACGCCCACATTCAAAGCAGTTTTGTTTATGGCTGGATTAAAGTTAGCGATCTAGCCTACATGCGCGATAAAGACATAGAGCTTTTAACCAAGCTTAAAAATTATGTCATGCCTATAAAAGATAAAATCCCCCTTTATACAGACTATGGGGATTTTTACACCAATGCTAGGGTGGGCGAATTGTTCGCTCTCATCCCCCAAAGTCAAAACGCATCTCAAAACCCCCAAAAAAAGGAATTGAAAGCCTATGGTTTTTTGAGGGACGCTAAGGGTTATGCAGCTTTACAAAGCGTGATCTTAGATGAAAAGGATTTTTTTGTTTTTCCTAAGGCTTTTAACAGCGAGAACATGGCGTATTTTATAGACACCATGCTAGGGCAAAAATACGGCTGGGGTGGACTATTAGGTAATAGGGATTGCTCGGCCTTCACCAGAGATAGTTTTGCTAATTTTGGTATTTTGCTCCCCAGAAATTCCTACGCGCAAAGCCGTTATGCGAACAATTATATGGATTTAAGCTCCATGAAAGCTAAAGAAAAAGAAGATTACATCCTTAAAAACGCCACGCCTTTTGGAACGCTCATCTATTTAAAAGGGCATATCATGCTCTATTTAGGCGCATACAACCATCAAGCGATAGTCGCTCACAGCATTTGGTCGGTGCAAACCCAAAAGCATTTTAAAACCTTGAGCCATAAAATAGGGGGCGTGGTGATCACTTCATTATGGTTAGCCGAAGAACATAATGGGGCGTTTTCTAAAAAGAAATTATTGATTGATAGGGTGCTTGGAATGAGCGATTTGAAAGATTTTGTCAATAAAACTTCAAGCCCTTTGAATGCGAATTGATTTTCTTATACTATGATTACGATTTATCAATTTAAAACATTTGGAGAAAGACAATGAGTATGGAATTTGATGCTGTGATTATTGGAGGTGGGGTTTCAGGGTGCGCGACCTTTTATACTTTGAGCGAATACAGCTCTTTAAAACGCGTGGCTATCGTGGAAAAATGCTCTAAATTAGCTCAAATCAGCTCCAGCGCTAAGGCTAATTCACAAACCATTCATGATGGCTCTATTGAAACGAATTACACTCCTGAAAAAGCTAAAAAAGTGCGTTTGAGCGCTTATAAGACCAGGCAATACGCACTCAATAAAGGCTTGCAAAATGAAGTGATTTTTGAAACCCAGAAAATGGCTATAGGCGTGGGCGATGAAGAATGCGAGTTCATGAAAAAACGCTACGAATCCTTTAAAGAGATCTTTGTGGGGTTAGAAGAATTTGACAAACAAAAGATTAAAGAATTAGAGCCTAATGTGATTTTAGGGGCTAATGGCATAGACAGGCATGAAAACATTATCGGGCATGGTTATCAAAAAGATTGGAGCACGATGAATTTTGCGAAGTTGAGCGAAAACTTCGTTGAAGAAGCCCTAAAATTAAAGCCTAACAACCAGGTGTTTTTGAATTTCAAAGTGAAAAAGATTGAAAAACGCAACGACACTTACGCAATCATTTCTGAAGACGCTGAAGAAGTGTATGCTAAATTCGTGCTGGTCAATGCCGGCTCTTACGCTTTGCCTTTGGCTCAGAGCATGGGTTATGGCTTGGATTTAGGGTGCTTGCCTGTGGCGGGCAGCTTTTATTTTGTGCCGGATTTATTAAGGGGTAAGGTTTATACCGTTCAAAACCCCAAGCTCCCTTTTGCAGCCGTGCATGGCGACCCTGATGCCGTCATTAAAGGAAAAACACGAATCGGGCCTACCGCTTTAACGATGCCTAAATTAGAACGAAACAAATGCTGGCTTAAGGGCATTAGCTTGGAATTGTTGAAAATGGATTTGAATAAAGATGTGTTTAAGATTGCGTTTGATTTGATGAGCGATAAAGAAATCCGTAATTATGTGTTTAAAAACATGGTTTTTGAATTGCCCATTATCGGTAAAAGGAAATTTTTAAAAGACGCTCAAAAAATCATCCCCTCTCTTAGCCTAGAAGATTTAGAATACGCTCATGGTTTTGGCGAAGTGCGCCCGCAAGTTTTAGACAGAACCAAGCAAAAGCTGGAATTAGGCGAAAAAAAGATTTGCACCCATAAAGGTATCACTTTTAACATGACCCCTTCTCCAGGTGCGACGAGTTGCTTGCAAAACGCCCTTGTGGATTCTCAAGAAATCGTTGCGTATTTGGGCGAGAGCTTTGAATTAGAACGCTTTTATAAAGATTTATCCCCAGAAGAATTGGAAAATTAAAAACGCATGCAAAACGAACAAGAAGCCCTAGAGATCGCTAAAAAAGCCGTTAAAATCGTGTTTTTTTTAGGGCTTGTGGTGGTGCTTTTGATGATGATAAACCTTTACATGCTCATCAATCAAATCAACGCGAGCGCTCAAATGAGCCACCAAATCAAAAAGATAGAAGAAAGGCTCAATCAGGAGCAAAAATAAAGGCTTTTTGGTATTTTTACGATCAAATAGTAAAAAGCTTGTCTTTAATCAAGCGGTCTTTTTTAAGCGGTCTTTTGGGGATTTAGTTGAAAGAAAATTTTTAAACTTTAAAATTTCCTTAAATTCAGCAACATTTAAGCTTATTTCCTTATAATATTCGCTTTAATTTTATCAAAGGATTCTCATGACAAAGACTGCTAAAGTCAATGACATCGTTCGTGATTGGGTCGTTTTAGACGCTAAAGACAAAGTTTTTGGCCGCTTGATCACTGAAATCGCTGTGCTTTTAAGAGGCAAACACCGCCCTTTTTACACCCCTAATGTGGATTGTGGGGATTTTGTGGTGGTTATCAACGCTAATAAGGTTAAATTTTCAGGCATGAAATTAGAGGATAAAGAGTATTTTACCCATTCAGGCTATTTTGGCAGCACTAAGAGCAAGACTCTCCAAGAAATGCTAGAAAAAACCCCCGAAAAGCTCTACCACTTAGCCGTTAGGGGCATGCTCCCTAAAACGAAATTAGGGAAAGCGATGATTAAAAAACTCAAAGTTTATCGTGATGATAAGCACCCTCACACCGCACAAACTAGCAAAAAGGACGCTAAATGAGAAAAATCTATGCTACCGGTAAAAGAAAAACCGCTATCGCTAAAGTGTGGCTCACTCCGGGTAAAGGCGAATTGAGTATCAATGAACAGAGCCTGAATCAATGGTTAGGCGGGCATGAAGCCATTAAGATGAAAGTCATGCAGCCCTTACTTTTAACCAAACAAGAGCAATCTGTGGATATTAAAGCGGTGGTTTTTGGTGGGGGCTACTCAGCGCAAGCGGAAGCCTTAAGGCATGGCATTTCTAAAGCTTTGAACGCTTATGATATTGCTTTTAGAGCCGTTTTAAAACCTAAGGGCTTGCTCACTAGGGATTCAAGGGTGGTTGAACGCAAAAAATATGGTAAAAGAAAGGCCAGAAGAAGCCCGCAATTCTCCAAAAGGTAATTTTTATTTCTTTTTGCCTCTCCTTTGGGGGCTTTGGAAGGCTTTGGCTCTCTTTTATTTTCCGCTTTTTTGTTCTCTCTTGTTTTATTAAAATTTCAAAATTAATGTATAATAATCATTCTCTATCACTAGTTTTAAAAGGGCAAAGAGAATGAAATCTGCAAGAATTGGTTCTAAAATTGTCATGATAGTGTGTGCGGTTGTCATTGCAATTAGTGCTGTTATGGGCGTTATTATCAGCTACAAGGTTGAAAGCGTGTTGCAAAGCCAAGCCACAGAATTGCTGCAAAAAAAGGCTCAGTTAGTCAGTTTTAAGATTCAAAGCATCATGAAACGCATTTTTATTGGCGCTAACACCCTTGAAAAATTTTTAAGCGATGAAAATAGCGCTATCAACGACACCCTAAAAAGGCGCATGCTCTCTGAGTTTTTGTTAGCAAACCCTCATGTGTTATTGATTAGTGCGATTTATACGAACAATAATGAACGAATTATCACTGCCATGAATTTGGATTCAAAAATCGCCTACCCTAATACCACGCTCAATGAAACCATGACCAATCAAATCCATTCGCTCAAAGATACAACCCATTCAGATCCCTACTATAAAGAAATTAATGGCAATAAAATCTATGGCATGGATATTACCCTCCCCCTAATGGGTAAGAATCAAAAGATTATAGGCGTGCTGAATCTCTTTTTAAACATTGACGCTTTTTATACAGATGTGGTAGGCAAGACAAAGAGTAACACCTTTTTAATGGGGAAAGATGGCAGGCTTTTAATCAACCCTAATCATAAGATCCAAGATAAGATTTTAAGCGCTATCAATCCGGATAAAAGAGTCGCTAAAGCTGTGGAGTATTACAATCAAAACGAAGCGGGCACTTTGAGCTACCATTCATTGAGCGGGAATACAGAAACTTTTTTAGCCATACAGCCCTTTAATTTTTTTGAAGAAAAAGGGGATAACGGCAATCAGTGGCGTTGGGCAATTGGAAAATATGTCAATAAATCTTTAGTCTTTAAAGAAGCCACAAACACCAAATACATTATTATCACCACTTTGATTTTAGGCGTGCTGGTGTTAGCCCTTTTAGTCTTTATCATCATTTCTAGTCTTATAACCACACGCATCAGTAGGGTCAATAACACCCTAAACGATTTTTTCAACTTGCTTAATAACCCCAAAAATAACCATGCCATAAGCCTAACGCCCCCAAGCGCTTATGATGAAATCGGGCAAATGCAAGCTTCTATCAATGAAAACATTCTTAAAACCCAAGAAAGCATTCAAGCCGATAATAAAGCCATTCAAAACAGCATTGAAGTAACAAACCATGTGGAAAATGGGGATTTCACGCAAGAAATCGCATGCGTGCCTAAAAATAAAGATTTGCAAGCCCTAAGAAATACGATTAATAGCATTATCCAGTATTTTCGCAACCAAATTGGCGCCAATATTGAAGCCCTAAATAACGCCCTAGAGCATTATAAAAACCTGGATTTCACCCACCACATCCAAAACCCTAAAGCCAACATGGAAAAAGCACTCAACACTTTAGGGCAAGAAATTTCTAGCATGCTTAAAGCTTCTTTAGGGTTTGCAAACGCGCTCAACCATGAATCCAAAGATTTAAAAACTTGCGTGGATAACTTAACCAAAACCGCTCACAAACAAGAAAGAAGCCTGAAAAACACCACTCAATCCTTAGAAGAAATCACTAATATTATTACAACCATTGATTCTAAAAGCCAAGAGATGATCTCTCAAGGCGAAGACATTAAAAGCGTGGTGGATATGATTAGAGATATTGCCGATCAAACCAATCTTTTGGCCCTAAACGCTGCTATTGAAGCCGCAAGGGCCGGTGAGCATGGCAGAGGCTTTGCGGTAGTGGCTGATGAAGTGAGAAAGCTCGCTGAAAGGACGCAAAAATCGCTCAGCGAGATTGAAGCCAATATCAATATTCTCGTTCAAAGCATTGCCGATAACGCTGAGTCTATTAAAATGCAAAATAAGGGCGTAGAAAATATCCACAACTCCATTAACGCCTTGCAACAAGATGTCCAGGATAATTTGACTATCGCTAACCATTCTTTACAAGTCAGCACTAAAATTGATGGGATCTCCCAAGATATTTTAGAAGATGTGAGCAAGAAGAAATTTTGATTTCTGCTTTTAATTTTGAGCGTCTAAAATGTAAAACCGCCCCCTTTTTCCTAAAGCAAGGGGTTTTTTTAACTAAAGTGACCCTAACGGACGCTAATGCGAAAGGCTCTTTAAAGTCTGCATGGGCATTTCTCACCCTAAAAAGATTAGAGGTATTTTGTTAGCTTGAATATAGCCTAAGCGTTTACATCTTACACCCTAAAGGACGGAGTTTTTTTGCGTTGGTTTGATGGTAAAAAGCTTTGGTTGGATTTTAAAAAGCGTTCTTAAGGGGAGTTAGTTGGGGGTTAAAGGGGTATTCATCGCCAAAGTATCCCCTACCACATTAAAAAAATTATAAATAAAAATATTAAGTTTGGCTATCACTCTTTGATGTTGGGGTTTAATCTCAATTCCCCATATCGCCACCCATATCCCCCATGTCTCCCATATCGCCACCCATATCCCCCATGTCTCCCATATCGCCACCCATGTCGTCGTTCATGTCCCCCATATCGCCCATGTCATCGTTGCTATTACCCATGTCGTCGTTCATGTCGTTCGCGTTGTTCAAATCATCGCCCATGTCGTTGCTATTACCCATGTCGTCATTAGTGTTAGCCGTATCATCGTTGCCATTGTTCATGTTGCTCATATCATCAGTGTTACCGGTATCAGTATTGCCGGTATCGGTGTTATTCATATCGCCGGTATCGCCGGTATTGTTGCCGCTAGCATCTTTATCATCAGTGGGGGTGTCGTTTGCGTTGCCGGTGTCAGTGGTGTTAGTATCCATGTGATCATCGTTGTGATCATCGTTGGTGGTGTTGTTAGGGTTTATGAGCGCATTACCCCCTTGATCTTTGCTGTTATTTGCATGGGTGTTGCCCATGTTGTTAATAGGCGTTTGTTGCGCGGGTTGTTGCATAGGGTTATTGATCGCATCATTCAAATCATCTCTATCATCGCCATCAATTTTCAAACTCCCGTCTAAATAATTCCCCACCACATCGCTACTATGGCTTAATTGTTGCACGCTGTCTAGGGCTTTATCCACTTGGGCTTGTTGCTCGCTTGAAAGCCCTTTTTGATCTTTTAAGTCATTGTCCAATTGGTTGAGATTGTTGTCTAATTTGTCCCTCACTTCCATAGCTTTATTGACCACTGAATCAATCTTATTAGGGCTCGCCCCATCTTGCTTCATTTCTTTGATTTGCCCCACTAAATGGTTAAGCTCTTTGGCTTGAGAAGTTATCGCATCCACGCTTTTAGTGGGCATGGCTTTGGTGTGGAAAAGCGAATTGTCTTTGAGCATACGGCTGTTGTCTAAATTGACTAAAGCGCTATTCAAGCGGTTGGTTTGAATGCCTTTGCTGAATTTGGGATCACGATAAAAGCTCATGAGATTTGCTGGTTGCGAAGATTTATCGTCTTTATCGTCTTTGTCATCATCAGTAGGCGTATCAAGTTGGTTAATGGAAGCGTCATGGTCTAAAATCTCTTCTTGATCGAGCGCATACATGTAATTTTCTAACATCAAGTAATCTTGAACTTGCATCATGAAAAACATGTTAGGGTAGAAGCCATACATGCCATCATAAAAGTCATAAAAATCATACATGCCCATGCCATACATGCCATACATACCCATTCCATACATGCCATAATAAGGGCTATAGTAAGAGTTGTAATAGTTGTTGCTCCTATAATAAGGGCTTTGAGCCTTCTCATTCTCTTGTTGTTTTTTAAGATACGCCCCTACCACACTCAAATCAGCGAGCATTTTTTGAGCCGTTTTTTGATCTTTTAAAGAAATGCCTAAGGGGATATAAATACCGGTGCGGTAACTATAAAAAGAATCCCTAGCGATGATTTTAAGACAGTATTTCAAATTCTTTTGCAATTTTAGGGCTTGCCTCAAACGTGCATGCGCTCTAAAATTCCCCAAGATGCCAGAGTTAAAACGCATTTTTTCCACTAACGCACTGAATTTTTTCGCATCGCCATTAGCCGCATTGATATAGTTTAAAGCACTAGCCCCCCATTCACTGGTGCTGCTTTTATAACCCCCAAAATTCACTATTTTTGGCGTTAATTCCCCTTTTAATTGCGAATCTTTTAAATCAAACAACGCCCTATTCACGCTGATAGCGTTTAAACTGAGTGTCATTATAAAAAGTATTTTTATAGCTTTCATTCATAACCTTAAAAAATATCTCTTGCGAGCATTATAGACTATTTTTAGAAATCAAAATGACTTTTGAAAACAAGCCAAAGTAAAAAATCAAATCCCAAAACAAAAGGTTCTGTTTTAAACGCTTCTTTAGTTTTTAAAAAACTTTCTTAAACAAAAACCTAACCCCCCCAACACAACAAAACAAACATCGCAAAAAAAAAGAAAAAAAACCAACAGAGAGAAAACCCTCTATTGAAAAGAAGAAAAAGGCTTAGAAGTTGATCATGTAGTTAAAATAGATAGAGAAATTCCTTTTATAGAACACATCTACTGATCCATCTACGCCCCTTTCTTTATAGAATTGGTTGGTGAATAAAGGCAATTTAAGGCCCACTTCAATCCCGCTGTGTTTAGAAAAATTGCTCCTAAAACCAAATTCAACAGGCATTTGGAAATAGCTCGTGTTCATGCTCGCTGAACAGCCTGCGGTGTTGTTGCAAATGTGCATTTGAGATTTTAAGTAGCTCTCTCCTTGAACGATAAACGAATCCCCTCCTAACCCAAAGCCTAAGAACAACCCTGCTGTGTTATAGCCCTCTTTACTTTCATAGAAGTTATAGAGCGCATCAAAGCCCACGCCATAAGTGAAGTTATTCACTTGAGACGCACCCTCCATGATTCCAAGCTGGCTCCCCACAAAGCTTAAATTCGCATGGTTATAGCTGTAATATCCATAAGACCTAAAGCCAAAGCGTTTGGTTTTGCCAAAGAACCACTTATACCCTGCCATCGCATCTACCCCATACATTTGCCCGTAATTATTGGTGTTGATCACGCTTGGCGTGTAGGTTGCTTGGGCTTGAGCGACAGCGGTTTGAATGTTTTTATGCACGCTCATGAAAGCGTCTTTTTGAGCCATTAGATTGGTTTTTAGCGCGTTTAAGAAATTGATGGCATCTGTCGTTGTCGTTGCACTATCACTAGCAGCTGCAAGCGCAACAGCTTGCGTTTTTTGCGTATCAGCTGTAGCAAGATTGGCTAGAGCCATATCCACTTGATTGATAGCTTTATCTAACGCGCCCACAACCGCATTAGAGCCGTTTGTCAATTGCCCAATCGTCGCGCTAGAAGAATCCAAATAGCCTTTTAGAGTGTTTTGAGCGCTTTCTAACGCGCTAAACGCGCTGCTTAGCCCTTGAGCGTTGGAAATCACACTGCCTAAATTAGGATTACCGCTTAAAAGAGAGCTGATCGTTGCGGTTTGCTGAGACATGGTTTCTACCCCACTTAAAGTGGTGTTCATCGCGCTCACGCTCACACTCTTAAAATTATTAACCATAGTGGTATCTTTGGTTAGCTGGCTTGCCACAGAACTCCCGCTAGCGCTTGGTGTGCCAGTTGTTTCGTCTTTTTTAGTTGGTGGGGTTGTTGGAGCTGGTGTGCCGCTTGAAGCGGTGTGTTTTGGTTCCTCTTTAGTTGGTGGGGTTGGTGGGGTTGATGGTGTCTGATCTTTTAGCGCTGTTTCTAAAGCGTTTTGATCGTTAGTGAGCTGATTTTCAGCCTTTTGTAAAGTTGTTTCAGCGGTTTGTTCTGTTGCTTGATCTTTTGTAAAAGTGGTTTCATCAAAATCTTTAGCATCAGCGTCTTTTTTAACTTGAGCTACAGCGTTTTCTAAAGCTGTTTCATCGTTTTGAACGGCTGTGTTATCGATTTCTACTTGTTTAGCCGCACCAGCTACAGTAGTGTCAGTGCTTTTTGTATAAGTTTCATCAGTTGTGGCGGTTTGGCTGTCAGTAGCAGCGGTGTTCTCAAGTGTTGTCGCTTCTTGGCTGTCGCTTTGAGCGGTGGCTTGGGCTTGAGTTTGGGCTTGTTGTTGCGTTGGTGAATCGCTTGTTAATTTACTATCCTTATCCTTTTCAGCATAATTACTAAAAACATGCGATGGTTTTTGCAATGCTGCGTAGGTTTCTAAATCGGTAGCGTTCATGCTCCCTAAAAGCACGCCACTAGCCGCCAAAGAGACAAAGCCTAATTTTTTGAATGACTTTTTCACAACTTCCTTCTTATTTTTTCATCCAGCTTGCGCTTGGATTGACTTTCGTGTCCGGTTTAGAAGCGCTTTGCGTTTCTTGGGCTGGAGCTACTTGATTGCTGCCAAACATTGAAGTGTCTATCGGGGTGTTATTGTTAGCGCCTGGGGTGCGGGTGGTGTTTTGGTTTTCTAAATTAGAATATTGAAACCCCCCTCCTAAAAACGCGCCGCTTTTTTCTGCCATAGACACACTAAAGGCTAATGCCATACCTAAAAAAACTTTTTTCATTTAAAACTCCTTAATGTGAGAAATCCTAAGGATTTCTTTTTTTATTGCATTCATGCTATGGTGCAAAAATGTAGGGAGCTATCAAAATTTGAGAGTTGTCCTCATACATTCGCTTCTACAGAATACAATTCGCTCTTACAAATATTAAGCTTTGGAGTTATATCACAAAAAAGTGAATTTTTCGTTAAGAATGGGTTAAATAAATCGTTTTATGTTTTAAAAGTGTATTTATATATAAAAATATATATATAATTTAAAATTATATTTATAACTAGATTTTATGGAAGCTCTTGTGCTGTTTTTGTGTGGGGCAAAAATTTAGAGCTTTTAGGGTTTTTGGTCGTAGTGGGTGGCTATCTTAAAAAACGCTTGAGTGTTTTATCGCTTGTTTTATCATTTTAGTAATGGTCTTATTCAAACTGGCTTTGAGCATGAGCGATTAAAGGGTTGATCACTTCATCTAAATTCCCTGAAAGCATGATTTCTTCTAAACTATACAAAGTTAAATTGATTCTATGCTCGCTCAAGCGGTTTTGTGGGTAATTATAAGTGCGGATCCTTTCACTCCTATCCCCACTACCCACTTGCTCCTTTCGGTCTTTAGCGTTAGCGAGCTGTTGCTCTTCAATTTGTTTTTCATAAAGGCGCGCTTTTAGGATTTTTAGGGCTTTATCCTTGTTTTTATGCTGGGATTTTTCATCTTGCATGCTCACGCTGATATTAGTGGGGAGATGCGTGATGCGAACCGCAGAGTCTGTAGTGTTGACGCATTGCCCCCCATGCCCGCCAGCGCGAAACACTTCAATCTTTAGATCGCTAGGGTTGATAGAAACTTCCACATCATCCACTTCAGGCATGATCGCTACCGTGATAGCGGAAGTATGGATTCGCCCTTGAGATTCTGTCTCGGGGACTCTTTGGACTCGATGCGTGCCTGCTTCAAATTTGAGCCTTGAATACACGCCCTTGCCCTTAACCAAAGCGATGATTTCTTTATAGCCCCCTACGCTGTTTTCGCTAGAGCTCACTATCTCTACTTTCCATTTTTTCAAATCCGCATAACGGCAATACGCTTTAAACAAATCCCCTACAAAAATGCCCGCTTCATCGCCCCCTGTGCCAGCCCTTAACTCTAAATAAATGTTTTTATCATCGTTAGGGTCTTTGGGGATGAGGAGTTGCTTAATGGCAGTTTCTAGTTCGCTTTTTTGGATTTCTAAAATTTTTAACTCTTCTTTAGCCAGTTCGCTCAATTCTTTGTCTTCTAAAAGCTCTTTATTTTCTTTGATATTCTCTAAAACGCTCAAATACTCTTTACTCGCTATGGAGATTTCTTCAATGGAGCTTTGCTCTTTGCTAAATTCGGTGAGTTTTTTAATATCGCTAATCACTTCAGCGCTAGAAAGCAACGCTGTGAGTTCGTCGTATCGTTTGAGAATGGAAGAAAGCTTTTCAGCTAGAATGGACATGCGAGACTACCTATAAAAAGATGTGAATGAAAGATGCAACAATTCAAAAAACACTAAAACTTAAAAAGAAGCCCAATAATAAAAACCCATTACTGAGCTAAAGAAGTTAAAAACGCCCCAAAACTAAGCGAGAGCGATTTTTTTCACTGAAGCGTTAAGCCTTGAAACTTTCCTAGAAGCGGTGTTTTTCTTTAAAATCCCTTTGCTGACAAATTTATGCAACTCTTTATTAGCGATTTTCAAACGCTCTTGAGCTTTTGCTACATCATTGACAGCGACCGCTTCACGCACGGCTTTAATGATATTTTTAATTTTAGTTTTATAGAACCTGTTGCGTTCGGTTCTCTTAATGGTCTGTCTGATTCGCTTTTCTGCGGACTTATGATTTGCCATAGCCTTGTTTTAATCCCTTTGTAATGTAAAATTTGGCATAATTCTATCTAAAAATTGATTAAAAATAGTTTAAAAGGTATTTTATAACGATGAAAATTTTTGGGACTGATGGCGTGAGAGGTAAAGCAGGGGTGAAACTCACCCCCATGTTTGTGATGCGTTTAGGCATTGCTGCCGGGTTGTATTTTAAAAAACATTCTCAAACGAATAAAATTCTAATCGGTAAAGACACCAGAAAAAGCGGCTATATGGTAGAAAACGCTTTAGTGAGCGCTCTCACTTCCATAGGCTATAATGTGATTCAAATAGGGCCTATGCCTACCCCTGCGATTGCGTTTTTAACCGAAGACATGCGCTGTGATGCGGGCATTATGATAAGCGCGAGCCACAACCCTTTTGAAGATAATGGTATTAAGTTTTTCAATTCTTATGGCTATAAACTTAAAGAAGAAGAAGAAAAAGCGATTGAAGAAATCTTTCATGATGAAGAATTACTGCATTCTAGCTATAAAGTAGGCGAGAGCGTCGGTAGCGCTAAAAGGATAGACGATGTCATAGGGCGCTATATCGTGCATTTAAAGCACTCTTTCCCCAAACATTTGAATTTACAGAGTTTAAGGATCGTGCTAGATACCGCTAATGGCGCGGCTTATAAGGTGGCTCCGGTCGTTTTTAGCGAGCTTGGGGCTGATGTGCTAGTGATTAATGATGAACCTAATGGGTGTAACATTAATGAGCAATGTGGGGCTTTACACCCTAACCAATTGAGCCAGGAAGTGAAAAAATACCGCGCGGATTTAGGCTTTGCTTTTGATGGCGATGCTGATAGGCTAGTGGTGGTGGACAATTTAGGGAATATCGTGCATGGGGATAAGCTTTTAGGGGTGTTAGGGGTTTATCAAAAATCTAAAAACGCCCTTTCTTCTCAAGCAATTGTCGCTACAAACATGAGCAATTTAGCCCTTAAAGAATACCTAAAATCCCAAGATTTAGAATTGAAGCATTGCGCGATTGGGGATAAGTTTGTGAGCGAATGCATGCGGTTGAACAAAGCCAATTTTGGAGGCGAGCAAAGCGGGCATATCATTTTTAGCGATTACGCTAAAACCGGCGATGGCTTGGTGTGCGCTTTGCAAGTGAGCGCGCTTGTGTTAGAAAGTAAGCAAGTGAGTTCTGTTGCGTTAAACCCCTTTGAATTATACCCCCAAAGCCTAGCGAATTTGAATATCCAAAAAAAGCCCCCTTTAGAAAGCCTGAAAGGTTATAGCGCTCTTTTAAAAGAATTAGACCAACTAGAGATCCGCCATTTGATCCGTTATAGCGGCACTGAAAACAAATTACGAATCCTTTTAGAAGCTAAAGATGAAAAATTGCTCGAATTGAAAATGCAAGAATTAAAAGAGTTTTTTGAAGGACATTTGTGCTAAACACCACCCAACAAAGCCTGTTGGTTTTTATAGGGGTTTTTTTTCTTATTTTTGGCGTGGATCAAGCGATTAAATACGCTATTTTAGAGGGGTTTCGCTATGAAAGTTTGGTTATAGATATTGTTTTAGTGTTCAATAAAGGCGTGGCGTTTTCCTTACTCAGTTTTTTAGAGGGGGGTTTGAAATACTTGCAAATCCTTTTGATTTTGGGGCTTTTTATCTTTTTAATGCGCCAAATTGAGCTTTTTAAAAGCCATGCGATAGAGTTTGGCATGGTGTTTGGCGCTGGGGTTTCTAATGTTTTGGATCGGTTTGTGCATGGGGGCGTGGTGGATTATGTGTATTACCATTATGGCTTTGATTTTGCCATTTTTAATTTCGCTGATGTCATGATAGATGTGGGCGTGGGCGTTTTATTGTTAAGACGATTCTTTTTTAAGCAAAAACAAAACAAAATTAAGGCATAATTACCCTTTTTAATAAAGGTCGCGTAGCTCAGTTGGTAGAGCACTACCTTGACATGGTAGTGGCCGCTGGTTCAAGTCCAGTCGTGGCCACCATTATTATTACTCCAACCCTAATTCTCATTTTTTTGCGGGTTTTTGATTTTTATAAATTCTAAAGGGGTATTAAACGCGTTCCCAATAACGCTTTTATAGTGCTTCAAAAATATAACACTAATTCATTTTAAATAATAATTAGTTAATGAACGCTTCTGTTAATCTTAGTAAATCAAAACATTGCTACAATTACATCCAACCTTGATTTCGTTATGTCTTCAAGGAAAAACACTTTAAGAATAGGAGAATGAGATGAAACTCACCCCAAAAGAGTTAGATAAGTTGATGCTCCACTACGCTGGAGAATTAGCTAGGAAACGCAAAGAAAAAGGCATTAAGCTTAACTATGTAGAAGCAGTAGCTTTGATTAGTGCCCATATTATGGAAGAAGCGAGAGCTGGTAAAAAGACTGCGGCTGAATTGATGCAAGAAGGACGCACTCTTTTAAAACCTGATGATGTGATGGATGGCGTGGCAAGCATGATCCATGAAGTGGGTATTGAAGCGATGTTTCCTGATGGGACCAAACTCGTAACCGTGCATACCCCTATTGAGGCTAATGGTAAATTAGTTCCTGGTGAGTTGTTCTTAAAAAATGAAGACATCACTATCAACGAAGGCAAAAAAGCCGTTAGCGTGAAAGTTAAAAATGTTGGCGACAGACCGGTTCAAATCGGCTCACACTTCCATTTCTTTGAAGTGAATAGATGCTTAGACTTTGACAGAGAAAAAACTTTCGGCAAACGCTTAGACATTGCGAGCGGGACAGCGGTAAGGTTTGAGCCTGGCGAAGAAAAATCCGTAGAATTGATTGACATTGGCGGTAACAGAAGAATCTTTGGATTTAACGCATTGGTTGATAGGCAAGCAGACAACGAAAGCAAAAAAATTGCTTTACACAGAGCTAAAGAGCGTGGTTTTCATGGCGCTAAAAGCGATGACCACTATGTAAAAACAATTAAGGAGTAAGAAATGAAAAAGATTAGCAGAAAAGAATATGTTTCTATGTATGGCCCTACTACAGGCGATAAAGTGAGATTGGGCGATACAGATTTGATCGCTGAAGTAGAACATGACTACACCATTTATGGCGAAGAGCTTAAATTCGGCGGTGGTAAAACCCTAAGAGAAGGCATGAGCCAATCTAACAACCCTAGCAAAGAAGAATTAGATTTAATCATCACTAACGCTTTAATCGTGGATTACACCGGTATTTATAAAGCGGATATTGGTATTAAAGATGGCAAAATCGCTGGTATTGGTAAAGGCGGTAACAAAGACATGCAAGATGGCGTTAAAAACAATCTTAGCGTGGGTCCTGCTACTGAAGCGCTAGCCGGTGAAGGCTTAATCGTAACGGCTGGTGGTATTGACACACACATCCACTTCATTTCACCCCAACAAATCCCTACAGCTTTTGCAAGCGGTGTAACAACCATGATTGGTGGCGGAACCGGTCCTGCTGATGGCACTAATGCGACTACTATCACTCCAGGTAGAAGAAATTTAAAATGGATGCTCAGAGCGGCTGAAGAATATTCTATGAACTTAGGTTTCTTGGCTAAAGGTAACACTTCTAACGATGCGAGCTTAGCCGATCAAATTGAAGCCGGTGCGATTGGCTTTAAAATCCACGAAGACTGGGGTACCACTCCTTCTGCAATCAATCATGCGTTAGATGTTGCGGACAAATACGATGTGCAAGTCGCTATCCACACAGACACTTTGAATGAAGCTGGTTGTGTAGAAGACACTATGGCTGCTATTGCTGGGCGCACTATGCACACTTTCCACACTGAAGGCGCTGGCGGCGGACACGCTCCTGATATTATTAAAGTGGCCGGTGAACACAACATTCTACCCGCTTCCACTAACCCCACTATTCCTTTCACCGTGAATACAGAAGCCGAACACATGGACATGCTTATGGTGTGCCACCACTTGGATAAAAGCATTAAAGAAGATGTTCAGTTCGCTGATTCAAGGATTCGCCCTCAAACCATTGCGGCTGAAGACACTTTGCATGACATGGGGATTTTCTCAATCACCAGTTCTGACTCTCAAGCGATGGGTCGTGTGGGTGAAGTTATCACTAGAACTTGGCAAACAGCTGACAAAAACAAAAAAGAATTTGGCCGCTTGAAAGAAGAAAAAGGCGATAACGACAACTTCAGGATCAAACGCTACTTGTCTAAATACACCATTAACCCAGCGATCGCTCATGGGATTAGCGAGTATGTAGGTTCAGTAGAAGTGGGCAAAGTGGCTGACTTGGTATTGTGGAGTCCAGCATTCTTTGGCGTGAAACCCAACATGATCATCAAAGGCGGATTCATTGCGTTAAGCCAAATGGGCGATGCGAACGCTTCTATCCCTACCCCACAACCGGTTTATTACAGAGAAATGTTCGCTCATCATGGTAAAGCTAAATACGATGCAAACATCACTTTTGTGTCTCAAGCGGCTTATGACAAAGGCATTAAAGAAGAATTAGGGCTTGAAAGACAAGTGTTGCCGGTAAAAAATTGCAGAAACATCACCAAAAAAGACATGCAATTCAACGACACTACCGCTCACATTGAAGTCAATCCTGAAACTTACCATGTGTTCGTGGATGGCAAGGAAGTAACTTCTAAACCAGCCAATAAAGTGAGCTTGGCGCAACTCTTTAGCATTTTCTAGGATTTTTTAATTTTCTAAGGTTCTAGGAGCGTTCCTCCTTAAATCTTAGGTTGTAGGCTCTCTAACTTTTTTATTAAAAGTTAAGAGCTTATTTTTTTGTTTTTATTTTTTGTCAATTTACTATTTTTCTTTATGATTAGCTCAAGCAACAAAAGTTATTCGTAAGGTGCGTTTGTTGTAAAAATTTTTGTTTGGAAGGAAAAGGCAATGCTAGGACTTGTATTGTTATATGTTGGGATTGTTTTAATCAGCAACGGGATTTGCGGATTAACCAAAGTCGATCCTAAAAGCACTGCGGTGATGAACTTTTTTGTGGGCGGACTTTCCATTGTTTGTAATGTGGTGGTCATCACTTATTCCGCTCTCAACCCTACAGCCCCTGTAGAAGGCGCCGAAGATATTGCTCAAGTATCGCACCATTTGACTAGTTTCTATGGGCCAGCGACTGGGTTATTGTTTGGTTTTACCTACTTGTATGCGGCTATCAACCACACTTTTGGTTTAGATTGGAGGCCGTATTCTTGGTATAGCTTATTCGTAGCGATCAACACGATTCCTGCTGCGATTTTATCCCACTATAGCGATATGCTTGATGACCACAAAGTGTTAGGCATCACTGAAGGCGATTGGTGGGCGATCATATGGTTGGCTTGGGGTGTTTTGTGGCTTACCGCTTTCATTGAAAACATCTTGAAAATCCCTTTAGGGAAATTCACTCCATGGCTTGCTATCATTGAGGGTATTTTAACCGCTTGGATTCCTGCTTGGTTACTCTTTATCCAACACTGGGTGTGAGATGATCATAGAGCGTTTAGTTGGCAATCTAAGGGATTTAAACCCCTTGGATTTCAATGTGGATTATGTGGATTTGGAATGGTTTGAAACGAGGAAAAAGATCGCTCGTTTTAAAACCAGGCAAGGCAAAGACATAGCCATACGCCTTAAAGACGCTCCCAAGCTGGGTCTCTCTCAAGGGGATATTTTATTTAAAGAAGAGAAGGAAATTATCGCCGTTAATATCTTGGATTCTGAAGTCATTCACATCCAAGCCAAGAGCGTGGCTGAAGTAGCGAAAATATGCTATGAAATAGGAAACCGCCATGCGGCTTTATACTATGGCGAGTCTCAATTTGAATTTAAAACACCATTTGAAAAGCCCACGCTAGCGTTATTAGAAAAGCTAGGGGTTCAAAATCGTGTTTTAAGTTCAAAATTGGATTCCAAAGAACGCTTAACCGTGAGCATGCCCCATAGTGAGCCTAATTTTAAGGTCTCATTGGCGAGCGATTTTAAAGTGGTCATGAAATAAATATAGAGGATAGAGGAAAAAGCGTGAAAAGCACTAAAAAAAGCGTGGCTATGCCCCCAAAAACCCCAAAGACAGACAACAATGCTCATGTGGATAATGAATTTCTGATCTTGCAAGTCAATGATGCGGTGTTCCCTATTGGCTCTTACACGCATTCTTTTGGACTAGAAACTTATATCCAGCAAAAAAAGGTTACCAATAAAGAAAGCGCTTTAGAGTATTTAAAAGCCAATCTTTCTAGCCAGTTCCTTTATACGGAAATGCTGAGCTTGAAACTCACCTATGAAAGCGCCCTCCAACAAGATTTAAAAAAAATCTTAGGGGTTGAAGAAGTTATTATGCTATCCACAAGCCCCATGGAATTACGATTAGCCAATCAAAAGCTAGGCAATCGTTTCATTAAAACCTTACAAGCCATGAACGAATTAGACATGGGCGCATTTTTTAACGCTTACGCTCAACAAACCAAAGATCCCACCCATGCCACTAGCTATGGCGTTTTTGCGGCGAGTTTGGGGATTGAATTGAAAAAGGCTTTAAGGCATTATCTTTATGCGCAAACTTCTAACATGGTAATCAACTGCGTTAAAAGCGTCCCTTTATCCCAAAACGACGGGCAAAAAATCTTATTGAGCTTGCAAAGCCCTTTTAACCAACTCATAGAAAAAACCCTAGAACTAGACGAAAGCCACTTGTGTGCGGCAAGCGTTCAAAACGACATTAAGGCGATGCAGCATGAGAGTTTATACTCGCGCCTTTATATGTCTTGAATTTTAATCTCAAATTGAAAGGAATTTTATGGTAAAAATTGGAGTTTGTGGTCCTGTAGGAAGCGGTAAAACCGCCTTGATTGAAGCTTTAACGCGCCACATGTCAAAGGATTACGACATGGCGGTTATCACTAATGATATTTACACGAAAGAAGACGCAGAGTTTATGTGTAAAAATTCGGTGATGCCACGAGAGAGGATTATTGGCGTAGAAACAGGAGGTTGTCCTCACACCGCCATTAGAGAAGACGCTTCTATGAATTTAGAGGCCGTAGAAGAAATGCATGGGCGTTTCCCTGATTTGGAATTACTTTTGATTGAAAGCGGAGGCGACAACCTTTCAGCGACTTTCAACCCAGAGCTAGCAGATTTTACGATTTTTGTGATCGATGTGGCTGAGGGCGATAAAATCCCTAGGAAGGGCGGGCCAGGAATCACGCGTTCAGACTTGCTTGTCATCAATAAAATTGACTTAGCCCCCTATGTGGGAGCGGACTTGAAAGTCATGGAAAGGGATTCTAAAAAAATGCGCGGCGAAAAGCCCTTTATTTTCACAAATATCCGCGCTAAAGAAGGCCTAGATGATGTGATCGCATGGATTAAGCACAACGCTTTATTGGAAGATTGATGAACACTTACGCTCAAGAATCCAAGCTCAGGTTAAAAACCAAAATAGGGGCTGATGGGCGGTGCGTGATTGAAGACAATTTTTTCACGCCCCCCTTTAAGCTCATGGCGCCTTTTTACCCTAAAGACGATTTAGCTGAAATCATGCTTTTAGCGGTAAGCCCTGGCATGATGAGGGGCGATGCGCAAGACATGCAATTAAGCATCGGTCAAAATTGCAAGCTAAGGATCACCTCGCAATCCTTTGAAAAAATCCATAACACTGAAGATGGGTTTGCCAGCAGAGACATGCATATCGTTGTGGGGGAAAACGCCTTTTTAGACTTCGCGCCTTTCCCGTTAATCCCCTTTGAAAACGCGCATTTTAAGGGCAACACCACGATTTCTTTACGCTCTAGCTCCCAATTGCTTTATAGTGAAATCATTGTCGCCGGGCGAGTGGCGTGCAATGAGTTGTTCCAATTCAACCGCTTGCACACCAAAATCTCTATCTTACAAGATGAGAAGCCTATCTATTATGATAATACGATTTTAGATCCCAAAACCACCAACATGAATAATATGTGCATGTTTGATGGCTACACACATTATTTGAATCTGGTGCTTGTCAATTGCCCCATAGAGCTGTCTGGTGTGCGAGGATTGATTGAAGAGAGCGAAGGAGTGGATGGAGCCGTGAGCAAGATTGCTAGTTCTCATTTATGCCTAAAAGCTTTAGCGAAAGGCTCAGAACCCTTGTTGCATTTAAGAGAAAAAATCGCTCGCATAATCACGCAAACCATCACGCCAAAGGTTTAAAAAGCGCTTCAAAAAGATTAAATCCCTTTAGTCTTTTTAACCCCCCCTTTTTTAACCCCCTTTTTGACCCTATAAGCTGAAAGGCCTGAACTCAGTGTGGCTGTCTTTGGAAAGCTCTACAAATAGCGCGTTGAGTTTGCTTGGTAAAGATAAATTGCTTTTGAGAGCGTTTAAGTTTTCCCCATTGCATTTAAAGGCCAGGCATTGCTTGAAGTGGTGGTTTAACAATTCTCTTAACTTGTCAAGATGGTAATTAGCTTTAATTTGTTTGTAGTCATGCGCAAAAATGATGCAATACTGCTCGTTGTCTATGGCTTTTTCTAAAAACGATTTTAACTTTTCCACCCCTATTTTATCGTGCAATTCCTTCGCTTCGTTGAGATTGTCTATCACAAGCGCGCTATTAGGGTTCATGGCGGTGTCTAAAACGCTTAAGATATTTTCTACAGGCGTGATACCGTATTCTTTTTGCGCATCAAAAAACCTTATCAGGCGTTTTTCTTTATTGCAGAAAACCAATTCTTTGTTCGTACTCTTAATGTTTTGGAACAAGAGTTTCATTAAAGCGATGCGAGCGTTTAAATCTTGGCTCACCACTAACAAATGCGATTCGTTGTTTTCAAACTCCACTATCAAGTCCTTTTGCTCATAATCCACTTCTTTGCCCAGATGCAAACGCATTTCATTAGCCTTAAGGGTGTGGGGCATTTTTAAAGCCGTCTCGCCATTATAGATTTTACGATCTATGGGGGTGAGATTTCTTTGGTTAAATTCTTCATGGATTTTTTTGATAAACGCTGTGAAATCATCAGGGGCTTTAGGGATACTCATCTTGGTGTGGTATTTTTTATGCCCCCCATTGTTATTGAAAATGCCTTCTGTTGGTGGCGTAAGCTCACAAGCCACATCATCATCACTCAAAATACTATTGCTGTCTTCTGCATCCATAGGCAAAGCGATGCGGTTAGCGATTTGAGCCTTAAAGCTTGAATCAATTTCGCCACCGTGCATGGTTTGAGTGGCCAAAACTAAATGCACCCCATAGCTACGGCCCTTTTTAAGCAGAGTGTTTAAGGATCGTTCCACGTTCCCTTTCATTTGAGTGGATTTATCGCTAAAAAGCACCTGAAATTCATCAATTACTACAATCAATCTGGGCATTTTTTCATGCTTTCGGTAATCGCTTAAATCTTTCACCTTAAACTGCTTGAACAGATTAGATCTTTTTTCCATTTCACCGCAAAGCCAGCTTAAAAAACTAACACCAAAACCCACCGAACTCGCTACGCTCACCAACCTCGCATGCTCTAAAATCGGATCTGTGTATGCGTTAAATTCCACCCCCTCTTTATAGTCTAACAAAAAGAGTTGGACTTCATCGGGATCGTAGTAGAAAGCTAGATTTTGAATCAACACATGCAAGAAATTGGATTTCCCGCTCCCGCTGCGCCCGCAAATGAGCGTGTGGTTTTGCGCCTTACCGATTTCAAAACACACTTCCTTATGGTTAATATCCCACCCCACCGGCACGCTCACTTCATGATGAGAGCTTTTAGTCCAAAATTCTTTATCTCTTTGTAAGTCTTTCAACTCCCTTTTAACTTCTTTTTTTGCCTGTAATACGCTTTGATTTTATCAGCGAAGTCTTGCATGTGTTGGGATTTAATACCTTGATCGTTGATCACTTCCACATTAAGATATTTAAAGCGTTCAAAACTTGTCGTATCTTTAAAAAACTCCGCATGTTTTTTCAAGTCTTCTGCGGATTTATTGTTTTTTTCGCTCTCCAAATTGACAAAGCTCAAAACCCCATTTTTAGAGCCAAAACGCATGATTTTTTCCAAATAATAAAACGCGTCTTTACTCAAAGCATCTACCCCGCTTAAAAAAAGCGCTTTTAAAGGCAAGGGGTCTGTGGCGTTTTCATTATAATGCGCAAAATCTCTAAAGCCGGCTAATTTTTCTTGCAAATTAACCTTTAAATATTCATACAAATGCTTTAGGGCTTCTTCTATTTCCTTGCTTTCGGTCAAAATCCTTTGCTGATAAATAAAGTCATTGTCTTTATTTAAAAGCCTTCTGGCTAGATTGAAAATACCCCCCAAGCTCAACGCATCAATCAAAATCACTTCCAGTTGCACTAAAGGCATGCTGGAGAGTAAGCGCATGAGCATTTCTCTTAAAAACTGCCCGTCTTTTTCATGCTCTATATACAAGCTTTTAGGGGGGAAAGGATAAACTTTAGGCAATAAAAATTCCATGTTAGTGCCATTTTTGCCCCTAACATGTAATAAACCACAGCTTAAAAATTTAGGGTAAGCACTCGTTTCATTAAATTGCGGCGCGTCTATGAATTGCGCTTGAATTTGCCTGATACTCTTTTGATATTCTTCTATTTTTAAAGTGGACGGCTTGAGAAAACTCTCTGGCTCTTTTTTAGCAACAACCTTATCTAAGGCGTCGTCTAGTTCTTTTAATAAATTACCCGCATCAATCATTTCTATCCTTAAGATATTCATCATAGCGTCTCTTAGCTTCTCTTTCATGCTCTTTGGCTTCACGCATAAGCCTATCGATCTCGCTTGGTGAATGGAAATTCCTATCAATTCGCCCCTCTAAAGACTTGGCTTCTTCAATTTGCTCGTTGATTTTTCTTCTTTGGTATTGAGTGTCTTGCTCTAAATTTTCTAAGTCATGCGCGATTTTTAGCATCTCCTCTAGCACCTTGCTCCTGAGTTTCTGCCCTAAATCATCTTGCATGGCGTTTTCTACAAATTCATCGCAAATCTTTCTTAATTTATTGGTGCAACCCTCCAAAAAAACTTTATGAGACAACATTTTAACCCCTTGATTCCAATTTTTTTAAAAACATTTTAAGATGCAACAGCGCATGTTTTGAGCCATCATCAGTGTCTAAAAACAGCACCACATCAGTAGTCGTATTCCAAAGATAATACCCCCCATACCCGTCATTAGCAAAGATAATTTCTTCAGGCTCTAACCATTCTTTCAAGCTCTGCATCAAATCAACAAACAAGCCCTTACCCTCTAAATTGAAGTTTAAAACATGCTTGAATGTGTAAGATTCATTGCCCACCATAAAAGAACGCCATTGGCTAAAGCCATAGTTTGATCGTTTGATGAAGTCCTTAAATTCATCGCTCAAGCCTATTTTCAATCGCTCTTCTAACCCGTTCAACGCATTGTCATTGAGCGGCTCTACAAATTCCCAATTCAGTTCTGTGTTTGTAGGAATTTCTCCCATAGTTTGTATCCTTTCGTGTGTTTCACGCCTAATAATAACTCTTCTCTCACCAACACCACATTCCCTAAAACATTCGCATCAAAATGCCACAAATACCCCCTAGGGATGAATCCTTTTGCGATCTGTTCCAATTCTGCCGCATCAAAGCCCAAATCGTTGTCTTTAAGCGCAGCTTGTAAAGCCTTTAGGGCATGATGAGCGCATGCGGTTTTACTCCAATCTTCTAAAGGCGCAATGGCGCTAAAAACGCTATCAAACTCCGCTAAACGCAAATCATTGAATTTGACTTCTTCCGGGTAGGGGTTTTGCTCATCTACAATAAAGCCCTCTTTTTCTTTTTCTAAAAACTCTCTATACTCCAACGCTTTTTGCGTATAATTTTCATTGCGTTCTAAGATGGGTGCTATTTTTTGGCTCAAACTTTCTGTAGCGCGCTCCAACTCTGTTTCTAAATTATCAAAAGCTTCATTGAGAGCGTTCAAATCGTTGGGGGCTTCTTTGATTTTTTCTGCAAAATCTTGTAAAGCTTTCTTACAATTTTTAACGCAATGCTTTTTGGCTAGAGTCAAGCTCTCATCATAAGAAGGCACGCCTAAAGAACTCGGCATCAAATCCTCTAAACTCTTTTCAAATTCTCGTTCTTTAGAGCTTGCCATGCGTTCTAAATCATCGCCAGATAAGGCGTTAGTTTTATCTCTAAAGCTTGGCGTTAAATCCTCTAAACTCTTTTCAAATTCTTGTTCTTTAGAGCTTGCCATGCGTTCTAAATCCTCGTTAGACAAAGCGTTATGATGGATCTTGTCTTTCAGATCAGCGCACAGATCAGCGTATAAAGAAGCGAAATTTTCTCTCAAATCTTTCAAGCGCTCATCATCTGTAGCCTTCTCTAACTCTGTTTTTAAACGATTAAAGGCTTCATTCACAGCGTTCAAATCGTTAGGGGATTCTTTGATCTTTTTTGTAAAACCTTGTAAGGCTTCTTTCATGTTTTTAGTGCAACGATTTTTGGCTAAATTCAAGCTCTCAAAATCAACGCTCATCAAATCCAATCCATGCTCTTTAGAAGTTGTGGCGCGATCTCTATGAGAAAAAGCTCTGATTTTATCTTTCAAATCAGCGTATAAAGAAAAGCTGAAATCTTCCCTTAAATCCTTCAAGCGTTCATCAAAAACGCTTTTTTTAGGGCTATAAGAGAAAGTAGGCCGTTCAAAATCGTGCTCCTTTAAACTTTCTGGGGGCGCGATATTGTATTCATTATCTATCGCCGCGCTCGCATAGTTCAAACGCCTGATAAATTCCTGGTGCTTATCAGTATAAAAATGCAACATCTTTTTAACGCTCTCCCAAGCCCCCTCCACAAGCTCCACGCTCGCTTTGGCTTGATTCGAGTAGATTTCAAGCATTCGTTCTAATAACCTTACATTGTGTTCCCATTTTTTTATATTGTCTTCCATAAGGTTTAAGCCCTTTTCACAAAGTTCAGCGCATAATTTAACAGGAGGGATAACCGACCCTACCGCATTACCAAGATCTCTCCCAAGCTCCCCAAGAAGTCCCCAAAAGCCCTTTCGCTCCTTTTTGGCTTTTTTTAATTCTCCTATGGCTTTTTCCAATTGCATTTCAATTTTTCTGCGTTCTACTAGGATTTCTCGCGCGTAACTATCAAGATTTGTGATAAATTGAAGGCACCTTTCTTCTTGCAGGGATCTTTTAAATTCCCTGCATTTTTCAACAACCTTTTTGACTTCTTCTGTGTCCGTTTTCCATTCAGCCATAAACCACCCCTTAATAATCTTGCTCTAAAACCCTAATCCTCTCTTTAAGCCATGCGATTTGCTCTTGCGCGGCCTCATCAAATTCATTGAAAGTGCCTTTCAAGTTATCCACCACCTTGCTAAATTTATCCCTCCTAGCGTCTTGCCATGACTCTAAATTATGGAAATGGTTGCTCAAGCTATTCACTTCCTCTCTTAGTAACTCTCTAAAGCGTTCTAAATGCCCTACAAATTCCCTGACCTCTTCGGTATCCATTTGCACTTTGCTCATCTGCTATCCTTTCTTTTAAAAATTTTCTTCATTAGAATCAGGCTTTTTATCGCCGCTGATTCTAATGCTCCCACCCCCATAGCTAGGGGGTGTTGTGGGGCGAATCTCTATCGTTTCGCCTCTTTCTCTTTTGTATTTTTCTTGCTGGCTTTGGTGGTATGTTTTCATGCTGTCTATCACGATTGTTTGATGGGTGCTCCCTAGATCAGCGTTGGTGAGCAATTTTTGAATGCCATTACCCAAGCTGTTAGAACGCCTATCTTCTACTTTAAGAGACAAATTCAAGCCCTTAAAACCCTCCAAAGCCTCCACTAGCGCTACCACAAGCTTCCTGTCCCAAATGGAATTTTTCAAATCCTTACACAAGGAAAAAACCTCGCTTGAAAACTGGTAGTCATACAAAAACAAAAGATCTAAATTTTCTAAAAATTCCAGATTGCAACGCTCTTTAAAACTTCTCAAAAAACCCTCTTTTAAAGGTGCAAAGCTTTCAGTGATAGGGATTAGCCCCTTGTCTTTGGCGCATTTAAACACCATAATACTTTTTTCAATTACGACAAACGCATAAGCGTTCTTAGTCATCATAATTTTTCTACCTCGCTTTCATAGATTAGTTGGCCGTCTTTAAACAGCCCCACTTTAATGCTTTGGGAATCCACGCAACACACCTTCACATCCACTTCTTCATGCTCTTCTAGCGCTATGGAAACCATTTGCGTATCTTGAATATTTAGAGTGTTGGTGTTGGCTAGGGCTTTATCGCTATAGCGTATCTCTAACCCATCAAAGCCTCCCCATTCCTCTTTAGTTTGGAAAATCTGGTATTCATTAGGCTTTAAAGAACCCCTATGGATTTTAGCGTGGAATTTCCCCTCTATCTCAATGCCTAAATCGTATTTAAACACAGGATTGGCGCTTATGGAGGGCATTTCAATCCCTTTAGCCTTGTCCCTGCTTTCTAAAAGCCCAAAAGCCACCCCGGTTTTGCAAGTGGGCTTCAAATAAGCGAGCATGTTAGAAACATCTTCTCCTGTAAGCTCTAAAATCTGTTTGTCTGATTTTTCTGTGCCTAGCGGCTCATAAATGATGAATGTGAAATCATCTTTAGAGATCTTTTGCTTGTAATCTTTGAGCTGCTTTTCTTTGGCGTTTTCAAACGCTTGTTTGACTAACACCGAACGGCTCGCATTCCCGCCTAAGAAAATGTGAAACGCCCGACACTCATCATCAATGTTTTCAGCCATCACTTTAGAAAATCCGGCAAAGAAGTTGGCAACGCCTTCCTCTATCTTGCCTTTTAAGAGATTTAAAAGCTCTTTGCAATCAACTTTAAGATCGCATTCTGTTTCTACCCCATTCCTATCCAACAGCATGGCTTTAAAATCCTTTTCAAAACCCTCTATGCTAAACTCTTCATTTTCTTCTATCGCTTCTATAATATCAGCGTCTAAATTTTCTAAAAAAGGGCGTAATGTAGAAGCGATCGTTTGCAAATTCAAGCGCGCTTCCCTAGAATTTTGCATAAACGATCCAAAGCGTTGCGTATCGATCCTGTCATAGTTGGGCTTAGCGATGACAATGTCTTTTGCTTTCAGCTCTTGGAAATTTTTGGCATACACTTCCCAAGCCAGCAATTCCAATAAATTTTCACCGCCTAAATATTTATCCCCTCCACTGCTGAAATGCGTCATTTTGTAAAGGAATTTAGGGCTAGCGCTTTTTTCCCATTTGCCAAAGTCAAAATCCGTCGTCCCGCCCCCAAAATCAAACACCCCGTAATAAACCGGCTTGTCTAACTTCTCTGATTTAAAAAACCCATAGCTTTTTAAAGCGCTAATGGCATACGCGCAAGGCTCGCTCGCTCTTAGTTCCACTTTGAAAGTTTTATCCGTTTTTTCATCGTCAAAAACATGCCGGGGTAAGGATTTTTTCAAGCCTCTTTCAAAACTCTCTCTGATTTTTTCAGCCTGATGCTTTTCATACTTGATGGGGTAGGATAAAAAGTATTTCAAAAACACGCCATTATGCATGTTATTAATGCAGCGACCGATGTAGTAAGCGTAGATTTCTATGGGGTTAAAATCCGTGCAATTAGTGAAGCTTTCTAAAGAAAAATCCTCTATGAGATCCCTAAAATTCTGTTTTTCATCCGCTCCAGCCCATTGCTTCAATTTAGAAAAAAACCGATACAAATCATTCCCTTTAACGCCTGCAGCATTCTTTTGGGCTTCATGCGCCACTTCTATATCGTTCTTTTCTGTGAAAGGGCGGTGATCTAGCGCGTTGTAAGCGTTAAGAAAGGCTTCTCTGTGTCTGAACTCCACGATCGTGGGGTTTTCAAACTTTGTCAGGCTCGTATCATCTACTAGCCCGCCAATAGAGAGCAAGCGGTAATCTCCGTTCTTATCCATATAGCTTGCGGTCGTGCTTTTAGTCCCAAAGTCAATAGCGACAACGCCCTTGTTTAAATCCTTCAAACTTGAGCGCGCATAGAAGTTCATTTCTTTGTTTTTTTTCGTCTTTAGGTAAATTATCAAACCTAAAGGTTACGCTTTCTTTAGGCGCGCTAGGCACCTTTAAATCCCAATGCCCTCCGTCCAAATCAAGCAATTGGCTTTGGCTATAGCTCTTAAGGCCTACCGCTACACTATCCACCTTAAGCATCAATTCTTTAAATTTTTCAAAATCCACATCCACATCGCTAACAGAAACGATCTCTAAGGTTTTTTCTATTTTCTCATTAGTGATCTTTTTATCTTGCGCTAAATCCTCTATGAATTTTTGATTTTCATCAGAAAGATACCTTAAAGAAGTCTCATTATTGACGATCGCATGAAGCACCCGCAACGCTTGTTCAAACTTGATTTTGTCTTCTTTTGACACTTCTTCTTTGAAATTGACTCCACTTTTTTCATTGAATGCGGCTTTATTGTTTAAAGACAACTCGCACAGCTTCTCTACTAAGGGGTGGCCAATCGGCAGTCTTAAACTTTGTAAGGGTGTTACCATGAATTTCTCCTTTATTGTGGTTTTGGTTGTTTTGAGAGTTGCTCTTTCAAGCCATCAACCCTCTCTTTGAGGGCGATGTTCTCTTCTTCTAATTTTCGGTTTTGGCGTTTTAAATCCTGATTTGCGCTCGCTAAACGCCTGTTGTGTAAGTCTAGGTCGGCTTTTTCTTGGTGCGATGCATTAAGCTCATCGTTTAGAATTTCTTTTTCTTTAGCTAGAATTTCTTTTTCTGCGGTCAGCGCTTTAATTTTTTCAGCTAACTCGGTGTTTTGTGCTGTTAGCTTTTGATTTTTTTCAGTCAGCTTGGTTTTTTCATTTTTTAGCTTGGTGTTTTCGTTAGTCAGCTCAGCGTTTTTATTTTTTAAAACTTGCTGAGATTGTTCTAACGCTTCCACTTGCTTTTGTGATGCATTAAGCTGATTGGTTAGATTATCTTTTTCGTTAGTTAGCCTTTCTTTGTCTTTGATTAGATTATCTTTTTCTATTATCTTTTTCTTTTGATAGTCCGGCGTTTTCTTTAGTGAGCTTTTCTTTATCTCTTAACAACTCGGTTTTTTCATTTTTTAAAAGATGATAAGAGTCTTCTAACGCATGCACTTCTTTTTGTGATACAAAGTTTTCTATTTCTTCTTTAACTGACATTACCAACCTCCTCTTTGAGTTTTATATTCTCTTCTTCTAATTTTCGGTTTTGGCGTTTTAAATCCTGGTTTGCGCTCGCTAAACGCCTGTTATCCAAGTCCAATTTGCTTTTTTCTTCCATGCCCTCTAAGCTCTTCAAGCACGCGATTTCTCGCTCCAGCTCGGTTTTTTCTTTGGCTATTTTTTCTTTAGCTTGCGCTAATTGAGCGTTAGAGTTTTCTAAAGACTGCCGTAATTGATTGTTAGTGTTTTCCAAATTTTTTTGAGCGCTTTCTAACTTTTTAAGCTTGTCGGTTAGGTGTTGGTTTTCTTTTTCTAAATTAGCGCATGATTTTTCTAAAACCCCATGCTCTCCTTGCAATTGCGCTCGCTCCTGTTTGAGGCTGCCCTGCTCGTTATTGAGCGCGATAACTTGGTGGTTGAGTTTGTCGTTTTCGGTTTTCAGATCGGCGGTTTTCTCAGTCAGCGCGGTGTTTTTATGGGTTAGCTCGGTGTTTTCTTTAGTGAGCTTTTCTTTAGCTTGCCATAATTGATCGTTAGCGTCTTTTAACTCGCTAGTTTCTGCAACTAAGTATTCTCTTTCTCTTAACAACTCGGCGTTTTCATTTTCTAACTCACCGATGCGGGCTTCTAATTTTTCCCTTGTTGAAGACAAACAAAACATTTCACCCTCCCATATCCACGATAGTGTAACATGCTATTTTTTTGTCGTATGTGTAGCCTCTTAAAACCACTCTTTGCATCTTTTGAGAAGTGTTTTGCTCTGGGTATAGCTTTTTGCAAGAATGATCATAACCGCTTGGCTCTTTCAAACGTTCAAATTTATTGTCCTTAATGTATTCAAAAAGCAAATCAAACAATTCAGCTAATTTCTCGCCCTTATCGCTCCTCTTATCGCTTAATTCTTGGCTCGCTTTGTTATAAAGGCTTTCTAAATAGTATTTGCTATCGCTAAGAACAGACGCGATCAAATCCATTGCGCTGTGAGTGGTTGCTACAAAATTAAAATTCAAGCGATCTTTGACTTCCAAAAAGACTTCATAGAGTTTTTCTAATTTTTGGTATGGAGCGTGCCTTTGCTCTAGCTCATTTAATTTTTGGCTCGTTTGTTCGGCTTGGCTTTTTGCTGTTGATAGCACTGTGGTTAGGTTTTCTTTATCTTCAGTTAGATTATCTTTTTCTGCTGTTAGTTTTTGATTTTTTTCAGTCAGTTCTGTTTTTTCTTTAGCTAGGTTTTCTTTATCTTTTGACAACTCGGCTTTTTCATTTTTTAAAACTTGCTGAGATTGTTCTAACGCTTGCACTTGCTTTTGTGATGCGTTAAGCTGATTGGTTAGGTTTTCTTTGTCTGTGGATAATCCGGTGATTTTGTTAGTTAGCTCATTTTTTTCTGTGGTTAGTGTTTTATTTTGGTCAGCTAGCTTATCTTTTTCTCTAGTTAGATCTGTTTTTTCTCTATTTAGTGCGGTGCTTTCTTCTTTGACTTTTTTAAGCTCTTCCTCTTTTTTTAAAGCGTCTTTTGAGTTTTCTTGGGTGTCGTTAGAGGATTTTCCAAGCGAAAAGAAAGAGCCTATAAAATGAGAGGGTTTTCTAAGGGGTTCAAAGTCTTCTAATTTAAGATCTTCTAATTTTTTAATGCGATCTGCAAGACCTTTAACAGATTTTAAAAGCTCTTCATCATTATTGGGGGGGGTGGAAGCAGTGGGATTTAAAGTAATCGTATTTTCTATTTTCTCATTATTCGTATTTTCTACAATATGAGCACCACTCATAAGAATATCCCCTTTTATATTATATCAGTGTTAAAAAGATTGTTATTGTAATCTGAGAAAACTTAAAATGAGCTTTATTTCCTCCCCTTTTCGCCCCCTCTAACAAACCCCTAGAATGTAGAATCCCAGTGGTTTAAGTTAGAAGAATAAGGGTCAAAAAAGCCCTTAGGCGTGTATTGCGCTTCTTTTTTGGTAGGAGCGTCTTTTGAAGAATGGTCTTTAGGGAGACAAGCGAAACGCTGAGTATCAAAGCTAGAACAACCGCTCAATAACAACGCACCGAGTGTGCCAATCATAATACCATTTTTAATTGTTTTCATTTTATATCCTTTGTTTTGTAAAATTTTTTGTAAATCCGTTTAATTTAAAATCGTTTCGTTCAATGGTTTTAAATTACACGATGCGAATGTTATAATTTATTATTAAACGAAAAGTAAATGAAGCTAAAAACAATACAAATTATCACTCAAATTCTTATCATTGTGTAAAAATGCGTGATAAACTCAAAAAGATTAAAATGAGAATTAATTGCCACTAGAACAAAATTTAAAATTAAAAAACATTACCAATCAATGAGACTTAAAGCCACCCGCTTAAAACATGCTACAATCAAGCCAAATTCTTAAATAAAAGGTAAGCTCATGCAAAAAATCATTGACGATTCATTAGAATTAGCTAAAAAACTGCAAGATAGTATTAGTAACCATTTGAGCGAACAAGAAAAAGCGTTCCACTCTAAAATGCAAAAGCTTTTAAACAACCCTGAAAATAAAGTCATGCTCATAGAGCTTATGGATCGGAGTTTCAGGTGCTTGGACAATAAAGCCCGCTTTGAAATGATTGAGCATGTTTTGGACAAATACAAAAGCCGTGAGATTTTTTCTCCGTTTGAAAAAGTGCTTTTAATGGGGTTTTTAAGCCTTGGGAAAATGCTCCCTGATATGAGCGTGCCTTTCTTTGTCAATAAGATCAGAAGCGATACGAAAGCGATGGTCTTGGATCAAGAAGAGGATAAATTAAAAGAGCGGGTTTTAAAAAGAAAAAATGAAAACATCGTTTTGAACGTGAATTTTATTGGCGAAGAGGTTTTAGGCGAAGAAGAAGCTAATGCTCGTTTTGAAAAATACTCTCAAGCCCTAAAATCCAACTACATCCAATACATTTCCATTAAAATCACCACGATTTTTTCTCAAATCAATATCCTTGATTTTGAATACTCTAAAAAAGAAATTGTCAAACGCTTAGACGCTCTTTATGCCCTGGCTTTAGAAGAAGAAAAAAAGCAAGGCATGCCTAAATTCATCAATTTGGATATGGAAGAATTTAGGGATTTAGAGCTTACGGTGGAGTCTTTTATGGAATCCATTGCTAAATTTGATTTGAACGCCGGAATTGTGCTGCAAGCTTATATCCCTGATTCTTATGAATATTTGAAAAAACTGCACGCTTTTTCTAAAGAAAGGGTTTTAAAAGGGTTAAAACCCATTAAAATCCGCTTTGTTAAGGGAGCGAACATGGAGAGCGAAGAGACTATCGCTTCTATGAAAGACTGGGCGTTACCCACATTTTCTAGTAAGCAAGACACCGATTCTAATTACAATAAAATGCTGGATTTTGTTTTAGAGGGCGACAATTATAAATACATTCATATCGGCGCAGCGAGCCATAATATTTTTGAAATCGCTTATGTCTATACGCGCATCCATGCCCTTAATGATCCTGTTGTGTTGGAGCATTTTAGCTTTGAAATGTTAGAGGGCATGAGCTTGCAAGCGAGCCAAGAACTAAAAGAGATGCACAAACTCATTCTTTATGCACCGGTGTGCGATGAAGCGCATTTCAATAATGCGATCGCTTACTTGGTGAGGAGGTTAGATGAAAACACCTCAAGCGATAATTTCATGAAAGCTTTCTTCAACCTCAAAGTCGGCACGAGCGAATGGAAAGACCAAGAACAACGCTTTTTAAACAGCCTTAAGGGAGTTGCCGCTTTAGACAACGCCACCCACAGGACTCAAGACAGAAACGCCAAACAAAGCGGGCATACCACCTACCCAAACCACTCTTTTAAAAACGAAAGCGATACCGATTTTATTTTAAAAGCTAACCGAGAGTGGGCTAAAAAAGTGCGCGAAAAAATGCGTAACGCCCCTATTTTAGAGCTTTACCCAGAAATGGATGGGAGGTTTGAAGATCCTAATTTAACCCCTTTAGAAGTCTTTGATAAAATCCATCATAGAAAAATCGCTAGCGTGCATTTAGCGGATAAGGGAGCGATTTTAAAAGCCCTAGAAGTGGCTAAAAGCGATAAGAGCCGTTTCAGCCAAAAAAGCTTTACAGAAATCCATGCCTTAATGAGTCAAACCGCCCAGCTTTTTAGAGAAAGGCGAGGCGATTTGGTAGGGATTTCGGCTTTAGAAGTGGGTAAGACTTTCGCTGAAACGGACGCTGAAGTGAGCGAAGCCATTGACTTTTTAGAGTTTTACCCTTACAGCTTAAGGGTGTTACAAGAGCAGAATAAAAAAACGAAATTCACCCCCAAAGGCGTGGGTGTGGTCATCGCCCCATGGAATTTCCCTGTGGGCATTTCTGTAGGCACTATCGCTGCCCCCCTAGCCACTGGCAATCGGGTGATTTACAAGCCCTCAAGTTTATCTAGCGTAACGGGCTATAAGCTTTGTGAGTGCTTTTGGGATGCGGGCGTGCCTAGAGATGCGCTCATTTACTTGCCCTCTAAAGGGAGCGATATTAGCGAACACCTTTTAAAAGATGGAAGCATCCAGTTTGCCATTTTAACCGGGGGTGAAGACACTGCTTATAAAATGCTAGAAGCTAACCCCACTCTAGCCTTGAGTGCTGAAACGGGCGGTAAAAACGCCACCATTGTGAGCAAAATGGCAGACAGGGATCAAGCGATTAAGAATGTTATCCATTCAGCTTTTAGCAATTCGGGGCAAAAATGCTCTGCCACTTCGCTTTTAGTGTTGGAAAAAGAAGTCTATGAAGATGAGAATTTCAAAAAGACTTTGATAGATGCGACTCTAAGCCTTAGCGTGGGCGATCCTTTTGATTTCAAAAACAAAATCGGCACTCTAGCGGACAAGCCTAATGAAAAAGTCATCAAAGCCATAGATGAATTGAAAAGCTATGAAAATTACGAAATCCCGGCAAGTTTTGTGAATGATAACCCCTATTTGATGAAGCCAAGCATCAAATACGGCACCAAAAAAGGCGATTTCACGCACCAAACTGAGCTTTTTACGCCCATTTTATCCGTGATGAAAGCGCAAGATTTAGACGAAGCGATAGAGATAGTCAATTCTACCGGTTACGGGCTGACTAGCGCGTTAGAGTCTTTAGACGAAAGGGAGTGGGAATACTATTTAGAACGCATTGAAGCCGGTAATATCTATATCAACAAACCCACCACAGGAGCGATCGTTTTGCGCCAGCCTTTTGGGGGGGTTAAAAAATCCGCTGTGGGGTTTGGGAGGAAAGTAGGCATTTTTAACTATATCACGCAATTTGTGAATATCCACCAAGAAGAAGAAGATGAACACGCCCTAAAAAACCCCTTAAGCGAAGCCTTAGAAAACTTAACTCAAAAAGGCTATGACGAACACACGCATGAGTTGAAACGCGCGATTTTTATGGCAAAGAGCTACGCTTATCATTATAAACATGAATTTAGCCAAGCTAAAGACTATGTCAAAATCAGAGGCGAAGACAACCTCTTTTCCTACACTAAAGTTAAAAGCGTGGGCTATCGCATCACCGAAAAGGACACCTTAAGCGACATGTTGGGCGTGGCTTTGGCATGTCTCATTTCTCAAATCCCTTTAACGCTCAGCATAGAAAACGAGCGAACGAACAAGGATTTAACCTTTTTTTTAGAATGCTTAAAAGTGCTCCGAGCAAACACCCCTATCGTTTATGAAAGCTTGCAAAAATTTAGCGAAAAATTGCATGCTTTCAATCGTGTCCGTTATTTAAAAAGCGATTTGGATTTATTGCACAAGCAAGCGAGCGCTTTAGGGATTATTTTAGCCACGGCCAAACCATGCTTGAACGGGCGTTTTGAATTATTATATTACCACTTAGAGCGATCGGTTAGCATTTCGTATCATCGTTACGGGAATTTAGGCTCAAGGGTTTTAAGACAACCCACTTGCCACAAATCATGCTGTGCTGAAAAATAAATATTGTATTAAATAAGGAGATCAAAATGGGACATGTTGTTTTAAGCACCCCTATTGTTACGATGTTTATCGTTTATTCGCTGTTAATGCTCTATATCGGTTTTTATTTTTACAAGCAAAATGAAACGACTGAAGATTATTTCTTAGGCGATCGCTCCATGGGCCCTGTGATTAGCGCTTTGAGCGCGGGGGCGAGTGACATGAGCGGGTGGCTTTTAATGGGCTTACCGGGAGCTTTATATGTGGGGGGGCTTATCAACTCGCACATCGCTATAGGATTGAGTTTAGGAGCGCTCATTAACTGGGTTTTTGTGGCCAAACGCTTACGCATTTATACGAGCGTGATCGCTAATTCCATTACCATTTCAGATTATTTTGAAACGCGCTTTAGCGATGATAAACACATCTTGCGCTTGATTTCAGCTTTTGTGATTTTGATCTTTTTTATTTTTTACATTTCTTCAGGGCTAGTGAGTGGGGCTAAACTTTTTGAAGCGACCTTTGGCATCCAATACAACTACGCTTTAAGCATTGGCACGCTGATCATTGTTTCTTACACCTTTTTAGGAGGGTATAGGGCGGTGTGCTGGACGGATTTGATTCAAGGGCTTTTGATGATGAGCGCTTTAATCGTGGTGCCGATTGTGATGATAATCCATCTTGGAGGGATTGGAGAGGGGATTAAGATCATTAGAGAAATCAAGCCTGAAAACCTTTCTTTCTTGCAAGGCTCTAGCGTAGTCGCCATCATTTCAAGCCTTGCTTGGGGGTTAGGCTATTTTGGGCAACCCCATATTTTAGTGCGTTTCATGTCTATCCGCTCCATTAAAGATGTCCCTAAAGCGACCATTATTGGGATTTCTTGGATGGTTATTTCTTTGATTGGGGCATGCACTATGGGGCTTTTAGGCGTTGCGTATGCGCATAAATTTGATTTGAGCTTAGAAGACCCTGAAAAGATTTTCATTGTGATGAGTCAATTGCTCTTTAACCCTTGGATCACAGGCATTTTATTGAGCGCGATTTTAGCGGCGGTGATGAGCACAGCCAGTTCGCAACTGCTTGTAAGCTCTTCTACCATTGCTGAAGATTTCTATGCGACGATTTTTAACAAAAACGCTCCGCAAAAATTAGTGATGGTTATTTCTAGGCTTTCGGTTTTAGGGGTGGCTTGCATCGCTTTTTTCATTTCAACGGATAGAAACGCCAGCATTCTCAGCATCGTGAGTTACGCATGGGCTGGCTTTGGCGCGAGTTTTGGCTCTGTGATTTTGTTTTCACTTTTTTGGTCAAGAATGACGCGCATTGGCGCGATTGCGGGCATGCTCTCTGGGGCTAGCACGGTGATTTTATACGATAAATTTGGCAAGAGCTTTTTGGATATTTATGAAATCGTTCCGGGCTTTATTGTAGCGAGTGTGGCTATTGTGGTGTTTAGTTTGTTTTCTAGCGTGCGAGCAGGCACTAAAGAGGCTTTTGAAACCATGCTTAAAGAAATTGAGAGCTTGAGGCATTAAAACGCTTCAAATGAGCTTGGTTTAATCCTTAATCCCCCTATGCTCTTTAATCAAACCTTAACCTATGTTTCTTTATTTTCTGGGGCAGGGGTGGGGTGCTATGGGCTTTTAGAAGAGGGGTTTGAATGCATTGCTACCAATGAAATTTTAGAAAAACGCTTGAATATCCAAAGGATCAATCGTAAATGCAAACTAGATGAAAGCTACATTAGTGGGGATATTAAAAAGCCAGAAACAAAAGAAAAAATTTTAAAACAAATTGGATTTTATTCTAAAAAATTTGGTAATGATAGGGTTGATTTAGTGATAGCAACCCCACCTTGTCAAGGCATGAGCGTAGCCAATCATAAAAAGAAAAACGATGAAATCAAACGGAATTCTTTGGTGGTTGAGAGCATTGATTTGATCAAACAAATCAAACCCAGATTTTTTATTTTAGAAAATGTCCCTAGTTTTTATAAAACAGGTTGTATAGACAAAAATGACAATTTACTAGAAATAGGATCTATGATAGAGCAAAATTTGAGTGGTGATTATATGCTCTATGATGAGGTGATCAATTTTAAAAATTTTGGAGCTAATTCAAGCCGAACAAGAACTTTAGTGATAGGGGTTTGTAAAGAGTTTAAAGATTTTACAAGCGCGTTAGAATTTTTTCCTGATTTCAAACAAGAAAAAACCTTAAAAGAAGTGATAGGCTCGTTAAAACCACTTACTTGGGGCGAGTATGACAGGGCGGATTTTTATCATAGTTTTAGAACTTATCCAAAGCATATGCAAGAATGGATTAAGGATTTAAAAGAAGGACAAAGCGCGTTTGAGAATATTCAAGATGCCATAAGCGATTTAGCCTATCTTTGTTCTAATGAGGGGGCGTTTGAGAGTGATTATTTAAACCCTATCCAATCAAACTATCAAGCCTTAATGCGAAAAGATAGCCCTAAATTATACAACCACCAAGCCACCAACCACTCGCAAGCCGCTTTAGAGAAATTAAAGCTCATCAATAAAGAGCAGGGCAAAGAATGCTTGCCTAAAAACTTGCATGGCAAACAGCAATTCAAAAGCACATGGGGACGCTTGAATTGGAATAAAATCAGCCCCACCATAGACACACGCTTTGACACCCCAAGTAATGGCACCAACTCCCACCCTGAATTGCACCGCTCTATCACGCCCAGAGAAGCTGCTAGGATACAAAGTTTTAGCGATAATTATATCTTTTATGGCAATAAAACGAGCGTTTGTAAGCAAATCGGTAACGCTGTGCCTCCTCTTCTAGCCCTAGCCTTAGGCAAAGCGATCTTAAAAAGCTTAAGAAAATGATACAAATTTATCACGCTGACGCTTTTGAAATCATCAAGGATTTTCACCAGCAAAATTTAAAAGTGGATGCGATCATCGCAGACCCTCCTTACAACATTTCGGTTAAAAACAATTTTTCCACCCTAAAGAGCGCTAAAAGGCAAGGCATAGATTTTGGGGAATGGGATAAAAATTTCAGGCTTTTAGAATGGATCAAGCGCTACGCCCCCTTAGTCAATCCAAACGGCTGCATGGTGATTTTTTGCTCTTACAGGTTTATAAGCTATATCGCTGATTTTTTAGAAGAAAACGGCTTTGTGGTCAAAGACTTTATCCAATGGGTTAAAAATAATCCCATGCCAAGAAACATTCACCGGCGCTATGTCCAAGACACGGAATTTGCCCTGTGGGCGGTTAAAAAGAAAGCCAAATGGGTGTTTAATAAACCTGAAAATGAAAAATATTTACGGCCCTTGATCTTAAAAAGCCCTGTGGTGAGCGGGCTTGAAAGAGTCAAACACCCCACGCAAAAAAGCCTAGCCTTAATGGAAAAAATCATTTCCATCCACACAAACCCTAATGACATCGTGCTAGATCCTTTCATGGGGAGCGGTACCACCGGCTTAGCGTGCAAAAATTTAAAACGAAATTTTATCGGCATAGAATCAGAAAAAGAATATTTTCAAACCGCCAAAAAGCGTTTGAGCTAGCTTTTAAAAACGCTATTTGAATGAGATTGTGTTATAGTTGCTTAAAAGGATATTTTTAATGAAAAGAATGTTAGCGGAGTTTGAAAAAATCCAAGCGATTTTAATGGCGTTCCCCCATGAGTTTGGCGACTGGGCGTATTGTATCAAAGAAGCCAGGGAGAGCTTTTTAAACATCATTCAAACCATAGCCAAACACGCTAAAGTGCTAGTGTGCGTCCATACTAACGACACTATCGGTTATGAAACGCTTAAAAACTTACCCGGTGTAGAGATCGCAAAGGTCGACACTAACGACACATGGGCTAGGGATTTTGGAGCGATCAGCGTTGAAAATCATGGCGTTTTAGAGTGCTTAGATTTTGGTTTTAATGGCTGGGGGTTGAAATACCCGTCCAATTTAGACAATTTAGTGAATTTCAAGCTCAAACATTTAGGGATTTTAAAACACCCTTTAAAAACGATGCCCTATGTTTTAGAGGGCGGGAGCATAGAAAGCGATGGGGCCGGGAGCATTTTAACCAACACCCAATGCCTGCTAGAAAAAAATCGTAACCCCCATTTGAATCAAAATGGAATAGAAAACATGCTTAAAAAGGAATTAGGGGCTAAACAAGTGCTGTGGTATTCTTATGGCTATCTCAAAGGCGATGATACCGATAGCCATACCGACACGCTCGCTCGTTTTTTAAATAAAGACACCATTGTTTATAGCGCATGCGAAGATGAAAACGATGAGCATTACACAGCCTTAAAAAAAATGCAAGAAGAATTAAAAACCTTTAAAAAACTAGACGGCACGCCTTATAAACTCATCCCCCTAGAAATCCCCAAAGCCATTTTTGATGAAAACCAACAACGCTTGCCGGCAACTTATGTGAATTTTTTATTGTGCAATAACGCTTTAATCGTCCCCACTTACAACGACCCTAATGATACGCTCATTTTAGAAACCTTAAAACAACACACGCCCTTAGAAGTGATAGGGGTTGATTGTAATACTCTAATCAAACAGCATGGGAGTTTGCATTGTGTAACGATGCAACTTTATTGAATCAAATCACGCTTTTTGGCGTGGTTCAAGGCGTGGGCATGCGCCCTTTTGTTTATACCCTGGCTCAAAAATTAGAGCTTGTAGGCTTTGTGCGTAACACCCAAGCGGCTTTAGAAGTCATCTTACCCGCTCACAAAACAGGGCCTTTTTTAAACGCCCTAAAAAAGGGATTGCCCCCTTTAGCGTTAGTGGAAAAAATCATTATTAGCCCCTATGATAAGGCGTTAAATTTTAATGATTTTAGGATCTTAGAAAGCAAGAACCACCCCTTAAATCTGCTCAGTCAAATCCCTAAAGATTTAGGCGTGTGCAAGGATTGCTTGCGTGAAATCAGAGATAAAAACTCCCCCTATTTTCATTACGCTTTCAATTCTTGCGCGAAATGCGGGGCGAGATACAGCCTTTTAAACGCCTTACCCTATGACAGAGAAAACTCCGCCCTAAAACCTTTCAAGCTCTGCAAATTTTGCGCATCCGTTTATAAAGACACTCATAACAAGCGATTCCACATTCAAGGCATAAGCTGCAAAAAGTGCGGTATCGCGCTCAATTATAAACAACTAAAGAATGATGACGCTCTCTTAGAATGCGCTAAAGACATTCAAAAGGGTAAAATCATCGCTCTTAAAGGTTTGGGAGGCTTTGCTCTCTTGTGCGATGCGAGAAATTTTCAAACCATAGAAAGATTACGGCTTTTAAAAAACCGCCCCTTAAAGCCTTTCGCGCTCATGTTTAAAGACTTAAAATCAGCCAAACAGCATGCGTTTTTGAACACATTAGAATGCGAGAGCTTGAATTCTACAAGCACCCCCATTCTTTTGGCGCGTAAAAAACCTGACACCCAATTAGCCCCCAATATCGCTAAAAACTCCCCCTTTTATGGCGTTATCTTGCCCTATACCCCTTTGCATGCTTTATTACTGGATTTATTGGATTTCCCTATTGTATTTACGAGCGCGAATTTCAGCTCCCTCCCTTTAGCGAGCGATGAAAAAGAAATCGATTCGCTTCATTTTATTTTTGATTTTAAGCTCACGCACAATCGCGCTATCATCCACAGGATTGATGATAGCATTGTGCAGCGCGTGGATAATGTAATTCGCCCCATGCGTTTGGCTAGAGGGTTTGCCCCCCTTTACCTCACTTTGCCTAAACGCTCTAATCAAGCACAAAAAAAGATTTTAGCGCTTGGAGCGGAGCAAAAAGGGCATTTTAGTTTATTGGATAGCGGAACTTCTGTTCTTTTACTCTCGCCTTTTTGCGGGGATTTGAGCGTTTTAGAAAATGAAAAACACTTTAAAGAAACCCTGAATTTTTTCTTAAAAACCTATGATTTCAAGCCCACGCTCTTAGCTTGCGATAAGCATAAAAACTACACCACCACTCAAATGGCTTTTGAATTTAATACGCCCTTATTGCAAGTCCAGCACCACCATGCCCACTTTTTAGCGAGCGTCTTAGACGCATTATTACAAGATCCGCATTTAAACCACCCCTTTATAGGCATCATCTGGGATGGGAGTGGGGCTTATGAAAATAAGGTTTATGGGGCGGAGTGTTTTGTGGGGGATTTTGAACGCATTGAAGAAATTGCCAGGTTTGAAGAATTTTGGCTTTTAGGGGGGCAAAAAGCGATCAAAGAGCCTAAACGCTTGGTTTTAGAAATCGCTTTAAAACACCAACTCAACAAACTTTTAAAGCGCGTTCAAAAGCATTTTAAAGAAGACGAATTAGAAATTTTCCAACAAATGCATGACAAAAAAATTCAAAGCGTCGCTACCAATTCCATAGGGCGTTTGTTTGATATAGTAGCGTTTAGTTTGGATTTAGTGGGAACGATTAGTTTTGAAGCCGAGAGCGGGCAGGTTTTAGAAAATCTGGCCCTACAAAGCGATGAAATTGCCTTTTACCCTTTTGAAATCAAAAACAGCGTGGTGTGTTTGAAAGAGTTTTATCAAGCGTTTGAAAAGGATTTGGGCGTTTTAGAACCCAAACGCATCGCTAAGAAATTTTTTAACAGCTTAGTAGAAATCATTACCGCTTTGATTGTGCCTTTTAAAGAACATGTCGTGGTGTGTAGTGGGGGCGTGTTTTGCAACCAATTGTTGTGCGAACAATTAGCCCAACGATTCAAAAAGCTTCAAAGGGAGTATTTTTTCCACAATCATTTCCCCCCTAATGACAGCAGTATCCCTGTCGGTCAAGCCTTAATGGCGTATTTCAACCCTACAATCATCAAAAAAGGATAAAAATGGATAGCGTAACTCTAGCATGCGGGAACGGAGGGAAAGAAACAAACGCTTTAATTGAGCGAGTCTTTATGCCCTATTTAAAAGAATTTATCGTTGCGTTTGATGAAGACGCCCCTACATTTGAAGCTAGTGGAGAATATTGCGTGAGCACGGATAGTTTTGTCATCACGCCTTTAATTTTTAATGGGGGCGATATAGGCAAGCTTTGCGTTTGCGGGAGCGCGAATGACGTGAGCGTGCAAGGGGGCGAACCTTTGTATTTGAATATGGGTTTTATTTTAGAAGAAGGCTTAGAAATCCCTCTTTTAAAGCAAATTTTACAATCCATACAAAAAGAATTGTTTAAAGCCAACCTAAAACTCCTCTCCCTAGACACTAAAGTCGTGCCAAAGGGGAGCGTGGATAAGCTTTTTATCAATACAACCTGTATTGGTAAAATCATCAAGCCAGGGATTTCTTCGCGCCACTTACAACAAGGGCAAGCCATTATCCTAAGCGACACTATCGCCAATCATGGGGCAAGCCTGTTTGCGATGCGTAATGAAATCAAGCTTAAAACGAATCTAGAAAGCGATTGCCAACTGCTCTACCCTTTATTAAAACCCTTATTTTTAAGCGATCTCAAAATTGATGCTTTAAGAGATGCGACTAGGGGTGGGTTAGCGAGCGTGCTGAACGAATGGGCGAACAGCTCCAGAGTGAAAATCGTTATAGAAGAAGAAAAAATCCCCTTAAAAGAAGAAACGAAAGGGATTTGTGAGATTTTAGGGCTAGAACCCTATGCACTGGCCAATGAGGGGGTGTTTGTTTTAGCGCTCAATCAAAAAGATGCCCCTAAAGCCTTAGAAATTTTAAAAAGTAATGAAAAAGCTAAAAACGCTTGCGTGATTGGCGGAGTGTTTGAAAACCCTTATCCTAGCGTGGTTTTAAAGAACGCATGGGGTTTTGAAAGGATTTTAGAGATGCCAGAGGGCGAATTATTGCCTAGGATTTGTTAACACGCCGTCACTTTTTAATCGTTTTAAGCCTGCCCTAAAAATGGTTTAGAGTCCGCTTAAGCTAAGTCTAAGTCTACTATACTCAAGCTATTTGAAAGAAAACTTGCAATAAGAGGGTGTTAGTGGCGGGTTATAAAAAAGCGGACTTGATATTAGCGGTCATTTTTGGGTTTGCTGTGTTTTTTTCTGGGTGTAAGAGTGATTACGCAAAAAAAGATAGTAAAGATAATAAAAGAGAAGGGAATTAAAAAAAAGATAAAAGAGGAAGAGACAATAAAAAAAGAAAAGATAAAGGAAAAGATAAGAGAAGCGTTTGATGAAAAACTGCCAAAAAAACCACCAATAGATCTTAGAATGACTTTTGGATACAATCCTTATTGGATAAGCATCATTTCAAATGTTGATAGTATCACTATATTGAGCGCAAAAATCAATCGTGGGAATTGTGGTGGAATCAGTAGGATTGATAGAAAACTAGGATTTGGCAATAGTTATGAGTTTCGCATTCTTCCATCGTTTTGTCAGCATATCAAAGAAATTAGCGTTAAGACCGATAAAGGGACTTGGAATTTTACATTTGCTAGAAAATGATGTCATGATTTCTACAAAATAAAAACAAACTAACAATCTAAAACAGACAATACAATTTAGAAATTATTGTCATAGCCCTTTAGGAGTTTATTTTTAATGCAAAGCAAGCGGTGGTTAATCTCATAGAAAAAGCCCCCCACTTTCCCCCACTCCCTAGCTCTTTATGAAAAATTAAAATACTAACACGCCTTGCTTTTTGAAAGCGCTTGAGATTGAGAGCGAAGCGACCAAACCCTTTTAATGGCTCAAGCTTTTTGAAGCGAATTGATAAGCACAATATCGCAAAATCGCTAGTCCAACGCCTAATAGCGGAGCGTTTTTAAACTCTATAAGAGCCTTGAATTTAGACCTCTAAAAGCTTCAAATAATACTCATAAGCTTCTTTGATGCCCTGCTCTAAAGGGATTTCTAATTCCCATTTTAAAGCCTTTTGTTTGGAAATATCCATAAGCTTTTGCTGCATGCCCACTGGTTTGGATAAGTCTTTAACAAACACGCCCTTATAGTCTAAAACATGAGCGACCATTTCATAATACTCTTCAATGCTGTAATCCACGCCAGAGCCGACATTCATCACGTTAGGGATTTGAGCGATACTCTCATAAGCGAGAGCGATGAATCTGGCTAAATCTTTAGCGTTTAGATACTCTCTTCTGGCCGTGCCATCGCCCCACATCGCAAAATTTTTTTCATTTTTTAATTTAGCGGTGTGCATCCTAGCAATAAGCCCTGGTATCATGTGCGCTATTTTTTCTTCAAATTTGTCAAACTCGCCATAAAGGTTGCAAGGCACTAGGGTTTTATAAAAAACGCCTTTTTCAGCGCTCACATATTCGCAATACTTCATCACAGAGAGTTTGGCTAAAGCGTAGCCTTCATTCGTTGGCTCTAAAGAGCCGTTCAATAGATCGCTCTCTTTTAAGGGGTTAGGGGCGTATTTAGGATAAGCACAAGAGCTCGCCAGATTAATGGCTTTTTTCACGCCCAAATCTAAAGCGCTAGAAAAAAGATACAAGCCCATGAGTAAATTCTCAACCATGTAAGTTGAAAGATCGTTCATGTTAGCGACAATGCCCCCCACTCTCCCAGCGCAATGGATAATGCCTGTAGGCTTGTATTCTTTCAAATAAGCTTGAACATTGTCCTTATCCAACAAATACAATTCGCTCTTTTTAGGGGTGAGTAAAGTAACATCAGGCTTATTTTTTTTAAAATACAACGCCGTGTTCTGCCCCACCATGCCATAGGCACCGGTGATTAAAATAATCTCATTCATAAAAATTCCTTAAAATATAGCCCCCATCTTGCAAGTAAAGGTTTTTCTGGCATTCTTTTAAATCGTATTCTAACATGTCCTTAATTAACTCTTTTAAATCGTATTCCCTAACCCAGCCTAGCTCTTTCTCAGCCTTAGTGGGATCGCCTAAGAGCAAATCCACTTCAGTAGGCCTGAAATAACGCTCGTCTATGCGCACCACGATTTGGCCTGTTTTTAAATGGCTTAAGTTTAATTTTAAAGCGTTCGCTCTTTTTTCATCAACGCTTTTAATCAAACCGATTTCTTTAATCCCTGTATTTTGAAATTCTAAACCAATACCGATAAATTCAAAGCTCATTTTCACAAAATCGCGCACGCTTGTGGTCTTCCCTGTAGCGATCACATAATCTTGTGGGGTGGGTGCTTGGAGCATTAAATGCATCATTTTCACATAATCTTTGGCATGCCCCCAATCTCTTTTAGCGTCTAAATTCCCTAAATACAAGCAATCTGTTAAGTTATACGCTATCGCGCTAGCGGCTCGTGTGATTTTACGAGTGACAAAAGTTTCACCCCTTACCCTACTTTCATGGTTAAAAAGAATGCCATTAACCGCAAACAAGTTATAGGCCTCTCTGTAATTTTTGGTAATGTAAAAGGCATACATTTTAGCGACCGCATAGGGGCTTCGTGGGTTAAAGGGGGTGTTTTCATTTTGTGGGGTTTCTAAGACTTCACCATACAATTCGCTCGTGCTGGCTTGATAAAATCGTGTTTTATTTTCTAAGCCTAAAATCCGCATGGCCTCTAAAATCCTTAGCGTGCCAATACCATCAGCGTTAGCGGTGTATTCTGGGGTTTCAAAAGAGACTTTCACATGGCTTTGAGCGGCTAAATTATAAATCTCTGTAGGCTTAGTGGTAGCGATTAAATGGATGAGGTTAGAGCTATCGGTCATATCCCCATAATGCAAGAAAAAACGCCTCTTGTGTTCGCTGTGCAAATCTTCATACAAATGATCGATCCTAGAAGTGTTGATGCTAGAAGAGCGCCTTTTTAGCCCATGCACTTCATAACCCAAATTCAGCAAGTATTCAGCCAGATAGCTCCCGTCTTGTCCGGTAACCCCGGTGATTAAAGCGATTTTTTCTTTCATTATTTTTCCTTTATTAAATTTTATTTATTAAATTTTTTCACTAGGCGTTTTGATTCTGTCTGTTAAAATCATCATCAACCCTTACAATATCGTCTTCGCCGACATACTCGCCCACTTGAACTTCTATGATGGTTAAAGGGATTTTGCCGTAATTAGCCAGGCGGTGTAGGGTGTTTTTAGGGATATAAGTGGACTCATTAGCTTGCAATTCAAACGATTGGTGATCCAACTCTACGCTCGCCATCCCGCTAATCACCACCCAGTGTTCGCTCCTATGGAAATGCTTTTGTAAAGAAAGCCTAGCGTTTGGTTTGACTTCTAAAATCTTAACCTTGTAACAACCGCTCTCATGCAAGACTTCATAACTCCCCCAAGGGCGATACACTTTAGTGTGCGTTTGTAATAATTCCTGGTTATTTATTTCTATCTCGCTCACTAAAGCCTTTAAATCTTTAGCCTTATCTTTATGAGCGATTAAAAGAGCGTCTTTAGTGTCAATAACTGCTAAATTCTCAACGCCTAAAAGAGCGCTCACTTTATGAGAAAACACTAAATTGTTTGCACTCTCTTTGGCAAAAACAGGCGTTTGATTCAGGCTGACATTTTCTTTAGTGCCGTTAGCCGCTTCTTCAAAAAGAGCGTTAAAATTCCCTAAATCGCTCCACTTGGCATTTAATCCTACCATTTTGATTTTGTGGCTTTGTTGCATTAAAGCAATATCCACGCTCACATCTTCTAAATCTTGCATGCTCTTTTCGCTCAAGCGAGCGATCTTTTTTTCAAAAAAATACGCCCTCTCCAAAGATTCAAACGCTCTTTCGCACCCCTTTAAAATAGCAGGGGCATGCTTTTTCAATTCGTCTAAAAAAACGCCCGCTTGGAAAACAAACATGCCGCTATTGAAATAAAACCCTCCGCTTTTTTGAAACTCTATCGCTTTTTCTAAGCTTGGCTTTTCAATGAATCGCTTGACATCTAGAGCGTTAGGGCTTTCAATATACCCAAACTCCGTGTTGGGCTTGTCAATACTCACCCCAAAAGTGACTAAAAAACCTTTTTGGGCTAAACCAATTGCTTTTTTTATCGCATTCTCATACGCTTGAAGGTCTTTAATCAAATGATCGCTTGGCGTAACGATGAGCAAATCTTCTTTATCGCTCATTAAAGCACTCAAACTAATGGCGTTAGCGGTGTTTTTACTCAAGCTCTCTAATAAAAAACCCACGCTTTTGTTTTGGATTTCATTCTTTATCTCGTCTAGGGCTAAAAAATAATGCTTTTCATTGCACACAATGAGCGTTTCATCTACTAAGGAAGCGTTTCTTTTAAAACTCAATTCAAACAAGCTTTTATGGTCAAAAAGCTTTAAAAATTGCTTAGGGTATAGGCTACGGCTTAAAGGCCACAAGCGTTTGCCGCTCCCCCCACTCAGTAAGATATTTTTAATTTTCATGGGTTTTCTTGTTAGGCTCTCTTTTGTTTTTTAGGGTTATTATAGCGTTTTTAATCCGGCATTTTTAAGTCACTTCAAAAACTCAGCGATGACTTCATTCTCTCTGGGTATAGGAAAAAATATATCGGTATTAGGCGAAATGAATACCCTGCTTCCCTCTCTAATCACCACAATGGGGGCGATTTTGCTCTTGTCTCTTAAAATTTGATTGACCACTTGATTGATCCCCATACCGCTTTGCCTCATCAATTGCAATAAAAGATAATCCCCAAAGAAATTAGTTACCTCTTCTTTATTGCCTCTGTTGTTTAAAGCTGAAGTGATCCCAATCAATAGGCCGTTAGTGAGCGTAGAAAGCAGTAACGGCACGCCATAGCGTTGGAAATTCCTTTCAATCAATTCCCCCACCAAGCCGTTATAACCTTTAATGTCCGCCCCTTTAGCGTTAGTGAGCATGATATTAATCCCATGGGGAGTGATGATGCGACTCCATACAATATCCAAGCGGTATTCGCCCATTTTGTTATTGTTGCTGTAATAGCCTATGACCTTAGAGCCTTTGGGGATTAAAACGGCTTTGCCCATGTGAGCGAAAATATCGCTCTCCACTTGCGCGATGACTTTACCAGCGATCTGGCTAGAAATGGGCGTGATCAAAAAGGCGGGTATCATTTTGTCGGCTGTAATGGTGCGTAAAAGCTTGTTTTCATTGGTGGCAATGTCTTTTTCTTTAAGGTTAGTGAAACCATCAATGCCTTTAGGGTTATCCATGGGGAAAATCAGGTTTTCTTCGTAATTTTTAGGGCTTTGTTTGAAAGGGGTGATGCGAGAGGCTAGTAAATCTAATTGCTTTAGAGAAAAGTCTTTTTTAGGGGGGGTTGTTTTTGGATCTATGAGAGGGCTGGTAAAAGTTTCTTCTTTAGAATAATTCATTTCTTTGGAGTTTAGGGCTTTTAAAGCGGCTTTGAGCTGTTCTTGTAAGGCTTTAATAGTAGCGTCTTTGGAGCTTTCCGTGTTGGTTGGCTGTGGGTTTTGAGTGAAAGTGTAGTCTTGTAAGGGGTATTTCACCTCATCGTCATTTAAAAGGCTAGGTTGGTTATTTAAGGGGGCTTTTGGCTTTTGATGATAGACTAAAGAAATTGTTGTAATCGTTGCAAAACCCCCCACAAAAACAAGCACCCCCTTAAGCCACTTATTCATCTTTAGCCTTTTTGACAAAACGGATACACAAATAGTCCTTACCCAGCCTTAAAGTCCATTTAGTAGAAACGTCTTCAGCGATAATGTAATCGCCTACAATCCTTGTATTCACCGGGTTATCATAGCCATCAACGACTTTATAAATCACCGGGAATTTAGAGAGCGCTAATCTTTTATCAAATTTGAAATAAGTGAATTGCTTGTCGTTAAAAATTTCTTTAGGCATCAAAGAGAGTTTGGATTTTTTAGAACAAGCCCATAAACAATACCATTTCCTTTGAGAGCTTTTTAAAGCCTTATAGCCTTTTTGAATGTCTTTTTTAACGATTTTCATCGCATTAGTGTTATCGCCAATAGTTATAGTCTCTTCTTCTTTTTCTTTGGTTTCTTCTTTTTCCTCTTTTAAGGGTTTGTTGTTTGTGGGTGCATCTTTAGGGGCATTTTCAGCCATATTTTCTTTATTTTCTTTTTGGGGCTTCAAAAAAGCGTTGGAATAATAATTTTTATCTTCTATGAAAACCTGCAAATTAGGGTGTTTGGAGCTGGTGAAAGTGGTAGAAAACACATAGAAAGAAAAAATCTTACCCTCACTATCTATCACGCTGATATTGGAATCCACGCCAATTTGTAAGGGTTTGATGAGTAAAATGCGATCGTTACTTTCTAATATTTTCGCATCAAAACCCACCTTATCCCCTAAAACAAAATCGCTAATGGGTTTTGAAAAAAACAATAAGGTCGCCATCGCATAACGCAAGCGGATTTTATAAGTTTGCCCCTGAAAGTAATCAATGTTTAAAGTGTTGGACATTTTGGAGCGGTTTTTGTCAAAAAAGCTCCCTTGAATGGCGTTTAAATCCTGCATGGGGTGGTTTAAATGCGCCGGGGCTGTTTCGTTCGCTTCTTCTAAAAAATCATCGGCTTTTAAAACGCTAAAAGCCAACAAAAAACCCATGAGAGCGTATAAAACCTTACGCATCAATCGCCCCTGTTAGTCGGCGCGATTTCAGTGATGCTGTAGCGAGTGATTTTAAAGCCGGTAGGGTTTTTAGGCATGGAAGCGTAATCAAAATCCGGGGTGTCAAACAAATAGCTCAATACGATTTTATAACGCTTTTCATACACGAGCTTGTTTTCATTCATTAGTTTAGCCACAATGGAAACGCTCGCAATGGGGTTATTGTCTTGCTGATAGATCGCAATATTGACGATATGGACTTCTCTTTCTAAATGGCTTTGCGCATAAATGCTGTTTTGCGTTTTAATCAAATCTTCAAAGCGTTGCCACACTTTAGAACTGCTTTGCAAGCGCACCAATTCATAGCGCGATTTATCATCAATGCGGTTAATGCTCTCTCGGTTTAACACATACGCCCCAATGAGCGAACGAGCCAACGCTTCATTACTGGAAATGCTTTTATCCGCTCTTTGGATAATGGCGTAATGCTTGTCCTGGTTTAAAAAATCCACGAAATGGTGTTCGGTTTTTTGTAAGGGTAGAATGCTGATTAACACGATCGCTAAAACAAGAGCGATAAAACTCATCAAGCCTAAGAGCTTGTAAGCGATTTTCAAGCGGTTCCTTTCCAACCGAAACACGCTTTGCATGTCCAAATCATTCACCGAAAAACCAGAAAGCTTGTTTTCTAAATGCTTTTCTTGGTGGCTTAAAAGCTCTTCTAAATAGATCAATTGCTCGCTGTTGAAAGGCTTTTCTCTCATGCGAGATTTAACCTGTTTTCATACAAGGTGCAAGGGCTTTTTTTCATCTCATGCACCTTGCTCGTGCAACCAAATAACAAAAGTCCCATGATAACAAAAAAAATTCTCATTAAATTCCCATTTATTTAAATTTCATTTTTTGTATTTATTGTATCCTTTTTAACCTTTTTTTGCTTGAAATTTGGAATTTTTACATCTAATTGAGTGGTTTCTACCTTAAATGTGGGGGAATGCGTTTCTTTTTCTTTAGAAACGCTACCGCTTGTAGAAGTAGAAATAGGAGAGGGAGCGGGCGAGGTCGTGATATATTGTAAGGAATTGAGAGCGTTTTGGCTGAGGTTAGCGCTCAAATTGGTGGCGAGTTTGTAAGTTTCTTTAAGGCTGTTTTGCACCCTAAACAAAGCGTTGATGAAAAAAGGCACGCCTATGATAAAAACGCAACACAAAAATAACGCTACCACCAATAAAAGGCTTAAGTCTTGTTTTTCTTGCATATGAGCGTTTATTAACGCCTTAGTAACCGACACATTCAAAAACCCCACCAACAACAAAAAAGGCTTGTAAAACCCAAGAGCGAAGCATTTTTTTAGGCATATAATTACAACGCTCCTCCAGGTTTTGAAAAACCCAAACGCTAAAAACAGTGCCCCTAAAGAGCACCACACATGCACTTCCAAATACACTAAAATGATGATCGCAAACAAAACGCTCAAAAAAAGCGCTTGCAAGATGCTTAAAAAAAGCCACACAGACATTTCATTATGGCTCAAATCGCTAATAAAACTAAGGGCATAAAAACCATGATTAAAGATAAATTCTAAAGAAAGCACATGGTTAGAAAAGTTACTCAAGCTTTGAGAAAGGCTTTGAGTGATCATGTTAGGTGCAATAAAAATAGCGTTTTGAAACAATTCATAAAAGCGCGAAGGGTTTTTCAAAGCGTAGTTAAAAAGCGCAAAAAACCCCACAAACAATAACGCTTCTGTTAGCGTGCTAGCGCTGAAGAGATTCTGTTCTTTCAAACTCCTATAAGCAAAGAGCATGAACGCCAAAGCGACCACGCTATTAAACACCAATTGCGCATGCAAAGTGTAGAGAAAAAATTCAGCGAAACGCCCTAAAATCGCCGTGAGAGGCGTGATAAACCAAGAAAGGATAATCTCATAAGCGTCATTTTTCATCAATATTTCAACGGACTTTAATGTAAAATTCAAAGCCTTTACGCCACACTAACAATTCAATTTTAGGCGCGCTTAACGCTTCTCTTAAAGCCTTCGGGTTGAACGCCACATTTTTACGATTCACCCATAAAATCCTATCCCCAAGCTTTAAAAAATCCAAACCTTTGGGCAAATGATTGCCTATTTTAGTGATAATAAAACGCTTGTCTAAAGCGATGCCATAGCGCTCTAAAAAAGTGTCTTTAAGCAAAAACCCCCCATAACGCTTATTGACTTTGAGCGTTATTTCTTTGATTTTATGGTTTCGTTTGATTTTCACTTTGGCAAGGCTTTGGTATTTAAGATTGCTCACCACCCATTCAAACTCCGCTAACGAGCGGATCTTTTGGTGGTTGATCGCTAGAATTTCATCGTTTTTTAAAAAAGGGTTTTTAGGGAAAAAGGGATCAAATTGCGCTACCACTAAACGCTTATGATGTTCTTCTAAACGCACCCCAATATCCCCATAATAAGGCTCTTGCTGGTTTAAAAAGCGCTTGATAAATTTCGTTTCTATAAAGCCATTCCCCCCTACCCCTAGCCCTAACATTTGATAGCAAATATTGCTGATAACGCCATTTTTTTGAATCTCTTGTGAAATTTGGGCGTAGCGATCATAACCTTTTTGCCTAAAAAGCAATCGCGCTTCTAGGGCTTCTTTATCCCCTATACTGGCCATTGGCCTTATAAGGGCGTCTTTGTCTAAATCCCTTAAGGTATAAAAATACTCGCTTGGCACGCTTTGCAACAAATACAGCCCTACAAAAGGATCGGATTTGATGACTTTGGCGTGTTTAGGGTAGGTTTTTGAATAATACAAATACACGCCTTTAGGCAATTCTTTTAAAGCCACGCCCCCTTTTTGAAGGCTCGCTTTTTTAAAAAAAGCCTGACAATGCTTGAAATCATAAGCCCCTAAGCCATTCAAAAAAAACCATAGAACAATAAAGGCTTTGTGAAACATCACAATTTAGCAAAATTCCCTAGCATGTTAAAGGCTAAATTTTTGCGGTTTTCTTCTACGGCTTTATACCCGTCATTCAAAGCGCTCATCAAATAGATTTGCATCGCTTCTTTATCTTCTAACAGGCTGTCATCAATTTGCAAATCCACTAACTCCCCCATTCCATTAAAACTCACGCTCACCATTCCCCCACCGCTTTTGGAAGTGTGGATCGTGTCTTTATTCTTTGCTTCTAGTTGGGAAAACTCTTTTTTCATGCCGTCTAATAACCCACCCAATTGACTAAAATCCATCTCTAACCCCTTATTTTTCTAAAATCTCATTCTTTCCATCCACTAGCACGATGCATGGCTTGTGCGCGTTGATTTCATCTTCATTCATGCTCGCATAAGCTAAAATGATCACCACATCGCCTATGGCCACCTTTCTGGCTGCTGCGCCATTGACGCAAATTTCGCCCCTTTTTTTCCCTAAAATCACATAGGTGCTGAAGCGTTCGCCATTATTGACATCTACGATTTCTACCTTCATGCCCTCTCTAAGATTAGCGAATTTGGCCAAATCCTCATCTATGGTGATCGAGCCTACATAATTGAGATTAGCGTCTGTGATTGTAGCCCTATGGATCTTACTATAAAGCATTTCAAAAGTCATTTTCTTTCACCTTTTGCGCACGCTTGATTTCTTTCAAAACCAATTGGTTTTTTTCTAGCAAGCAAGCGATCTTACAAGGTTTTTTAAACGATTGCAAGAGCAGTAGATCGCTTAATGGGGTTTTGATCTCATTGTGAATGATTTTTTTAATTTCTCTCGCTCCTAAAGTCGTTTGGTAGCTTTTTTGCGCGATGAATTTCACAACTTCTTTATGGAATTTTAAGGTTATGTCTTGCTCTAGCGCTAGGGCTTTTAATTTGTCTAATTCCACAGAAACAATGCGTTCAAAATCCTCCAAACTGAGCGCATTAAACGGCACGATCGCATCAATCCTAGATCGTAATTCAGGGGTCAAAAGCTCTTTAACGGCTCTATCATACTTGGTGTTTTTAGCGCTAAAAAACCCTAGCGTATCCTTATCCTTACTCCCCACATTTGAAGTCATAATCAAAATCACATGCTTAAAACTCGCCTGATTGCCTAAATTATCGCTCAAAGTGGCGTTATCCATCACTTGCAACAACAAATCATACACATTAGAATGGGCCTTTTCTATCTCATCTAAAAGCAGCAAACAATGCGGGTGCTTTTTAATCGCATTCACCAATAACCCCCCTTGCTCAAACCCCACATAACCGCTAGGACTCCCGATGAGCTTTGCCACGCTATGGGCTTCTTTGTATTCGCTCATGTCAAAGCGTTCAAAATGCAAATTCAAATTCAAGGCCAATTCTTTAGCCAACTCTGTTTTCCCCACCCCACTAGGCCCCACGAATAAAAAGCTCCCCACAGGCTTATTTTTTGCAGAAAGCCCGCAATACTGGATTTTAATCGCATTGCTGACAAGACTGATCGCGTCTGCTTGGGCAAAAATCTTATTTTTAAGCGATTTTTCTAAATTCCTTAAAAGGGCTTTTTTATCGCTGCTCAAACGCATTTTAGGGATTTTAAGCTTTATAGCGAGCGTTTCTTTCACGTCATCAACGCCGATTTTTTTGCCCTTTTTGGGGTTGATTTTTTTCCTCGATCCCACTTCATCTAACAATTCAATCGCTTTATCCGGCAAGAATTTATCATGCATGTAATAACTCGTCAAATCCACGCATGCCTTAAACACGCTCTCATCATAACGCACTTGGTGGTGTTCTTCATAAAGGGGAGCGATCTTTTTCAAAATCAAGTAACACGCTTCTTTAGAAGGCTCTTCAACTTTTACTACTGAAAAGCGCCTATTAAAAGCCTTGTCTTTTTCAAACACGCTGCGGTATTCTTCAAAAGTGGTCGCTCCTAAACATTTCAAGCCCCCATCCGTTAAAACCGGTTTTAATATGTTCGCCGCATCCAAGCTCCCAGCGTTACTGCTCCCTGCGCCTAAAAGGGTGTGGATTTCATCAATGAATAAAATGATGCGACCGTTTTGTTGGATCTCTTTAAGCGTTTTTTTCAAGCGTTTTTCAAAATCCCCTCTGTATTTTGCCCCAGCCACCATTAGAGCCAAATCCAAAGAATAGACTTCATATTCTTGCAAAAACTCCGGCACTTCTTTTTGAGCGATTTTTAAAGCCAAAGCTTCAGCGATGGAGGTTTTCCCCACGCCCGCTTCGCCAATTAAAAGCGGGTTATTCTTTTTCCTGCGCCCTAAAATTTCTATCACTCTTAAAATCTCTTCTTCTCTGCCAATGACTGGATCTAAAGCGTTCTCTTGGGCTAAAGCGCTCAAATTTTTAGCGTATTTTTTTAAGGGAGTGTTCTTGGGCGCTTCTTCCTTATTGGTATTATTAGGAATACCATGGTTATCCAGATCCAATAAAGCAGAACTAGAATACAAACGAGAGACGCCAAAACTATCCATGAGTTTTGAAGCGTAACAATCAGGGTGATCTAGCATTACAACAAGCAATTCTTCCACGCCCACGCTCTCAAAACAGCTCGCATACATGGTTTTAAGCATTCTTAATAGCACAAAACTCCTGGCAGGCATTTTGGCTGGATCATTCTTTAAAGGCACGTATTGCAACAAGTAGTCTTTAAGGATTTGCCTCATTTTATCATAATCATCTCTTTCTAAAGCGCCAATCATCTTTGCCCCGCTCTCATGTTCTAAAATGACCAATAGCACATGCTCTGTGGTGCAAAGGGCATGGTTAAGATCTAGGGCTAAATTTAAAGCTCGGTTTAGGACTTCATTGAGATCTTGATTGAATTTAGCCATTATCTTATCTCTTCTACCAATAATTTTAAAGGGAGATCCAACTCTTTGGCTTTATCCCTAACCCATGCTGCCCTATGCCTGGCAATATCATAAGGATAGACGCCGCAAACCCCCTCGCCATCACGATGGATGCTTGATGTGAGGGCTTGAGCCTCTTCTAAAGACTTGTCAAAAAAATCCCTTAAAGCAGAGATGACAAATTCCGCTGTCGTAATGGGGTCATCAACCATGATCACTTGCGCCATGGTGGGGGTGGGTATGTTATACATTTTCATGCCGCTTATTCATGCTACTTGGCGATCACAACAGGGATACTGGATTGTTCAACCAAGCTATTTTGGTGTGAAATGAACAAACGATACAACAAATTGGATTCGCTCGCCCCAATCAATAACAAATCATAATCCTTTGCCATTTCTAAAACCACATCAATCAAATCACCGCTTTTTAGAACGCTCTCGCACTCTATATTTTCTTTTTTGAAAGCGTCTTCAAATTGCTTTAACAAAGCCTTAGCTTTTTCTTCTTCTAAGGCTTCTGTTTGGCCGTAATCCATCATCCCGCTTTCGCTATAAATAAACACTTCCATGCTCACATGCAATAGAGTGAAACGGACCTCTTTAAGCGAATGGGCTAATTTGACAGCGAATTTAATAGCGTTATAGCATTCTTGCGTGTCGCTAATCCCAAATAAAATATTCATAAGAACCAACCTTAAATGAAGTTTTGGTATTATACCAAATAAACCCTAATGACCCGCTGAAAGCTCAAAGATAAAGCGCTACAATCTCGCTTAAAGAAAAGGACACGATAATGCTATTGAATTACGACTTTTTAGAATTTGTTGATGAGCCACAAAAAAGAAACACTTCTTTAACATCGGCTATTGATAAGGCGTTAGCGGACAAGAAACTAGCTAGACAAAATAAACCCAGAGTAAGGATAAAAGACAACTTATCTTTAAGAGCGACATTAGATGCCTTTGGCGATGAACTCTCACGACTTAAAAGAGAACAAAACACAGAGACTATTAAAGGCTCTACCATTGAGAGCGCTAATCTCAATAGCATTGTCAATAAAATCAAAAGCGGACTACCTTTTGGGACTATCTCTGCGTTTAGACCTTTTAAAGACGCTTTTATTAAAGACTTTACTGAAAACCAACGAAAAGCACTAATCATTGCTTATAAGAGCGGTTATATTAAAGCTGACGCCGATAAAATCACTCAATATTGGCAAAACAAACCCACTAAAATAGACTTACATAAACCTATAAAAGCTAAAGACTTCTTTAAAGGGAACACTAACATTTATAGGACACTTCGCAATTTATTTGGACAAAAATTTATGGATAGCTATATTGCTCCTAAAAGTGAAGCCACAATGAAAGACTTTATGTCTAGTGATAAATTTGTCAAAAAATACCGCTACACTCAAAAAGACAATATGAAAAGGACACGACAGCTAAAATCACTATTGGATAGTAAGCGACACTTTTTAGGTTATATTCAAGTAATCGGTTATTGGAAAGAGAATATTGATGACGACCTTATCCCTGATAAAGAGACTAGTTTTTTTGTATTCGCAAACGAACCTAGTAGCACATTTGATTTAGCGAGCTATTTATTGTTGTTAGCGAGACTATTCAATCAAGCGGCGATTTGTTATTGCGACAACGCAAAGACTGATAAGGTGGAATTGGTGAGCGCTTTACCTAATGACTTTGGCGATGTGTGGGCGAAATTCACTGACATCACATTCACTATCCCTTTAACCCAATCTCTCACACGCTTACACAATAAAGTCTATACATTCTTTGAAAAGAAAAATATGGAAAATTATGGCGTTAGTTTTGAAGAGCTTTCTACGACAAAATTAAAAGCAATGGGAATGCCTAAAGACATTGAGGGATTTAACATCCCTTGTAAAGCCTACATTGAACACCACATTAAAACTTCTATTCATAGCAGTTTAGGAGCGGAACGAAATTATCCTGGTCGCACTTTTGATATGGACAAAATCCAACAATACGAGCTACAAGCTATTAAAAGACTGGATTTACAAAGATGCGCTAAAAGTAAAAGTTTTAAAGCAAGTTACAGCCACAACATTAAAGTCAATAACCTTGTTAAGGCTTTAAGACAAGGCAAAAAAGTGAGTAGGACATTATTAGCTAAAGTGCTTGCTAACACTATTGACACCGATGCGGGTTATTGCTTTATTTCACCGACAGATTTAGCGACACAGCTTAACAATATCAGCCCTAGACTATCTAAAAGCATCGTTACCGCTATAGAGCAAGCAGAGGGCGTTAGACTGAATTATGCGTTAATTGACAAGGTTACCTATAACTCACTCCACAATATCTTAAGTTTCATTTTTGATATTGATAACCCTTTAAGCGACCAAGTGTTAAACGAATTGGTGATTGAAGTCCCACGAGAAGCACTAAAGAATGTGAAGTTACCACAAATCAAAAATGTATTGACTTCTCAAATCTTTGATGGGGCTTATCAGTTTAGAGGTAACGACTATAAATTTAAAGGTTAAACCATGCTTTTTATCAGCGCGACTAACACTAATACCGGAAAAACCACATGCGCTAGGCTCTTAGCCCAATATTGCAACGCTTGTGGCGTTAGAACGATTTTATTAAAACCCATTGAAACAGGCGTTAATGATGCAACCAACCACTTTAGCGATGCGCATTTGTTCTTGCAAGATAACCGCCTTTTGGATCGCTCTTTAACCTTAAAAGACATTTCATTCTATCGTTATCATAAAGCTTCAGCCCCCCTCATCGCCCAACAAGAAGAAGATCTAAACGCCCCCATTGACACGGACAATTTAACCCAACGCCTTCAAAATTTCACCAAAACTTACGATTTAGTCATCGTTGAAGGGGCTGGGGGGCTATGCGTGCCTATCACTTTAGAAGAAAACATGCTGGATTTGGCCCTAAAATTAAAAGCCAAAATGCTTTTGATCAGCCATGACAATTTGGGTTTGATTAATGATTGTTTGCTGAATGACTTTTTATTGAAATCCCACCAACTGGATTATCAAATCGCTATCAATCTGAGAGAAAACAACACCGCTTTTCACAGCATCAGTTTGCCCTATATTGAGCTTTTTAATAAACGCTCCAATAACCCCATTGTGATTTTCCAACAAAGCCTAAAGGAATTAATGAGCTTTGCTCTTAAATAAAGTGCAAACAGAACGTGTGCTGATAAAAAAGCCCATTAGTAGCAAGGCGTATAAAATCCAGCTAAAAATGGGTTTTGACATCTCAGCACTCTCTTTTAAGGGCTTTAAAAAAATCACATTAGGGAACATGTTAAACAAATTGATCCGCCAGCCATAGTATTGCACTTCCACTTGCTGGTTGACTAAACTTTGAGCGAGGGCTGAAATATCAGCCGAATTAAACTTAAAATAAAAAGGGAAGCCAAAGCGCGTGTCTTCGTTACGATAGACGGTCACGCTTTTTTGATCCTTAGGGTCGTAAGTTTGCACAAAATAGACATCTCTAGCAAGGGTTTTTACTTCCTTATTATTGGGCGTGTTTTCATTTTCATTCATTCTTTTGACTTCCACCCCACTAATGACAGCCACACTATAATGGGGCATGCAATAGCTCACTAAAAGCATGAGCACTAAAAAGATCGCTGTTAAAATGAATAAAACCACATTACGCACAAATTTTATCAACTTCATTCCTTATGATAGTATTAGCCTAATAATCGCATCAAACACCAGAGCTTAAAAAACGCTCTTTCACATGTTTTCAATCATCACGCTAGCGAATTCAGAGCATTTGACTTCTTTAGCCCCATCCATCAAACGAGCGAAATCATAAGTAACTTTCTTGCTCTTAATCGCTTTTTCCATAGCAGAGACGATCAAATCAGCCGCTTCCACCCAGCCCATATGCCTTAACATCATTTCCGCGCTCAAAATAATAGACCCCGGATTGACTTTATCCAGCCCGGCGTATTTAGGAGCGGTGCCATGGGTGGCTTCAAACATGCCCACTGTGTCATTGAGATTAGCCCCAGGAGCGATACCAATACCCCCCACCATCGCCGCTAACGCATCAGAGATATAATCCCCGTTCAAATTCATGGTCGCAATGACGCTGTATTCGCTAGGGCGTAATAAGATTTGTTGCAAAAACGCGTCAGCGATCATGTCTTTAATGATGATTTCTTTACCGGTTTTAGGGTTTTTCAAAGAACACCATGGGCCTTTATCAATGACTTGAGCGTTAAATTCTTTTTGAGCGAGCGCATAGCCCCATTTCATGAACGCCCCTTCGGTGTATTTCATGATATTGCCTTTATGCACAAAAGTTACGCTTGGCTTGTCGTTATCAATAGCGTATTCAATCGCTTTCCTCACTAGCCTCTCTGTGCCTTCTTTGCTAATGGGTTTTACCCCTATGCCGCTGCTTTCAGGGAAGCGGATTTTTTTAACCTTTAATTCATTTTGTAAAAAATGGATGAGTTTTTTCGCTTCCGCACTGCCTTCTTGCCATTCAATGCCCGCATAAATGTCTTCAGAATTTTCTCTAAAAATCACCATATCCACTTTTTGTGGTTCTTTCACCGGACTCGGACTCCCATACCACCTTACCGGTCTCAAGCACACATACAAGTCCATTTTTTGGCGTAACGCTACATTCAACGATCTAAACCCCTCACCAATAGGCGTGGTCAAAGGCCCTTTAATGGAGACTTTATAATGGTTGATCGCTTCAATAGTGTCCGGTAAGAGCCATTGCTCTTCGGGGCTTAATTCCTTATGATCTTTAAATTTTTGATAGCATTTTTCGCCCACAAACACTTCATACCATGCGATTTTTTTCTCGCCTTTATACGCCTTTTGAACCGTGCTATCCACCACTTTAATCATCGCCGGGGTAATATCTGATCCAATGCCATCGCCCTCAATGAAAGGGATAATGGGGTAATTTGGCACATGCAATTTATTGTCTTTAATCGTAATTTCTTCGCCCTCTTTAGGCTTTTGTAAAATTTTGGGGTTGTAAGCCATTGTTTATCCTTTTTCTAAAGTTTGAGTAACTATACTAGCGCAAAAATACTATATAACCCCTAAAAATCTTTTTTGAATGCGTGTTTAAAAGTAGCGGTTGGAAATAACTTGAAAAAACGGAATGTTTTTAAAAGAAATCATTTAATTTTTTGGCTTATAATTAGGAGTTGAATATTATCAAAACTTAAGGGAATCACAATGTCTGTTACTTTAATCAATAATGAAAATAATGAACGCTATGAATTTGAAACGATTGAATGCACTCGTGGGCCTAAAGCGGTGGATTTTTCCAAGCTTTTTGAAACGACCGGGTTTTTTTCTTACGATCCAGGGTATTCTTCTACCGCCGGGTGCCAATCTAAAATCAGCTATATCAATGGCAAAAAAGGCGAATTGTATTACAGAGGGCACAGAATAGAAGATTTAGTCGCCAAATACAAATATGTAGATGTGTGCAGGCTATTACTCACAGGGGAATTACCCAAAAATCAAGATGAAAGCTTGGAATTTGAATTGGAACTACGCCACAGAAGTTTTGTGCATGAGAGCTTACTCAACATGTTTTCAGCCTTCCCTAGCAACGCCCACCCTATGGCGAAACTTTCTAGCGGTGTGTCTATTTTATCCACCCTTTATTCCACGCACCAAAACATGCACACTGAAGAAGATTACCAAACTATGGCCAGAAGAATTATCGCTAAAATCCCCACGCTGGCGGCTATTTGCTATCGTAATGAAGTGGGAGCACCCATTATTTATCCGGACATCGCGCGCTCTTATGTGGAAAATATCCTTTTCATGCTGAGAGGGTATCCTTATAGCCGTTTAAAACACACCACTCAAGGCGAAGCGGAAATCACACCCCTAGAAGTGGAAGCCTTTGATAAAATCCTAACCTTACACGCTGACCATGGGCAAAACGCCTCTTCTACCACGGTAAGGAATGTCGCTAGCACCGGCGTGCATCCTTATGCAGCCATTAGTGCGGGTATTAGCGCTTTATGGGGGCATTTGCATGGCGGAGCGAATGAAAAAGTGCTTTTGCAATTAGAAGAAATCGGCGATGTGAAAAATGTGGATAAATATATTGCACGCGTGAAAGACAAAAACGACAGTTTCAAACTCATGGGCTTTGGGCATAGGGTGTATAAAAGCTATGATCCGCGTGCAAAAATCTTAAAAGGCCTAAAAGACGAACTGCACCAAAAAGGCGTTAAAATGGACAAGAGGTTGAGTGAAATCGCCGCCAAAGTGGAAGAAATCGCGCTAAAAGACGAGTATTTCATTGAAAGGAATCTCTACCCTAATGTGGATTTCTACTCTGGCACGATTTTAAGGGCTTTAAAAATCCCGGTGCGTTTTTTCACACCGGTGTTTGTCATTGGCCGAACCGTAGGCTGGTGCGCTCAGCTTTTAGAGCATGTCAAAAGTCCGCAAGCCAGGATCACACGCCCAAGACAAGTCTATGTAGGGGATTAGGCTTTGTCCTAACAGAGCGTTGGTGATAGTTTTAAGAAACGCTCAAAGCCTTGTTTAAAAGAGTAAGGATCTCACATCAAGCGAGCGATAATCTTTTAATAACCGCATGCAAACGCCCCAAAACTCAAAAATAACCCCACTTTTACAAGCAAACCCTTGAGTTTTTGGGGAAAATGATTGCAAAACCTTTCTATCTCCTTAAGAAAATCCTTTTTACAACAAATCTCAAGCAATCAAATCTCATTTTTTAGAAAAAATCATTTTTATAACAAAATCTAAAGAAAAAATCACTATTACAACCACACCAAACAACCAAAGTTAAAAACCCCCTTTTTTGATAGCCACCCCTATTAAACAACCTCATTTCTTTTAAAATTACCTTTATTGGTTTAATATTTGTTTAGAAACGCTACAAAAACCTTTTTTTTTTTTTTTTTTGAAAGGGCAAAAACGCCTCATTAATATCAAAATCGCATTAATTTATACTATATTAACGAAAGCTTGCGGTATAGAATTACTTAAATATACATTTCCGCAAGATTTACTGACAAAATCAATCTTATTTCAAGAAGTAAAGGAAAAACATGAAGAAAAAATTTCTGTCATTAACCTTAGGTTCGCTTTTAGTTTCCACTTTAAGCGCTGAAGACAACGGCTTTTTTGTGAGTGCGGGTTATCAAATCGGTGAATCCGCTCAAATGGTGAAAAACACTAAAGGCATTCAAGATCTTTCAGATAGTTATGAAAGATTGAACAATCTTTTAACGAGTTACAGCACCCTAAACACTCTCATCAGGCAGTCCTCCGACCCCAACGCTATCAATAACGCAAGGACTAATTTGGATGCGAGTGCGAAGAATTTAATCAATGATAAAGAGAACTCCCCGGCATATCAAGCGGTGCTTTTAGCGCTCAATGCGGCAGCGGGGTTGTGGCAAGTCATGAGCTATGCGATCAGCCCTTGCGGCCCTGGCAAAGACAGCAGCAAAAATGGAGGCGTTCAAACTTTCCACAACACACCAACAAATCAATGGGGAGGGACCACCATTACTTGTGGCACTACTCAATATGAACCAGGACCATATAGCATTATATCCACTGAAAATTACGCGAAAATCAATAAGGCTTATCAAATCATCCAAAAGGCTTTTGGAGCAAGTGGGAAGGATATTCCTGCCTTAAGCGACACCAACACCGAACTTAAATTTACAATCAACCAAAATGGGAGCAATAGCAATAATAATAAAGAAGAAATTGTTACAAAAAATAACGCTCAAGAGCTTTTAAAACAGGCTAGCACCATTATAACTACCCTTAATAGCGCATGCCCATGGATCAATAATGGTGGTGCAGGTGGTGCAAGCAGTGGTAGTTTATGGGAAGGAATATATTTGAAGGGCGATGGGAGCGCGTGCGGGATTTTTAAAAATGAAATCAGTGCAATTCAAGACATGATCAAAAACGCTGAAATAGCCGTAGAGCAATCCAAAATCGTTACTGCAAACGCGCAAAACCAGCACAACCTAGACACTGGAAAGACATTCAACCCCTATAAAGACGCTAGCTTTTCTCAAAGCATGTTCGCTAACGCTAGAGCGCAAGCGGAGATTTTAAACCGCGCTCAAGCAGTGGTGAAGGACTTTGAAAGAATCCCTGCAGCGTTTGTGAAAGACTCTTTAGGGGTGTGCCATGAAAAGGGTAGCGATGGCAATCTTCGTGGCACGCCATCTGGCACGGTCACTTCTAACACTTGGGGAGCCGGTTGCGCGTATGTGGGAGAAACCGTAACGAATCTAAAAAACAGCATCGCTCATTTTGGCAACCAAGCGGAGCGAATCCATAATGCACAAGATCTCGCCTACACTTTAGCGAATTTCAGCAGCCAGTATAAAAAGCTAGGCGAACATTATGACAGCATCACAGCAGCCGTTTCAAGCTTGCCTGACGCTCAATCTTTGCAAAATGTGGTGAGCAAAAAGACTAACCCTAATAGCCCGCAAGGCATACAAGACAACTACTACATTGACTCCAATATCCATTCTCAAGTGCAATCTAGGACTCAAGAATTAGGCAGTAACCCTTTCAGACGCGCCGGCTTAATCGCCGCTTCTACCACCAATAACGGCGCGATGAACGGGATCGGCTTTCAAGTGGGCTATAAGCAATTCTTTGGGAAAAACAAACGATGGGGCGCGAGATACTACGGCTTTGTGGATTACAACCACACCTATAACAAATCCCAATTTTTCAACGCCTCTTCTGATGTTTGGACTTATGGTGTGGGGAGCGATTTGTTAGTGAATTTCATCAACGATAAAGCCACTAAACACAATAAAATTTCTTTTGGCGCGTTTGGCGGTATCGCCTTAGCCGGGACTTCATGGCTTAATTCTCAGTATGTGAATTTGGCGAATGTGAACAATTACTATAAGGCTAAAATCAACACCTCTAACTTCCAATTCCTATTCAATTTGGGCTTAAGGACCAATCTCGCTAGGAATAAGAGAAGAGGCGCTGATCATAGCACGCAACATGGCATGGAATTAGGCGTGAAGATCCCCACGATCAACACGAATTACTATTCTTTGCTAGGCACTACCTTGCAATACAGAAGGCTTTATAGCGTGTATCTCAACTATGTGTTTGCTTACTAAAGTATTAAACCCCTTTTTAAACCCTCTTTTTAGGGGGTTTAATCTTTTTTCGCTGACTTCTCACTCGCTTTTTAATCTTTTCATAAAGTTTTTATTTTTCTAAACTTTTTTAATTTTTTCCACCAAACAAAGTTTTTTGACTTCAAGCGTTAATCATAAAAAATACTCAAAGGCGTTTTTTACAATCTAAATAAAAATTAGCGTTATTCAAGCGATCATTTTTTAATAACCGCATGCAAACGCCCCAAAAGTCAAGGACAAACCCACTTGAAAAGGAAACCCCTAAGCTTTTTAGGCTTAGGGAACGCTCTTAGAAATCAGCGTTTCATCAAAAACACTACCTTAAACCAAGAAAAAGAAATTTCAAGGTATAATAGTTTCCAAGAGCGTTTGCCACTTTTACGCTTCATGGCATGCTCCTTATTTGGATTTGCCCCATATTGCGACTATGGGGCGTGATGAGATCCTACAACAAACACGCTTTAAAGCTCTTAAACGCAACCACCCTAAAAAAAGTGCTTTCCACTTTAAAATAAACCATAAAATCCCCATACCTACGATATAATCCTAAGATTGATTGATTTTAAGGGGCGTGTTTGACATTACCATTTCATCTAAAATTTTTAAAGCCCCTAAGTTGTCTGCAAGCCGGTTTGCTTTATAGCCTTATTTTTGGCGTTTTATACCATTTCCCTTTGTTCGCTTATGTTTATAAAGAAAGCAACCAAGTTAGTTTTATAGCCATGATGGTTGTGGTGCTTTTTTGCGTTAATGGCGCTCTTTTTTTGGCGTTAGGCTTGATCTCTGCTTCTTTGATGCGCTTAAGTGCGGTTGTTTTTAGTTGGCTCAATTCTGTCGCTTTCTATTTCATTAGCGCTTATAAGGTGTTTTTAAATAAGAGCATGATGGGTAATGTCTTAAACACCAACACGCATGAAGTTTTAGGCTTTTTGAGCGTTAAATTATTTGTTTTTATCGTTGTTTTTGGGGTGTTACCCGGCTATATCATTTATAAAATCCCCATCAAAAATTCTTCTAAAAAAGCGCCCTTTTTAGCGATCTTGGCGTTAGTGTTTATCTTTATCGCTAGCGCTTTAGCTAACGCTAAAAATTGGCTGTGGTTTGACAAGCATGCGAAATTCATAGGGGGCTTAATTCTGCCCTTCGCTTATAGCGTGAACGCTTTTAGAGTGAGTGCTCTTAAATTTTTCGCCCCCACTATCAAGCCGCTCCCTCTCTTTTCGCCCAACCATTCTCATTCGTTTGTAGTGCTAGTCATTGGTGAAAGCGCTAGGAAACACAATTACGCCCTTTATGGCTATCAAAAACCCACCACCCCAAGATTAAGCAAACGCTTAGAAAATCATGAACTCACCCTTTTTAACGCCACTTCTTGCGCCACTTACACGACAGCGAGTTTGGAATGCATTTTAGATTCTTCTTTTAAAAACAACGCCTATGAAAATTTGCCAACTTACTTGACTAATGCCGGTATCAAAGTCTTTTGGTATAGCGCGAATGACGGCGAAAAGAATGTTAAGGTTACAAGCTATCGTAAAAACTACGAATTGATTCAAAAATGCCCCAATTGCGAAGCGATCGCTCCTTATGATGAATCCTTACTCTATAATTTGCCTGACCTTTTAAAAGAACACTCTAACGAAAATGTCTTACTCATCTTACACCTTGCCGGCTCGCATGGCCCCAACTATGACAACAAAGTGCCTTTAAATTTTAGGGTGTTTAAGCCTTATTGCTCAAGCGCTGATCTGTCTTCTTGCTCCAAAGAAAGCCTGATTAACGCCTATGACAACACCATTTTTTACAACGACTATCTGCTAGACAAAATCATTAGCATGCTTGAAAAGGCCAAGCAGCCCGCCTTAATGATTTATTTAAGCGATCATGGCGAAAGTTTGGGCGAAGGAGCGTATTATTTGCATGGCATTCCTAAAAGCATCGCCCCTAAAGAACAATACGAGATCCCCTTTATTCTTTATGCCAATGATCTTTTTAAAAAGGAGCATTCCATCATTCAAACCCAAACCCCCATTAATCAAAATACCATTTTCCATAGCGTTTTAGGGGTGTTTTTGGATTTTAAAAACCCAAGCGTTGTTTATCGCCCTTCTTTAGATCTGCTCAAACACAAAAAAGAGTAAAATAACACTCATGAAAAAATTCTTATTTAAACAAAAATTTTGTGAAAGCCTGCCTAAAAGCTTTTCTAAAACTTTGTTAGCACTCAGTTTGGGCTTGATTTTACTAGGTATTTTTGCGCCTTTCCCTAAAGTCCCTAAACAGCATAGCGTGCCTTTGGTGTTTCATTTCACCGAGCATTACGCGCGCTTTATCCCTACGATTTTATCTGTGGCGATTCCTTTAATTCAAAGAGATGCGGTAGGGCTTTTTCAAGTCGCTAACGCTTCTATCGCTACAACCCTCCTCACGCACACCACTAAAAGAGCCTTAAACCATGTAACGATCAATGATCGGCGTTTGGGCGAGCGCCCTTATGGGGGTAATTTCAACATGCCAAGCGGGCATTCGTCTATGGTGGGTTTGGCGGTGGCGTTTTTAATGCGCCGTTATTCTTTTAAAAAATACTTGTGGCTCTTGCCTTTAATCCCTTTAACCATGCTCGCTCGCATCTATTTAGACATGCACACCATTGGCGCGGTGTTGGCCGGGCTTGGTGTTGGAATGTTGTGCGTAAGCCTTTTTACAAGCCCCAAAAGCCTTAATCAAAAGCTTTAATTCCTGTTTTTATAATCTTCATAAGAAAAGCTTTTGAGGATCTTAAAACCTTGCGAATCTATTTTAGCCAGGCTTGGGAGCGGCACGCCATTAAACGAGTTGTTTTTGACAATCGTATAATGGAGCATGTCTTGAAACACGATTTTATCGCCCCTTTTTAAAGGCTTCTCAAAACTAAAGCTCCCCATAAAATCCCCCGCTAAACAAGTAGGGCCGCCTAAAAAATAAGAAAACGCCCCTTGATTTTCGCCCTTTTCCATTTCAATAATTTCTTCATCGTTTTCTACGGAAATTTTAAGGATACTGGGGCGATAAGGCATTTCTAAGCAATCGGGCATGTGAGCGCTAAAAGAAGCGTCTAAGATCGCAATTTCTTGATCGTTTTGAACAATATCTATCACGCTTGCGATTAAAAACCCGCATTGCCACCCTATGGCTTCCCCAGGCTCTAAAATCACTTCTATATCATGATAACGCTCTTTGAAATCCTTAATCGTTTGGATGAGCAAATTCACATCGTAATCGCTCCTAGTGATATGATGCCCCCCACCAAAATTCACCCACGCCATGTTTTCTAAATAGGGCTTGAAATGCCTTTCTACATGCTCTAAAGTCCGGCACAAAGCGTCAGCGTTTTGCTCGCAATGCGTATGGAAGTGCAACCCGCTCACCCCCTCTAAGCCATGCTCTTTCACCCCTTTTTCAAATCCGCTAGGCGTAATCCCTAACCGGCTCATTTTAGAGCATGGGTTATAGATCGCTGGGGTTACTTCGCTATAGAGAGGGTTTATCCTCAAACCCATTTTAATGGGGCTTAAGCCCAAGTTTTCTAATTGCTTGTTTTTGTCTAAAATCCTGTCTTTATAGGTGGCGTATTGGTAAAAAGAGTTGAAAATGATGCTTGTCGCTAGGGGTAAAATCGCGCTCATTTCAGCCTCTTTAAAAGCCGGGCTATAAACGCAAATTTCCTTATGGCTCTCTCGCCCCCCAAATTCTTCAAAAGCGAGCTTAGCCTCATAAAGACCGCTTGCGCAACACCCGTTCAATTTTTGCCTTAAAATCCCAAACTCACGCCAAAACGCATACCCCTTTAAAGCGAGCAAAACCTTTGTCCCGCTTTGTTGGCGCACGATTTCTAAAATCTTAGCGTTTTTTTCTAAGCGTTCGCTCTCTAGCACATAGCAAGGGGTGGGGATAGCGCTGTATTTTTTCATGCTGATTCCAAAAATTGCTTAACCACTCGCTGTATGTCTTTGGGGTTAGATTTGGAGATGAAATCATCGGCCTTTAAACTCCTGGCCATGTCTTCATTAGAGCTCCCGCTCATAGAAGAATTGACCACGATAGGGATTTTTGAAGTTAAAGGATTGTTTTTAACCTGTTTGATCACTTCAAAACCGCTCGCTTCTGGCATTTCTAAATCGGTAATGATAAGACCAATGTTGCTCACATCGGTTGTGGGGTTGAATAAATGCTCTAATAAGGTTTTACCATTGATAAAATCTATATGCTTGACGCCTAGCTTGTCTAAAATCATTTGCATGGTTTTTAAAACGCTTGGGGAGTCATCAGCGAGCAAAACGCATTGGTTAGAATGGATTTTAGAGAGCGTCTCTAAATCGCTGTGTTTTTCATCTTCAATCCAAGGGAACACATCTATAAGCATTTTTTCAATATCCACCACTTGCACCAAGCGCCCGTCAAAATAGCGCGTGCGGCTCACGAGTTTGTTATTCCCAGCAGATCCCCCTAGCCCAGTGCTTTGCTCCATTTCAGTCCATTTCTTGCTCAAAATCCTATCCGCTTCATAGATCCTAACCCCTATGGTCCAGCGAGAAAACTCACAAATCATAACAATATCGTCTTCGCCTTTTTCTTTTTCTATCCTGTAAGGGCGTAAATCCTTGCTTTTGTTCTGGCTGTCATAATAAAACCATTTTTTCATATCAATCAAGGGAATGGTGAGCTCTCTTATAATGATTAGCCCCTCAACGAGCGAATTGTTTTCGTGGCTGATGATGGTGAGATTGCCATGGTATTTCACCACTTCACGGATCTTAAAGACATTGACCGCATACAAATCCTTGTTTTTACCCAGCCTGAAACACAACAATTGCAACTCGTTATTTTTATGCAAACTCGTAACTTGATCAATGCCCGCTAAACTATCAGCCATGACTTCCCCTTAATTTAGGTTTTCGTATCGTTTTATAATTATATCGTGTTTGTGTTTAATGCCAACGACACTTAAAAACTATCTTTGGGGTTTTGGAATCATTTTAAATGACTCAAAACAAACCCGTTTTTAAAACTGCGGATGTATAAAATATTATGGCGGTTAGAGCAAAAGATTTGTGGGGCTGTTACAAACCCAGAAAGCAATTCCCTAGCGTCAATGACTTTAGGGTTTTCAAGCGATCTTTTACAAGGCTTTAAGGAAAACGAAAAAGCGTCAATAGAATCAGCTCGAACTTCATAATTTTCAAAAGCTTTGTTTTTGATACGCATAAGATAGATTTTATGGGCAAAAATGCTCGTGTTTCTGGTGTCTGCAAAGGTGCTCACACCCGAATACAACGAAGTTACTAGCCCTCCAACAAACCCCAAATAATAGTTCGCTACCGCTTGCATGCCCACCTTAAAAGTAGCCGATAGAATGGCTCTAGTGATAATATAGGGCAATTGCTTCCTAAATTCGCTAGCGACCACCGCATCTATTGAGGCTAAAGTGTCAAAGGGCGTTACTTTTTCTCCATCTTTGAGAGTGAAATTTTGATAAAACGCTTCCCCTTTTTCTAGCTTGGGCAAGGCTATACTCACATTATAAACCGAATCAATCATAAAAATAGGCACATCAATTTTAAATTCGCTTTTTTGCGGCTCTTTACCATCTTCAATGATGATCCAAGTGAAATGGCTCCTGTTAGGGTTTTTGAAAAAAACCAAGTCTTGAGCCACGAAAGGGCTTTGACTGATCCCATAGGCTTCATTAAGATAGCCTAACCCCTTATTCTTATCCCCATTTAAAGCGTAAAACAACCCTGAAAGATACGAAACCGCTGGGTTAAGCAAGCCTTGATAAGCTTCGTATTTGTCTAAATTAGAATAGGTGTTGTTTAAAATCTCGCTCACTTCTACCCTAGAGCGTTCCATATTGATATTGTGCTTTTTGCTAGAATCGATCTCTTTAATGGCTTTTTGAACTTCCTCATAATAAAATTCTTTAGCCCTGCGTTGGCGTTCATTCGCACGGTTGAATTGCACCCTAGCTTTCGTGCTATCGTTTAAAAGCATGTAGTCTATCGCTTTGTAATAATTGATTAAAACGCCCTCATAAATATTCCCCCCATAAGCGCGCACATTATCATTAATCATGGTAGCGCCCACATAACCAGCCCCTCTTGTGAAAGCGCTTTGGGTTTTATCAAAGCGTTGCTCGGCTTGATCTAATACCCCTAAAGAAGTCTGGTAATCTCTGGCGTATAAAGCGCTCAAGCCGTTTTGCAAGTCCCATAAAAGAGCGTTCTTTTTTTTCTTAGTGAATTGTTTAGAATATTCATAAGCTTGTTTAGGGCTTTCTTCATAATAGAGCGTGTTAAAATGTTCTAAGTCCATACGATAGCCTATGCAACCTGTTAATGATATTCCTAAAATTACCGACATCAACAGAACGAATATTTTCAATCTAACCCTTTTAATTTTTTTGCTTGTTTGCTTGACTAATTTGAGCGTATCATAACATTTTTAATGAAAACATAAGCTTTCTATGGTTAAAATGATCCCCAAGCTCTTATTTAGACCTATGCAATAGGACTTTAGGGTAACGCTTCAGGGTAGGAATACAGCAGAGTCCCCTAATTTCTTGTGTGCCTTAGCCATCTGAATAGGAGTGTTTCAAAATGATATTAACTTTTTTAAACTAGCTCTTCAAAAGTTTTTCACGCCACTCTGTAGGGTAGTCTTTTTGTAACGCTTTCACTTTATTCACATGACTAGAATCCGAATTAAAGATTTTCAAATAACGCCCCAAGCCCTCCAAACTCACATCAATCATGTTGGAACTCCCGTTACCCAGATTTTTGACTAAAACCTGCCTGGCATACAAAGGGGTGTTTTCTAAAAAAGAAATTTCAGTCTCGCTCAAAGGCACATTGAAATTGTGTTTCAACTCCCTAGCGTTTTTTTGCGGATACAAAATGAGAGTCCCCATGTTGCTTAAAAAACTATGGGCGTTTTTAACCCCGCTTAACTGGTAAATATCTTGCAAGGCCAACACCACCACGCCATTAGCTTTTCTGGCTTGCGTGATTAAAGCGTTGATTTTAGTGTTCAACAAATCGTTTTCCACATAGGATTTAAACTCGTCTAAAAAAACCAAAAAACCGCTGTCGTTTTTCCTGGATTCTTCTAAGATTTTATAAAACAAATAATAGGCTAAAAGCCCTAAGTCTTTAGGGTTTTGGGTGATAGCGTCTAAGTTGATTACATTTAAAAAAGCGTTGGAATTGAACGCATCATTCAAAGCGTTAAAAAGGGGGTTATTCAAATACGGCTCCAAACTCAAGCCCAATTGGTTAGATGAGGTTCTTTTAAGCGTTTCTTTAAAGTCTAGCAAACTAAAGGCTTTAGGGTATAAGGTCTCATAAAGGCTCTTAATCGCTCCAGAAACCGCATTCATGTCTTCCAAGGCTTCTTTATCCTTTGAAGGGGCAAGATCAAACATGCTCAAAAAAAAGGATTGCAAAAATTCTAGATTCTGTAAATTAGGCTCTAAACAAAAGGGGTTGATGCTAAAAGATTGGCCGTCATGGTAATGCCCTTTAAAAAATTCGGTGAAAGAATACAGCCCTTGCATCCTGTCAAAGGCTAAAAGGTGCATGTTTTGGTATTTCAAAGCGCTCATCATTAAAAAGCTAATCAGCGTGCTTTTACCGCTTCCGGTAGCCCCTATGATTAAAGTATGCCCATTCACTCTAGCGACTTCTTTAGCGTTGTTGTGGCTCACTTCTTGGTTGTGGAAATTGAATAGAAAAGGGGAATAATCCAAATTTTTAAACACGCTCAAAGGGCTATTCCCCCATGAATTAGCCTTAAAGCCTAAATTTTGCCTTTCAAACACCATCAAACACGCTAGGGCTTTAGAAGTTAAAAAACGCAAGCGGTGGTTTAAATGGATGCGTTCAGGGAAAAAGGAAAAATACCCCCCTTTCAAGCCAAAAGTTTCTATAACGCCCACTAAGTTTTCTTTAAATAAAAGCCCTAAAATTAAGCTGGTTTGAGTGTCTAAATCCTCTAAACTAGGGGCTTTGATAAGAATGTTTAGGGCGAATTTTTGCATGGATAGGCGTTTGGTTTTGACTAATTCTTGGTATTCTAAAAGCTCGTTTTTAACGAGATTGGACATGCTAAACTTGGCCCTCTCTTTTAAAAAACTCAGCGTTTTATGCACGCTCATAGGCTCTATGGAAAAGATAATATCTAAAGGTGTTTCTTGGTATAAAAGTGCTCCCACCGCTATGGAGGTGATGCGTTCGCTCTCATAAGCTTTTATGCCAATCAAGCGGTTGTAGGTTTTTTGGTTAAAGCTTTCTTGAATGAAATAATCTTTTTCAAAAGTGATGGAACTAGCGATATAGCTGTCGCTCAAATACCCCCCTACTAGGGGTTTTAAAGGGAGATCAAACCCGTTAATGTATTCTGCATAAAAATTCAAAACCTCTTTAGAGCTTAAGAATTTGGGGGCATAATTTTTGAGCTGGATTTCTAGGCTTTTTAAAGTTTCTTGTAAAAAATGCGCTTTATAAGAGAGAATATCCTTAAAATTTTCCCTATTGGCATGCATGAGAGATTTTTTCTTATGCTCTAAAACACCTTGTAAAGAGTGCGTGCTTTCTAAAACTAAAAAATACTGATTCTCATACACTTCTTTATTTTCAAATTGATTCAAAATCGCTTGCAAGTATTGAGAATCAGATTGAATGCTTTGTTGGTGATCAATTTTACGCCTTTTAACCACCAGGCGCGCCACGACTTTTTCTAAAGAATCCAACGCCATTTGGCGCTCAGTGAAAAGATCTTGCAATTGCTCTGTGCTTAAATGGGTGTAACTCACCCCCTCTAAACGGAGGATACCCACTAGGTTTTCGTTTTTAGTGAGTAAAAAATGCTCATCATACAAGCCTAAAATATTGTTTTCTTCGCTCATAGAATAGCTTTTAGGCAAAACCCCTAAAAAATAGTTTGAAACTTTTTGTTTGATAGCGCCTAAAAGCTTTTCTAACATCCTACGCTCTATAAGATTTGGTTTTAGTCTTTATTTTGCTTTTAGCCACAATAATATCTGCAATGTCTTCATCAAAAAATTCCAACACGCTAAAGAGCGCTAAAAACCCTAAATACAATAAAAAAGCGCTCAATAAATCAATCCAAGGGAGCAAAACAAAAGGCACAAAAACAGAAATCAAATAAGATTTAGCGTTCAGCCATAAAAATTTTTCTTTAACCGAAATTTCACGCAAATTCTTCACGCTCGCTGAGAGGATAATCATTAAAAAACTCCCATAAACCAATTCGCCAAACTCGGGGCTTTAAAGAATAAAAAAATCCCAAACACCACGCCAAGGATCGTGAATAAAATCTCTTTCCACCGGTCTAAATTCCTCCACACATAAATAGCGATCCCTATGAAAATCACCATTAAAATCCCCTTAGCGATGGGGCTTTTGAGCTGGGCTTCTAGGGCATTAAAAAACCCTTCTAATCCTTCAGCGAACAAACTTGAAACGCACATGCCTACTAAAAAAATGATTTTTAAAAAATGAGCGGACATCAAAACCCTTTTGTTTAATTTTAATTAACTTTATACGGCTTTATTATCTCAAAAAAACCATTAAAACTCCCTAAAAGGGGTCAAAAAGGGTGGCTTTTATCTTTAAAAGGGTAAAAAAGCAAAGTTAAAGAGGTAAAAGCCTTACTATTCTACGATTTGATAGACATAAGAAAGATTAGCGTGTTCTTTGGTTTGTAGGGCGTCTTCTTCTAAGAGATTTTGAATCTTTTCAAAACTATATTGCAAATGGTTGTAAGCAACAATCGCCACCTCATCGCCTTTTTGCAAAAAATGCTCTTGCGCAAAGGGCATATAAGGGGTAGCCCCTATCGCAAAAATCATTTTAGTGGGGAAATTATGGCGCTCTAAAAACGGCCTTAGAGCTTCTAAAGAATCGCCATCTTGTTGGTAATTGAGCCTATCTTTGATCCAATCTAGCAGTTTCTGGTAGAAAAACTCGTATTTGAGCAATTTGCTGTTTTCCCCATAAATGTGCCAAACATTATTGTATTTCAAAAAAGACGCGATAGAAAAATTGTTACACACCCCCCCATAAGCAAACCTGTCAATGGGCAATTTCTGCCCTATACCTTTAGAAGCTGGTGAAAAATTCTTTTTTTGGGAGAGTTTTGTGGCGTCTAAATTACGCACAGAAGCGTCATTAAACGCCATGAAAAAATTAGGCACAAGCTTGGTAACAAAATGTTTCTCATCGTATTTAACATCGCATTCTAAAGCGATTTCTGGCTCTGCTTGCACCCTTAAATCTGGATCGTTAGGCAAAATAATCTTATGGTTATCAATGCAACAACGCCCCAAATAGCAATTCTCATATGGGATATAAAAAGGGAATAATCCCTTAGGGGCGTCCTTTTCTTCGCTTTTCATGTTAATAAAACTATGACTCTCTCCTGCTTGCTCCAAATGCCCTGCAAAATTCCCCACCACACCAAAACCTAAAAACTCTTGCATGCAAACCTCCTAAAAAACAGCCTAACACTGATTAGAGCTTTTTTCATTATAGCATAAAAGAAAATCCCTAAAACTCTCAAAAACTCCCTTTCAAGCAAACAAATACTCTCTAGCACTCTCTTTATCCAAAGGGTAAAGCTCGCACTTTTCATCCCCTATTTGAATGAGATAAGCTTGATTTTTTAAAGTCTTAGCATAGCCTAAAGCGATACGGCCGGCCAATTCTTTATCTTCTTGGCTGGCGTTTTTATCCACTAAACTCAAAGGGCCTTTACAACTTAGCAATTCAATCTTATCCATTAAGGGGTGCTCAATGTCTAGCTTATGGTTTTCTTCTTCATTCCTTGCCACCACCAAACGAGCGTTATTGGGTAAGACAAAATAACGCCCGTTTTTGACAATCACGCTGTCTTCAAACACCATTTCTCTGTATTCTTTCAAATTCTTAATCTTATTACTCACTTGAATGTCCGTAAGCAAACACCCACCACCTGGCTTTTCATAATATTTCAAGCCGTAATCTTTGATCATTTGCAATTGCCTGCTTCGCCCCCTACCGCTCACATCTAAAAGTTTTTCTCTATCAACCCAGCCCTTTTTTTCCATGAAAGTAGGCTCTAAGAGTTTCGCGCTCATGGGCCGTAAAAGCAACTCGTCTAAAAATTGCGGTTTCTCACCGCTTGCTTGCGTTCGGTCTAAAATAGGATCAAAACGCGCCTCTTCGCCCACCTCTCTGACTAATTTCCTCACCTGATTGAGCGCTTCTTTCCTTTGGGATTTAGGGCGTTGCCCCAACACTTCTCCGCTCAAAACAAAATCCGCGTTCAATTCAAGCATTTTATAAAAAGCGTTCCTAAACATGTTGGCATGGCAATCAATGCAAGGGTTGAAATATTTCCCATAGCCGTATTTGGGCTTGAACAACACATCGTTAAAAAACTGCTCTCTAATATCGCACACCAAGAGCTTAGCCCCGATTTGCGCAGTGGCGTTTTCAAAATACTCTCTTTTATCTTTATTCCCCCCAAACCCTATATTAAAGTGCAAAGCGGTTACCTCAATGCCTTGATCAATAAGCAATTTCATAGACAACAAACTATCCAACCCCCCACTAAATAAGGCTAAAGCTTTTATTGTTTTCATATGGCGACTAATTCTCCTTGTTTTAATTTCATAATGGCTTGGCGAGCCTTTTTTAAAAAGATCATTTTTTGGCTAAAAGGGAGCGAGCTTTTAGGGATTTCTTTGAGTTGCCGCTCAAAATAGCGCAAAATCAACAAACGCAATTCCTTTTCAAAACCCCCTTTTTTTAGGGGTAAATTCGCATCTAATAATAACGCAACTAATTTAGGGTCGTCCAATTTTTCTTGACACAAAGCGTCAAATTCTTGTTTTTTATGCAAGAATACCCCACTATGGATATAACCCACCGCCAAATCCAACAAGTTTCTGTCTTCTAAAAGATAGCGGATCACTAATTTTTCTAAAAATTCCAAACTGAGCGTGCTAGGAGCATTAACCAACTTTTGAGCGTGATTGGGTTTTTCTGTTTTGGGGTAAAAAGGCTGAAAAGAGGCTCGCTCTCTAATCCCTAAAACATGCAAAGGCACTTGCAAAAGAGAAGCGATTAGGGGCTTGTATTCGCTTTGTAAAAGCAAGGAAAAGTTTTTTAAAAACCCTAACATTTCTTTAAGGGCCTTATCTTTTTCTAAAGGATCGTCTAAAAGATAGGAATTTGCCATGTGCCTTAAAACAAATTCAATAAAAGCCATGGGGCGCGATAGCCAATTTTTTAAGGTTTCAATCTGGCCATTAGCGATCATATCCGCTGGATCCAGGTTGTTTTCAAAGAGAATCACCCCCCCCCTCCTTTGCTCTTTAGCCAGCATCAAGCTCGCTTTATAAGCTGCGTTTCGCCCTGCTTTATCCCCATCATAGCTCAAAAGAATTTCTGGCTCGCCTTTTTTAAGCAAGGGCAAATGCGATGGCGTTAAAGCTGTCCCAAGCGTGGCTATGGCGTTTTTAAAACCCGCTTGGTGCAATAAAATCACATCCAAATACCCCTCTGTTACAATGACTTGCTTTTGTTTGTAGATGTATTCTTTAGCCAAATGATAGCCATAGAGCAAACTGGATTTATCAAAAAGCTTATTTTGGGGCGAATTGATATACTTGGCCGCTTTTTCTTTTAAGGTGCGCCCTCCAAAACCCACCACTTGAGCGCTAGGGCTATAAATAGGGAACATGATACGATCCAAAAAACGCAAATAGGTTTTATCCTTTTTATCGCTCTTGCCCAGCACGCCTAATTCAATCAGTTTGTCCTTATTCAAGCCTTTATTTTCAATGCCATAATCAATTCTATTCGTGCATAAGCCTAATTTAAACGCTCTTATGCTCTCTAAGCTAAGCCCTCTTTTTTGCAAATAATTCAAAAAAAACGGGGCGTTAAAAAGCTCTTCTTGATACAACGAGCTCACCATTTCTAAAAGGTGGTAATCTTCTTTATGATCGCAATAAACGCCTTTGTCATACTCTAAAGCCACATTGAATCGGTGGGCTAATTTCTCTAATGCTTCCACAAACGAAAGCTTTTCAAACTCCATCACAAATTTAATGCTATCCCCGCTCGCTCCACACCCAAAGCAATGGTAAAACCCTTTAACTTGATTGACGCTAAGACTCGCGCTCCTTTCTTCATGAAAAGGGCAACAAGCCATGTAATTAGAACCTGATTTCCTCAAATCCACATAAGAGCTAATGACTTCTACAATATCTATCGTTTGCAAAAGGCGATCAATGGAACTTTTAAGAATCATTTTTTGCTTTCTTCATCTTGCTTTCTTGTTTTAACTCGCTTGAATGAATTATACTCAATAAATAAAATCTTTGTTGATAACGCCCCCTTTTCTAATCCTTATATTTTTAAACTAATGAAACTTTATACAAATAGACTTAATAATCCTTATAGTTATATTATTAGCTTTGTTTTTATGGCTTGACTTATCCCTAAAAATGCGCTATAGTTATGTCGCTTAAGAATACTAAGCGCTAATTTTCTATTTTATTTATCAAAACTTAGGAGAACTAATATGAAGTTTCAGCCATTAGGAGAAAGGGTCTTAGTAGAAAGACTTGAAGAAGAGAACAAAACCAGTTCAGGCATCATCATCCCTGATAACGCTAAAGAAAAGCCTTTAATGGGCGTAGTCAAAGCGGTTAGCCATAAAATCAGCGAGGGTTGTAAATGCGTTAAAGAAGGCGATGTGATCGCTTTTGGCAAATACAAAGGTGCAGAAATCGTTTTAGACGGCGTTGAATACATGGTGCTAGAACTAGAAGACATTCTAGGTATTGTGAGCTCAGGCTCTTGTTGTCATACAAATAGTCATGACCATAAACATGCTAAAGAGCATGAATCTTGCTGTCATGATCACAAAAAACACTAAAAACATCATTATTAAGGATACAAAATGGCAAAAGAAATCAAATTTTCAGATAGTGCAAGAAACCTTTTATTTGAAGGCGTGAGACAACTCCATGACGCTGTCAAAGTAACCATGGGGCCAAGAGGCAGGAATGTGTTGATCCAAAAAAGCTATGGCGCTCCAAGCATCACCAAAGATGGCGTGAGCGTGGCTAAAGAGATTGAATTAAGTTGCCCGGTGGCTAACATGGGTGCTCAACTCGTTAAAGAAGTAGCGAGCAAAACCGCTGATGCTGCCGGCGATGGCACGACCACAGCGACCGTGCTGGCTTATAGCATTTTTAAAGAAGGCTTGAGGAATATCACGGCTGGGGCTAACCCTATTGAAGTGAAACGAGGCATGGATAAAGCCGCTGAAGCGATCATTAATGAGCTTAAAAAAGCCAGCAAAAAAGTGGGCGGTAAAGAAGAAATCACCCAAGTGGCGACCATTTCTGCAAACTCCGATCACAATATCGGGAAACTCATCGCTGACGCTATGGAAAAAGTGGGCAAAGACGGCGTGATCACCGTTGAAGAAGCTAAGGGCATTGAAGATGAATTGGATGTCGTAGAGGGCATGCAATTTGATAGAGGCTACCTCTCCCCTTACTTTGTAACCAACGCTGAGAAAATGACCGCTCAATTGGATAACGCTTACATCCTTTTAACGGATAAAAAAATCTCTAGCATGAAAGACATTCTCCCGCTACTAGAAAAAACCATGAAAGAGGGCAAACCGCTTTTAATCATCGCTGAAGACATTGAGGGCGAAGCTTTAACGACTCTAGTGGTGAATAAATTAAGAGGCGTGTTAAATATCGCAGCGGTTAAAGCTCCAGGCTTTGGGGACAGAAGAAAAGAAATGCTCAAAGACATCGCTGTTTTAACCGGCGGTCAAGTCATTAGCGAAGAATTAGGTTTGACTTTAGAAAACGCTGAAGTGGAGTTTTTAGGCAAAGCCGGAAGGATTGTGATTGACAAAGACAACACCACGATCGTAGATGGCAAAGGTCATAGCCATGATGTTAAAGACAGAGTCGCGCAAATCAAAACCCAAATTGCAAGCACGACAAGCGATTATGACAAAGAAAAATTGCAAGAAAGGTTGGCTAAACTCTCTGGCGGTGTGGCTGTGATTAAAGTGGGCGCTGCGAGTGAAGTGGAAATGAAAGAGAAAAAAGACCGGGTTGATGATGCATTGAGCGCGACTAAAGCGGCGGTTGAAGAAGGCATTGTGATTGGCGGCGGTGCGGCTCTTATTCGCGCGGCTCAAAAAGTGCATTTGAATTTACACGATGATGAAAAAGTGGGCTATGAAATCATCATGCGCGCCATTAAAGCCCCATTAGCTCAAATCGCTATCAATGCCGGTTATGATGGCGGTGTGGTCGTGAATGAAGTGCAAAAACACGAAGGGCATTTTGGTTTTAACGCTAGCAATGGCAAGTATGTGGATATGTTTAAAGAAGGCATTATTGACCCCCTAAAAGTAGAAAGGATCGCTTTACAAAATGCGGTTTCGGTTTCAAGCCTGCTTTTAACCACAGAAGCCACCGTGCATGAAATCAAAGAAGAAAAAGCGACCCCAGCAATGCCTGATGTGGGTGGCATGGGCGGTATGGGAGGCATGGGCGGAATGATGTAAGCCCCCTTGCTTTTTGTAACTTTTCTTTACTTTTTAAAAAGCACTCTATAAAATCTCTCTTTCTTGGGGGGTGCTTTGATAAAACCGCTCATTCTAAAAATAAAACACGCAACTTTTCAAATCCATTCAGTATTTTTAATAACAAATAAAATTTTTAACTTGAATATTCTTTCATTGTTTCAAAAAATTGAGTTACTTTATTTTATATTTTTAAATTTTATTTTAAAAATTATTTTCATTATCCTTATCTGCGATGATTTTTTAGCTATTCTAACAGCCCTTGATATCCCAAAATTCAAGCGCTCTTAAAGTGAATTTGAAAAAAATCATGAAGGGCTTTTCTCAAAGTGTAATAATGAGAAAAATAGAAATACAAACCAACAAAGACACTTGGACTTTCCAGCTTTGATAGATAAACACAAACAACACCCCAACAGACAGAGGAATAACGCAACTCTTATCCGCTATGTTTTTAGTTAGCCTTTTTCTTTATCTTAGGTCTGTGTTTAGCAGGCTTTTATTTGCTATAAAATTATAAGGCTCTGTTCTCATTAGGCATTAATTATAGAGACTAAAAACGCTACAAGCATTTTTTAAAACCTTAAAAACAATACCAACCAATAACAAAAACGCATGGAATCTGTTGCGATTCTTGCAGCATTAAGCGCAATCAAGTTCTCATTTAAGCAAAAGCTGTTACCCATGCCGTTTTAAGAGCGTGTCATTCCTATGAAAACCGCAATATTTTTCAATTATTCTTGACAAGCGTTAAAAAAAATTGTATTATTATCTTTTTTTGTGAGACCCGTTAGCTCAGCTGGTAGAGCAATTCCCTTTTAAGGAATGGGCCGTTGGTTCAAATCCAACACGGGTCACCATGAGCATCGTGGCTCCTTCATCTAGTGGTTAGGATACCACCCTTTCACGGTGGTTACAGGGGTTCAAATCCCCTAGGAGTCACCACTCTTTTATACGGGTTTAGTTGGATTTATCTCAATATTTTGGTCGCTTAGCTCAGTTGGTAGAGCGCTACCCTTACAAGGTAGATGTCATAAGTTCGAGTCTTATAGCGACCACCATGACTAAAGCATGCATTTTTAGGCTATGGGGTTTGGATAGGGAGCGGTAGTTCAGCTGGTTAGAATATCTGCCTGTCACGCAGGGGGTCGCGGGTTCGAGTCCCGTCCGCTCCGCCACCAAGAACTTTTTAAATCATTTTCTACGCTTTATTTCCAATATAATAGTCAATCGTTAAAAATGACCCTTTCATCTAGTGGCCAAGGATACCACCCTTTCACGGTGGAAACGGAAGTTCAAATCTTTCAAGGGTCGCCACAAAAATTTCAAACTACACCCATAAATTATCTAAAAGCCTGGTTTTACCCACACGAGCCGCCACCAAAATGAGCGTGTTAGCTGGCTCTATGGTTGTTAAAGGCTCTAGCTTGTGGTTACAGCATTCCAAATAATCCACTTCTAAATTTTTTAAAATTTCAAGCCCTAGTTTTTTCAGTTTTTCGCACGCTTTTTCGCCCTTATCTATGGCTTGCTGGATACTTTCTAGAGCTTTTGGAATGGCTAGGGCATGTTTTCTTTCTGTGGCATTCAAATACACATTCCTAGAGCTTAACGCCAAATGATCGCTATCTCGCGCAATCTCGCATGGCGCTATTTCAATGTCTAAAAGCAAATCTTTAACTAAATGCTCAATGATTAAAAGCTGTTGGGCGTCCTTTTTGCCAAAATACGCTCTAGTGGGATTGACAAGATGGAACAATTTTAACACAACCTGAACCACCCCATCAAAATGCCCCTTACGCATGGCTCCCTCTAAAGAGCGGGATAAAAATGCAGGGGCATATAATTTTAGGCATTGCTCTGCTTCATAGGGATACATTTCGCCAATTTTAGGCAAAAACACCGCACTAACGCCTAATTTTTCACACAAAGCCAAATCCTTTTCTAAAGGGCGCGGGTAAGTGCTAAAATCCTCATTAGCCCCAAATTGCGTGGGGTTGACAAAAACGCTTACAATCGTGTGGGGATTTTCTTTCAAACTCCTTTCTATCAAGCTTTGATGCCCTTTGTGTAAAGCCCCCATAGTCGGCACAAACCCCACGCTTTCTTTCAAACTTTTACGATATTCTCTTAAAGCAGCAATCGTTTCTAACACCCACATTTAACAATCCTTTAAAAGCTCTAAAACCACTTCTCTAGGCTCTTTAGCCTGATAAATGGGGCGGCCCACCACGATAAAATCGCTTAAATTTTGTTTAGCTTCTTTAGCGTTCGCCACTCGTTCTTGATCTTCTTTATCGTTTTTATCCAGCCTTATGCCAGGGGTTAAAGTCAAAAAGCCTTGACCCAAAGCCTCTTTGATCGCTAAACTTTCAAACACCGAACACACCACCCCATCAATCCCGCTCTCTTTGCCCATAGCGCTCAATTTAATCGCTTGAGTTTTTAAAGGGGCGTTATACACCATCAAAAATTCCTCTTCGCTAAAGCTGGTTAAAGCGCTCACGCCCATGATCAAGGGGCGTTTTTTAAGAGCGTTCAGGCGTTGCATTAAAATGGTTAGCGCGCTTTTAGCGCTGCTTAAATGCACGGTGAGCATGTCAATGTCTAATTTCGCGCATTCTAGCGCGGCATTTGCCATAGTATAAGGAATATCATAGAGCTTCAAATCCAAAAAGATCTTAAAATTTTCATCAATCTTTCTGATTTCATCTAAAAAAACAGCCCCATCTCTTATAAACGATCTAAGCCCCACCTTAGCCCATAAATCTAAGCCCTTCAATTCTTGCAATAAAGAAAGATTGTCCTCTTTTTTTTCTAAATCCAATGCGACACATAATTGCATGAAAGCCCTTTAAAGTGTAAAATAACGCCATTATAACAAAAAGAAATGCAAGATTTTTAGCTATGATAAGCGTTTTAGAATGAAAACCAAGTTTAAAAAAATGAGATTTTAAGGGTTAAAGAGTGAAAGCGTTTTTAGGAGCGTTAGAGTTTCAAGAGAATGAATATGAAGAGCTTAAAGAGCTTTATGAGAGCTTAAAGACTAAGCAAAAGCCCCACACTTTGTTCATTTCTTGCGTGGATTCACGAGTCGTGCCTAATCTAATCACTGGCACCAAACCGGGCGAATTGTATGTGATCCGCAACATGGGCAATGTGATCCCCCCTAAAACAAGCTATAAAGAATCCCTTTCTACCATTGCGAGCATTGAATACGCTATTGTGCATGTGGGGATTCAAAACTTAATCATTTGCGGGCATAGCGATTGTGGGGCTTGCGGGAGCATTCATTTAATCAATGATGAAACCACCAAAGCTAAAACCCCTTACATTGCAAACTGGATACAATTTTTAGAGCCTATTAAAGAAGAATTAAAAGATCACCCGCAATTCAGCAACCACTTCGCCAAGCGTTCATGGCTTACAGAGCGTTTGAATGTGCGCTTGCAACTCAACAACCTCTTAAGCTATGATTTCATTCAAGAAAGAGTGATGGATAACGAATTAAAAATTTTTGGTTGGCACTATATTATAGAAACAGGCAGGATTTATAATTATAATTTTGAAAGCCATTTTTTTGAGCCGATTGAAGAAACCATTAAACAAAGGATAAGTCATGAAAACTTCTAACATAAAAACCCCCAAACCCGTTTTAATCGCTGGGCCATGCGTCATTGAGAGCTTAGAAAATTTAAGAAGTATCGCTATTAAATTACAACCCCTAGCCAACAACGAGCGGTTGGATTTTTATTTTAAAGCGAGTTTTGATAAGGCTAACCGCACGAGTTTGGAGAGTTACAGAGGGCCTGGTTTAGAAAAAGGCTTAGAAATGTTACAAATTATCAAAGATGAATTTGGCTATAAAATTTTAACCGATGTGCATGAGAGCTATCAAGCAAGCGTGGCAGCCAAAGTAGCGGATATTTTACAAATCCCGGCGTTTTTGTGCCGCCAAACGGATCTGATTGTAGCAGTGAGCCAGACTGACGCTATTGTCAATATCAAAAAAGGGCAATTCATGAACCCAAAAGACATGCAATATTCTGTCTTAAAAGCTCTTAAAACAAGGGATAGTAGCATTCAAAGCCCCACTTATGAAACAGCGTTAAAAAATGGCGTGTGGCTGTGTGAAAGGGGGAGCAGCTTTGGGTATGGGAATTTAGTGGTGGATATGCGCTCTTTAAAAATCATGCGAGAGTTTGCCCCGGTGATTTTTGACGCTACCCATAGCGTGCAAATGCCAGGGGGAGCGAACGGGAAAAGTTCAGGAGACAGCTCTTTTGCCCCTATTTTAGCCAGAGCGGCGGCGGCGGTGGGGATTGATGGGTTATTCGCTGAAACGCACATTGATCCTAAAAACGCCCTAAGCGACGGAGCAAACATGCTAAAACCTGATGAGTTAGAACACTTAGTAACCGACATGTTAAAAATCCAAAATTTATTTTAAAGGAATTTCATGCAAATCATAGAAGGGAAATTGCAATTACAAGGGAATGAAAAAATCGCTATTTTAACCTCGCGCTTCAATCATATCATCACAGACAGATTAAAAGAAGGGGCGATGGATTGCTTTAAAAGGCATGGGGGCAATGAGGAGCTTTTAGATCTCGTGCTAGTGCCTGGGGCTTATGAATTGCCTTTGATTTTAGACAAATTGTTAGAGAGTGAAAAATACGATGGCGTGTGCGTTTTAGGAGCCATTATTAGAGGGGGGACTCCGCATTTTGACTACGTGAGCGCGGAAGCGACTAAGGGCATTGCTAGCGCGATGCTAAAATACAGCATGCCGGTAAGCTTTGGCGTGCTTACCACAGACAATATTGAACAAGCGATTGAAAGAGCGGGCAGTAAAGCCGGCAATAAGGGCTTTGAAGCGATGAGCACCCTCATTGAATTGTTGAGCTTGTGCCAAACTCTCAAGGGTTAAAATGGCGACACGAACTCAAGCCAGGGGGGCTGTGGTTGAATTGTTGTATGCGTTTGAAAGCGGTAATGAAGAAATTAAAAAAATCGCTTCCAGCATGTTAGAAGAAAAAAAGATTAAAAACAACCAGTTGGCTTTTGCCTTAAGCCTTTTTAATGGCGTGTTAGAAAAAATCAGTGAAATTGACGCTCTCATTGAACCGCATTTGAAAGACTGGGATTTCAAGCGATTAGGGAGCATGGAAAAGGCGATTTTACGCTTAGGAGCGTATGAAATTGGCTTCACGCCCACACAAAACCCTATCATCATCAATGAATGCATAGAGCTTGGCAAACTCTACGCTGAGCCTAACACCCCTAAATTTTTAAACGCTATCTTGGATTCTTTGAGCAAAAAGCTCGCTCAAAAACCCTTGAATTAAGGGCGTTTTATGCCTAAATTTAAAAAATGATGCCGTAATCACTAATCACTAATCACTAATCACTGATCACTAAAAAAGGGGGTTGGTGGGATTTGAGCGAGTGGTAGAAATAAAAATAAAGGAATAATATGGCATACAAATATGATAGAGATTTGGAATTTTTAAAGCAATTAAGCTCTAATGATTTGAAAGATTTGTTTGATGTGCTTGTTTATGACAAAGATGGCGAAAAAAGATTTACTGAAGGATTAACGCTTTCAGAAGAATACAAAAAACATGGCAATGATTACGCTAAATATGCAGAAAGGATCGCTGAAGAGTTACAGCATTATGGGGCTAATAGTTTTGCGAGCGCGTTGAGAGGTACAGGGGTTTTATACAGAGAGATTTTGTGTGAAGTGTGCAATAAATTAAAAGTCAATTACAACAAAAAGTCTGACACAACTTTGATTGAAGAAAACATGCTCTCTAGCATTTTACAAAAAAGTTTGGAAAAAATGAGCGATGAGGAGATTAGAGAGCTTTGCGATGAATTAGGAGTGAAAAACACCAATAAATTAGGCAAGCAAGCCCTAAGCACAGCTGCTTTAACGCTGTTTAGAATGGGGGGCTTCAAATCCTATCAATTAGCTTTAATTGTTGCAAACGCCGTGATAAAGGCGATTTTTCAAAGAGGGTTGTCTCTAGGGGCAAATGCCGCTCTTACAAGAGGGCTAAGCATTTTAACAGGCCCTGTTGGCTGGATCATTACAGGTGTATGGACAGTGATTGATATTGCAGGGCCGGCCTATAGGGTAACCATACCGGCATGCATTTTGGTTACCACTTTACGCCTAAAAGCGCAAGCAAACGAAATTAAAAATCTTCTTTAACTCTTATTAAACCTTTCTTAAAAATACAATATAAACCCAGATTCTATAAAATGTCTGGGTTTTATTTTTAGCGTTTGAGAAAATTGATGCTTTAAAGCAATCTTAAGAGCGTTGGGCTTTTGAGCTTAAGCCTTTTTAGAATATTAAGTGTAGTTTTAGACAAATGATATTAAAATCAGTAATCACTTTAGAAAAACAGCGATGGAGCGTGAAAAGTCGTTTGTTTTTAATAAGTGATAAAACAATATAAAGGAATAATATGGCATACAAATATGATAGAGATTTGGAATTTTTAAAGCAATTGGAATCTAGTGATTTATTGGATTTGTTTGAGGTGCTTGTTTTTGGTAAAGACGGCGAAAAAAGGCACAATGAAAAACTGACAAGCTCAATAGAATACAAAAGGCATGGCGATGATTACGCTAAATACGCAGAAAGAATCGCTGAAGAGTTGCAATACTATGGGAGCAATAGTTTTGCAAGCTTCATTAAAGGCGAAGGAGTCTTATACAAAGAGATCTTATGCGATGTGTGCGATAAATTAAAGGTCAATTACAACAAGAAAACCGAAACGACTTTAATTGAACAAAACATGCTTTCTAAAATCTTAGAAAGAAGTTTAGAAGAAATGGACGATGAAGAAGTGAAAGAAATGTGCGATGAATTGTCCATAAAAAACACGGACAATTTAAACAGACAAGCCTTAAGTGCGGCGACTTTAACGCTGTTTAAAATGGGGGGCTTTAAATCTTATCAATTGGCTGTCATTGTTGCGAATGCGGTCGCAAAAACCATTCTAGGGCGTGGTTTATCGCTTGCGGGCAATCAAGTGCTTACAAGAACTCTGAGCTTTTTAACAGGCCCTGTTGGCTGGATCATTACAGGCGTATGGACAGCGATTGATATTGCAGGGCCGGCTTATAGGGTAACCATACCAGCATGCATTGTGGTTGCCACTTTACGCCTAAAAACACAGCAAGCCAATGAAGATAAGAAGTCGTTGCAAATAGAATCCATTTAAGCTTTTTTTTAGAGAAAGAGGTATAAAATGGAAACCTAGATGCGAAAATGCATCTAGTTTTTATTTTAATTTAAGGGAGACAAAATGAGTAACAGTTGCAGTAATCAAAACCACAATCAAAAAGGTGATGCTAAAAATCAAAACAACGAAAGTTGTCAAAAAAATAGCCAAAACCAAGCTAATCAATGCAACGCTAACCACGAACATAAAAACGACAAAAAATAAGGGTTAGAGGGTTAAAGGAGGGGGTTTCTTGTGCCAAAAATCAAAATAGCGTTTCATTAAATTAGCCCCACCTAAAAAAATCAATAGGTTTTTGCTTTCAAATCAGATTTATCTTATTTAAAATGATAAGCGTATCAAAACATTTTAATTATTATCATCATTCTTTGGTTGTAAAATCAATAAAACCCATTAGCATTTGTAACGCAATATTCATGCGCAGTTAGCGGGTGTGCTTAAACCTTTTAGGGCGTTAAACATGATTTTAAAAAATGATGCTATAATCACTAATCACTAAAAAAGGGGGTTGGTGGGATTTGAGCGAGCGGTAGAAGTAAAATTAAAGGGATTGCATGGCATGCAGATGTGATAGCGACTTGGAATTTTTAAAGCAATTAAGCTCTAATGATTTGAAAGATTTGTTTGATGTGCTTGTTTATGATGAAGATGGCACACTAAGAGTGAATGAAGAATTGACAAATTCAACAGAATATAAAAGGTATGGTCATGATTACGCCAAATACCCCAGAAGAATCGCTGAAGAATTGCAGTGTTACGGGGGCAATAGTTTTGCGAATTTTTTTAGAGATGAAGGGGGTCTTATACAAAGAGATTTTGTGCGATGCGTGCGATCATTTAAAGGTTAATTACCATGAAGAATCTCCAACCTCTTTGATTGAGCAAAACATGCTTTCTAAACTTTTGAAAGGTAGTTTAGAAAAAATGAGTGGGAAAGAGATTAAAGAACTCTGCGATGAATTGGGCATGACAAATATTGATAAAGTGATTGGTGAGAACAAACAAGTCCTAATCGCATCTGCTTTAACGCTGTTTAGAATGGGGGGGGGGTTTCAAATCCTATCAATTAGCTTTAATTGTTGCAAACGCCGTGATAAAGGCGATTTTTCAAAGAGGGTTGTCTCTAGGGGCAAATGCCGCTCTTACAAGAGGGCTAAGCATTTTAACAGGCCCTGTTGGCTGGATCATTACAGGTGTATGGACAGTGATTGGTATTGCAGGGCCGGCCTATAGGGTAACCATACCGGCATGCGTTTTGGTTGCCACCTTACGCAAAAAATTGAAAGCATAACAAGAAGCAAAACAAGCAAGACTGAAAGCAGAACGAGAAGCGGATGAAAAGAAAATGTGGTATCTGGTTATTGTTTTTTGCATTCTCATTGGTCTGGCTGTTTTTAGCTGTTTTTTTTCATCAAAGGAAAACACCATTCAAGCAATGACCCAAGCAATAACCCAAAAAACGGTGTTGAAAAACTTAAAAACCCTAGCCACAAGGATTAAAGAATGGCAGCAACCGCTCCAAAACACAAAACCACCCCAAGCACAAAAACAACAAGGGAGCAGAGATTAAAGAGCGTCAAGGAGAGTAAAATCCCCTTTTAGCGTTTGAGAGAATTGACGGTTTGGAGCATGGCATCAGCGGTTTGAATGCTTTTAGAATTGGCTTCATAAGCCCTTTGAGCGGTGATGAGATCCGTCATTTCTTCTACCAATCTCACATTGCTAAGCTCCAAAAAGCCTTGCCTTAACTTGCCTAAGCCTTGAGAATCCGGATTGCCCACAATCGCATCCCCGCTAGCGTTGGTGATGGAAAATAAATTATCCCCCATAGAATGAAGCCCCGCTGGGTTGACAAAATTAGCCAAAGTGATTTGCCCGATCACATTAGAAGTCGTTTGCAAGCCTTGAGTCACGCTCACCGTGCCATCCACACCGATGTTTACTTGCGTGGTGTCTTCAGGTAAAGTGATTTGAGGGATGAGAAGATAGCCCTCGCTTGTTACAAGATTGCCCTGCTCGTCTAGCTTGAAATTCCCGCTTCTTGTATAAGCGGTGGTGCCATCAGGCAGTTGGACTTGAAAAAAGCCTTTACCTGTAATGGCGACATCTAAATTGTTTTCCGTTTCTTTAGGGCTGCCTTGCGAAAACATTTTGGTAATCGCGCTAGGGCGCACGCCTAAGCCTACTTCCATGCCATCTGGCGATAAAGTCGTGTTGCTTGTGTTGGTGCCGGCGTATTGCATCGCTTGGTAAAACAAGTCGTTAAAATCCGCACGAGATTTTTTAAACCCGGTGGTATTGACATTGGCGATATTGTTTGAAGTAGTGTCAATATGCGTTTGTTGGGCGAGCATCCCTGAAGTGGCACTATAGAGAGAGCGGAGCATTTTTTCCCTTTAAACTGAAACTTAATCACCCAAAATTCTAACAAAAATAATATTAAATTTGACTAAACTTGAAACGCTTTTTTAATAAAAAGGTTTAAAAAAGATTTAAACCTAGTCTCATGCAGAAATCTTATAAACGCCTTTAGCGTTTGAGATGAATGCGTTAGCACTTTTAAGCATTATAAAAACCTTGTCAGTGGCATTATTTTGATTTTATAAGCGTTTTTACAACAACACGCTTTTCATGAATAAATACGCCAAAATCCAGCTTGAGATCAGTAGTTATAGAAATTCCATTTTACGCTTATCTTATTTAATGGGATTTAGACTAAATAAGGCTATTTTATGGCATAATAAAACATGTGGCAGTGTTTTTGCATGCCATTTGAAACCATTAGCTACCAACCTAATGGTTTGAAGAATAATGCATGCCAAGAAACACACTAAAATCTAAACAAGAAAGGAGTAAGCATGAAGCTGATCATAATCATGACAGGTTAATGGTGCTCGTAACACCACTACACTAAATACAGATCCTTAAGAGTTACCAACTCTTTAAGGATTTTTTAAACTCTTTTTGTGATGGAACTATAATGCAATAATCCTTAATTTAACTTAAATGATAGCGGTTTTGTATAAAATTGTAGATTTGATCCGTATTTAATCTAATAATCTGCCCATAATAAAACAATTCTCGTCAAGCATTTCAAGGCTTTTTGCTTACTCGTTAATTCAGTTTTAATGCGCTTTTATTCAAATTTAATCTCTCAAATACAGATAAAAGATTGATAAATTTTAGGGCGTTTTATCATGCGCTTTCTTTTTGTATCCATTCACTCAAAACTTTTTAACAGCGTTCTTGGCGAAATGTTGGCGTTTTCTAAAGGGACAAAGCGCTTTTTTTGATAAGCCTCTAGGCTTGATCGCCCTATCATGGCGGCATTGTCGCTGCAAAATTCTAAAGGGGCTAAAACAAGCTTGCAATCAAACTCAGCGCACAAATTTTCAAACGCCTTTCTTAACGCCAAATTTTGGCTCGCTCCCCCCACAATGCCAAAAATTTTAGGGTGTTTGATTTTAAAATAGCGTTTAGTTTGCTGGATTAAATGCTCAATAGCCGTGCTTTGAAAATGATAGCCAATCTTTTGCTTGATCGCTTCATTCAAGTTAGGGGCGTTTTTTTCAACCTCCAAACGCACCGCATTTTTTAAACCTGAGAAACTAAAAGCCAGATTCGGGCTGTTTTTTAAAGGGACAGGGAACATTAAAGGCTCGTTTGGATGCGCATAATCAAGGGCTAATTTTTCCACTATGGGGCCTCCTGGATAGCCTAAATCAAGCATTTTTGAAACCTTATCAAAACTCTCCCCAAAGCTATCGTCTAAACTCGTGGCAACGATTTTAATATTCTCATAATCTCTAGCCTCTAAAATTAAAGAATGCCCCCCAGAGACTAGCAGCACGCTTAAAGGCATGCAGGCTTGTTTTTCATTGATAAAGAGCGAATACACATGCCCTCTCAAATGATCTTCTAAAATCAGGGGTAAATTCAAAGACAAGCTCAAGGCTTTTGCCATCATCAAACCTTCTATTAAAGTAACGCTCAAACCTGGCTGATTAGTGATAGCGATGGCTTTAATTTTGGAAAAATCCTTATTCAAGCTTATTTTAATGCGTTCTAATAAAAGCGGTAAATTCTCAGCATGCAAACGCGATGCAAGCTCAGGCACAACGCCTCCATAAGAGCTGTGGTGCTTTTCTTGAGAGATTTTAAAATGAGCGATAAGTTTAGCGTCCTCTATTCTTGTAAGGGCTAAAGAGCTGTCATCGCAAGAACTTTCAATGCTTAAAATCATGTCTTTATCTTTGGGTGGTGTTTTTGCCTGAATTATACTTTGTTGGCTTGTATTTTAAAATCTTTAAGCCAAATATTTAATTGCATTCAAATAGCTTTTGTTGCTCGCTTTGTTTTGATAAGCAATGTCAAACGCTGTGCCGTGGTCAGTGGAGGTGCGTAAAATGGGGGCGTTCAAACTCACATTAATGCTTTCATCAAAATAGAGAGCTTTTAAAGGGGCTAGCCCCACATCATGACTCATGCTCACATAAAAGGGGGTTATCTTTCGTTTATTAGGGGCAAAAGCGCTATCAGCGGGCAGTGGCCCCAAAAAGCATTCAAAGCCCAGCGTTTGGTTGCTCTTTTGAATGGCTTTTAAAATCTTTTCATCTTCTTCCCCAAACAAGCCCTCTTCGCCCGCATGGGGGTTAAAACCACACACTTGAACGATTTGAGCTTGAGTGCTTTTTTGAAACGCTAATAAAAACTTAACTAACGCTTTAACTTGAATGAGTTGAGAAACCGCCCCTAAAGGCACATGGTCGCTAAATAGCCCCACAAAGAGTTTTGAACACCCAAGCATCATAATAATTTGATGATCTTTATAGCGTTGTTTTAAAAAATCGGTATGCCCCACAAAAGGGATTTGAGCTTGTTGCCATGCGAGTTTGTTGATAGGCAAAGTGCAAATGCCATCCACTTCTTTACTATCTGCTAACTCACAAGCCTTTTTAAAACTCTCAAAACTATACGCCCCGCTTTGAGCGCTGACTTTGCCTATCGTGCTAGAGTTTAATAAGGGTAAGGGGGAATGGATAGCGAGCGTGTTAAGCGTTTTAGCTTCATAAGCGTTATGAAGCAATTGATTGGCCCGCTCTAAAAGTTCGCCATCAACAAGATACAACGGCTCACAAAACGCGCTCACTTCCTTATGGCTTTTTAGAATCAATTCTAAGCCTACGCCTTGAATATCCCCGCAACTGATCGCAATTTTCTTTTTAGCCATTTTATCGCTTGATGAGTTGTGCCATTTCTAAAATCGCTTTTTCTAAACCCACTAAAACCGCTTTTGAAATCACGCTATGACCGATATTAAGCTCTCTTAAAGAGGGGATTTTTAACAATTCTTTCACATTAGAATAATTCAACCCATGCCCCGCACACGCCGTGATACCCATAAAAAACGCTTCTTTACTCATTTTTCTTAATTGCAAAAAGGCGTTGTGCAATTCTTCTTTCAATTCTTTAGGGCTTTTGTCTTTGAGTGCGCTAATGGCATGGATTTGATTGTTAGCGTTAGAATATAGAGCGTTGTGCAAATTCGCATACACCCCAGTGTGGAACTCCACTTGCTTGACTTGATGCTCCTTTGCAAAATGCAGGGCGTCTTTTAAAGGATCAACAAACAAAGACACTTCAACGCCTTTATTGTGATACGCTCTAATCACCTCTCCTAACCCCTTTAATGAGCAATCCAACCCCCCCTCTGTCGTAACCTCATTTCTGTTTTCAGGCACGATTGTAACCTTACTCGGCTTATTTTTCAAAGAGCATAAAAAATCAGTGATGGCTGCATTGATAGAGCATTCAATATTGATAGGCAAAGGGCTTATTTCAAGCAATCTCAAAACATCTTCATTTTGAATGTGCCGTTTGTCTTCTCTCAAATGAATGGTGATTAAATCCACTTTGTGGGTGTTTTTAGCGATGAATAGGGCTTCTAAAATCTCAGGCTCATAAGTTTTTCTTATCTCTCTTAAAGTAACAATGTGATCAATGTTCAATCCAAAACGCATGGTTGTCCTTTATTTTATAATAATGATTTTTGAAATTGTAACATAAAACCCACCTCTTACGCCTATAAGATTTTATCATCAAGCTATCTTTTGCTATAATACCCAAAACAAAATGCCAATTAAATCCAATAAAAAGTGTTGTGGGTGCTATATTTTTTAACCAGTTTATTTATTTGCTCGTTGATTATTTTGTGGTCTAAAAAATCCATGCTTTTTGTGGATAACGCTAATAAAATACAAGGCTTTCATCATACAAGAACCCCACGAGCCGGGGGGCTTGGGATCTTTCTTTCTTTTGCGTTGGCTTGTTATTTTGAACCTTTTGAGATGCCTTTTAAGGGGTTTTTTGTTTTTTTGGGTTTGTTATTGGTGTTTTTAAGCGGTTTTTTAGAAGACATTAACCTTTCATTAAGCCCCAAAATACGCCTTATTTTGCAAGCCGTAGGGGTCGTTTGCATCATCTCATCAACGCCTTTAGTGGTGAGCGATTTTTCGCCCCTTTTTAGCTTGCCTTATTTTATCGCTTTTTTATTCGCTATCTTTATGCTGGTGGGTATCAGTAACGCTATTAATATTATTGATGGGTTTAACGGGCTTGCATCAGGGATTTGCGCGATTACTCTTTTAGTCATCCATTATATAGATCCTGGCAGTTTGTCTTGTTTGCTCGCTTACATGGTGCTTGGGTTTATGGTGTTAAATTTCCCTTTAGGAAAGATTTTTTTAGGCGATGGAGGGGCGTATTTTTTGGGCTTGGTGTGCGGGATCTCCCTTTTACATTTGAGTTTAGAGCAAAAAATCAGCGTGTTTTTTGGGCTCAATTTAATGCTTTATCCGGTCATAGAAGTGCTTTTTAGTATCCTAAGGCGCAAAATAAAACGCCAGAAAGCTACCATGCCAGACAACTTGCATTTGCACACCCTTTTATTTAAATTCTTGCAACAACGCTCTTTCAATTACCCTAACCCTTTATGCGCGTTTATCCTTATTCTATGCAACTTGCCTTTTATTTTAATCAGCGTCTTATTCCGCTTAAATTCTTACGCGCTCATTGTCATTAGTCTGGTCTTTATCGCATGCTATTTAATAGGCTATGCTTATTTGAATAGGCAAGTTTGCGCCTTAGAAAAGCGAGCGTTTCAATGAAAAAGCTCAAAGGTCTTTTTTTGATCCTGCTCTTATGGGTATATCCTTTAAGGAGTGAGCCGATCAATGAGGGGGCATACATTTTAGAAGAGATTGGCGATGTGCTCAGGTTTTTGCCTATTTTTGTCGGCACGGTCAGTTTGGCGATGCGCGATTATAGAGGTTTAGGGGAATTAGCGGTCGGCACATTAGTCACTCAAGGAGTGATTTATGGCCTTAAAGGAGCTTTTAGCAACGCCCATAAAGATGGGGCTAGAGTGGAATTTGCCAAACGCCCGTGCTGTAATTCTTGGAGAGGCATGCCAAGCGGGCATGCTGGGGGGGCGTTTAGCGCGGCTGGGTTTGTGTATTACCGCTATGGGTGGAAGCCGGCTCTTCCTGTGATCGCTCTTGCAATCCTCACTGACGCTAGCAGAGTGGTGGCAGGACAACACACGATCTTGCAAGTTACGATCGGCAGCCTTATCGCATGGGGGTTTGCTTATTTATTCACTTCACGCTACAAACCCAAGCAATGGATGCTCTATCCTGAAATCTCTAGCGATTTTAAGGGCAGTAGCCGCTATGGGGTGAGCTTTTCTTATCAATGGTAAAGGGATAAAGTGCTAAAAAAGTTATTACTCATTTTGCTTTTTTTAGGGTTTTTAAGAGTGCAAGGCGAACATTATGAAATCATCGTTGAGCTTTCAAAGGCTTTTTTGAAAGCCAAAGACGCTTTTATTATGATTGATAAAACCTATAAAACCTGTGTTGAAACCGGGCATGATCGCACCCAAATGCGCCTTCAAAGCGCTTTTTTAGAGAACTTATCTCAAACAGAACAGCAATTTGATGATTATTTTGAGAAGGATTTTAAAAGCGTAGAAGTTTTAAAAACCTTGCTTAAAGACATCCAATCGTTAGAAAAAACTTCCAACAAGCTTGCATGCGTTACCCCAAAAAACGCTAAAAATTTTGAAATTTTAGAAGGAGCGATAACGCAAATCATAGACTTAGAAAAACAGATGGATAGATTTATCAATGGCGCAAAATAAAGCCCATTTTGGCATGATGACTTAATTGAATATTGATTGTAAAAAGCTCTAATTCAGTTTGAATGATAACCTTTTTAAAGCGTTCTTTAGAAAGTGGGGTTTTACCATAAACAAAGCGTAAAAATCCCCTTTAAAAAGCGTATTAAAGTTGGCTTTTATTCGTATTTGATGAGAACCAAATCCTAATACTTATGCTTTCTTAGGCGTTTCACCACATAATCCCCCATGCTTTGAATGATTTGCACTAAAACAATAATCACAACCACCGCATAAAAAAGCACATCGCCCCTATAACTTTGATAGCCAATCCTAATGGCTAAATCCCCCAAGCCCCCGGCCCCTAACGCTCCCGCCATAGCCGAATAGCCTATTAAAGAAATTAAGGTGATGGTGATATTATTCACTAAAGAGGGCAGGCTCTCTAAAAGCATCATTTTAATGACTTCCAAATGAGACGCTCCTAAGCTTAAAGTGGTTTCAATCTTGCCATGCTCTACTTCCATTAAAGAATTTTCAAAAAGCTTTGCGACAAAAGGAATGGCTGAAATGGCTAATGGGATAATGCTCGCGCTAGAGCCAATGCTTGTGCCAATCAAAAAGCGCGATAAAGGCAAGAGCAAAATAATGAGAATGATAAAAGGGAAAGAGCGAGTCATGTTGATAGAAGTGTCTAAAATTTTATGCAAAAAGGGTTTGTTTAACAAATGCCCTTTTTTACTCACTAACAATAAAACCCCCAAAGGCAAGCCAAAAACAACCGCCAAAAAGCTCGCCACAAACACCATATAAAGCGTTTCTAGCGTGGCTTGAATGAGCATTTGAGAAATCATTTTAATCCTTTAATTTTTCCACTTGTAAGCCTAAAGCGTTTAAATACTCTAAAGCCCTTTGAATCTCTGCAACACTGCCTAAAAACCGCACCACTAAATACCCTATATCTTTAGTCGTAAGCTCTTCAATATTGCCTGAAATGATGCTCACGTCTATTTTAAAACGCCTGATCAAATTAGAAATGATCGGCTCGTCTAAATGCTCCCCTAAAAACACGATGCGATAAACGTCTTGCGATTTTTGATCCGCATGCTCGTTTTTGATGCCAAGCAATTCTTTAGTAACGGCATGTTTAGGGTTAGCAAAAATTTCTTCCACTGAGCCTCTTTCCACGATTTCGCCACTGCTGATCACACACATTTGATTGCACAATTCTTTAACCACTTCAATTTCATGCGTGATGAAAACGATGCTCAAATCAAACTTTTTTTGAATGCCACTTAAAAGCGTTAAAATAGAATGCGTGGTTTTAGAATCCAAAGCAGATGTGGCTTCATCGCAAAGCAACAAATTAGGGCAATTCGCTAAACTCCTAGCGATCGCCACTCGTTGTTTTTGCCCACCGCTTAGCTGTTTAGGATAAAAATGCATTTTATCTTCTAGCCCCACTAATTCCAACAATTCATGCACCCTGGATTGGATCTTATTTTTTTCCCATCGGGCGATTTCTAGAGCGAAAGCGACATTTTCAAACACATTTTTAGCGCTCAATAAATTGAAATGCTGGAAAATCATGCCTATTTTTTGGCGCGCTTTTTGCAATTCTTTAGGCTTTAACCCCAACAGATTGACCCCATTGACTAAAACTTCGCCAGAACTGGGGCGTTCCAAACAATTGATCAAGCGAATGAGCGTGGATTTCCCCGCCCCTGAATAGCCTATCACGCCTAAAATATCGCCTTTTTTCAATTCCAAATTCACGCCTTTTAAAGCATGAAACCCGTTTTCATAAATCTTTTCAATGTTTTTTAATTCCACTACCATCGTTTTAACTTTACATCCCGATCACTTGGACATTTGCGCGTTATTTTCTACGCTATTGAGCCATAAAAACACTTGCACCACGCTTTCATACAATTCTTCAGGTATCGCGCAATCTAATTCCACTTTTAAAAGCGAATCCACCAGCATGGGGTTAGAAAAGAGCGCTATATCGTATTCTTTAGCTTTTTGAATGATCCTTTTAGCCACTTCACCCACACCGCTTGCGATCACTTTTGGGGCATGATCTTGCCCCATGTTATAGGCTAGAGCGGCGGCTTTTATGGTTTTATTCATCTAATACCCTAAAGTCAAGGCATCAGCCTCATTCCAAGAGAAATTTTTTTCAAACCCTTTTGTTTTTTTCAAAATAGACGCAACGCTGCGGACTAACATGTCCGTTTCAATATTCACGCGCCGTTTGAGTTTATAAGTCTTAAAAAGGGTGTTTTCTAAAGTGTAAGGAATAATCGTTAGCCAAAACCCTTTTTCTTCTACCTTGCTTAAAGTCAAACTCACCCCATCAATGGCGATAGAGCCTTGCTCAACGCACAATAAAAGCGTTTCTTTAGAAGCGCTGATGAAAAAATCCACTTGATTAGAATGCTGAATGATTTTTTCAATCACCCCGATAGCGTCAATATGCCCTTGCACAAAATGCCCGTCTAAACTCGCATCGGCTTTTAAGGCTGGCTCAATATGGACTAAATCCTTGTAATTTTCTAACGCTACGCTGTTTTGGGTTTTTTGGCTCAATTCCACGCTAAAATGCGTTTTTGAACTTTCTATGGCGGTCAAACACGCCCCATTAATTGCAACGCTGTCGCCAAGCTTGGGATTGAGATCGCTCTCTATGCTTAAAATATTGTTTTTAAAACTTTTCACTTTAGCTATTTGATGGATTAGACCGCTGAACATAGTTAATGATTATTTTCCTTATGTTAGAATGCTCAAGTATTGTAACATATTAAATAAAACCACAGGATAGAAGCATGTTTATCGATACGCATTGCCATTTGGATCACAAGGATTATGAAAGCGATTTAGAAGAAGTGTTAAAAGAAAGCCTAGAAAAAGGCGTTACCCAATGCGTGATTCCGGGCGCAGACATGAAAGATTTGAATAGAGCGGTAGCAATTAGCGAAAAATTTGAAGGCGTGTTTTTTGCCATAGGCGCTCACCCTTATGATGTGGAGAGCTTTGATGAAAGCCTGTTTGAAAAGTTTGTCAGTCATCAAAAATGCGTGGCAATAGGCGAATGCGGGCTGGATTACTACCGCTTGCCTGAATTGAATGAAAGAGAAAATTATAAAAGCAAGCAAAAAGAAATTTTTAAAAAACAGATTGAGTTCTCTATCCAACACAACAAGCCCTTGATTATTCATATTAGAGAGGCGAGTTTTGATAGTTTGAATCTTTTAAAAAGCTATCCTGAAGCTTTTGGGGTGTTGCATTGCTTTAACGCTGATAGCATGCTTTTGGAGCTGAGCGATCGTTTTTATTATGGGATAGGGGGGGTTAGCACTTTTAAAAACGCTAAAAGACTGGTAGAGATCCTCCCTAAAATCCCTAAAAACAGGCTTCTTTTAGAAACGGATTCGCCTTATTTGACCCCACACCCTTTTAGAGGCACTAGGAATAGCCCTACTTATATCCCTTTAATCGCTCAAAAAATTGCCGAAATCATCAACATAGAGACTGAAGAGCTCGCTTCTTTAAGTACGCATAACGCCCAAACGCTCTTTAGTTTCCCCTAAAAATAAGGCTGTGTTAGAAAGCGTTATTCAAGTTTAGTTATAATCAAGGCTATTTTAAAAGCTGGATAGCTGTAGTTATTAGGATGTGATGTCAAAAAGAATGAAGTGTTTTAGTCAAAAATGGTTGGTTTTTTTTGTTACCCATTGGCTTTTGTTGGCTTCTTTAGGTCATGCGAAAATGGCTTTTGAATCTAATATTGACACCAAAGCGCTAGAGGCCTTTGGGGTTAATGCGAGCTTTTTATCCCAAATGCCAAACGCTTTAAAAAAAATGAATAAAGAAGAAGAATGGAAAAAGTTAGTCAAAAGATTTGATGTGAATTACCAGTTCATCCCTATCATTAAAAACATGCTCATAGAAGCGAGCGTGCCGCAAGAATTTTTGTTTTTAGCCATGGCAGAGTCTAAATTTTCATCAAGGGCTTATAGTAGGAAAAAAGCGGTAGGGATTTGGCAGTTCATGCCAAGCACGGCTAAAGAATTAGGGCTTAAGGTCAATCATTACATTGATGAAAGAAGAGATCCCATTAAAAGCACTCAAGCAGCGATCACTTATTTGAAACGGCTCTACAAGCAAACCGGGGAGTGGTATTTGGTCGCTATGGCGTATAATTACGGCTTACGCAAGGTTCAAAACGCTATTAAAGCCGCCGGCACTTCAGACATTAAGATTTTGTTGGATGAAGATAAGAAATACCTCCCTAAAGAGACACGAGAGTATATCCGCTCCATTCTAAGCCTGGCGTTGAAATTCAACAGCCTAGACAACCTCAAAGATAAAGAATATCTGCTCAATCGTGGGGCGAGGGTGAGTTTGGTGGGCATCCCGTTTAAAAGGCACACTTCTTTAATCCAAGTGGCCAAAAATTTAAACTTGAGTTTAGAGACCTTAAAATCCTACAACCACCAATTCCGCTATAACATTCTGCCCTCTAAAGACCCAACCTACACCATTTATATCCCTTATGAAAAACTCGCCCTTTTCAAACAACGCCAACTCAAACAAAATAAAAACATTCAAGCCAGTCCTAAAAGCCCTTTCATCACCCATGTGGTCTTGCCTAAAGAAACCTTATCTTCTATCGCTAAACGCTATCAAGTCAGTATTTCCAGTATCCAATTAGCCAATAACCTCAAAGATTCTAATATCTTTATCCACCAACGCTTAATCATCCCTACTAATAAAAAATTACTCGCTACAAGGGAGTTTTAATGGGTTTGGCGTTAAAAAAAGTTTGTTTTTTAGGCGTTATTTTTTTGATTAGCGCTTGTGCGGTTAAAAAAGAGGGAATAAAGAATTTGTCTTATAAGCATGAAAGCTTGCGCGCTTATGAAAACGCTAAAGACTATGATCCGACAACCAAAAAAGCCACCTATAAGCGCAATTTTTTTGAACGCCATTTCAAACACCACTCCGATTCGCAAGATAGCAATACAAAACAACCCCTAGATAACGGCATGCGCGATTCTAGCGCGATCCAAAGAGCCACCATGCGCCCTTATCAAGTGGGGAACAAGTGGTATTACCCCACTAAAGTGGATTTAGGCGAAAAATTTGATGGCATTGCGAGCTGGTATGGCCCCAATTTCCATGCCAAAAAAACCAGTAATGGGGAAATTTATAACATGTATGCCCACACCGCCGCGCACAAGACTTTACCCATGAACACCGTGGTGAAAGTCATCAATGTTGAAAACAATTTAAGCACCATTGTGCGCATCAACGATAGAGGGCCTTTTGTGAGCGATCGCATCATTGATTTATCTAATGCGGCCGCTAGAGATATTGACATGGTTAAAAAAGGCACAGCCAGCGTGCGTCTTATTGTTTTGGGTTTTGGTGGGGTTATCTCCAAGCAATACGAACAATCCTTTAACGCTAACTCTTCAAAGATCTTGCACAAGGAATTTAAAGTCGGCGAGAGCGAAAAAAGCGTGAGCGGAGGGAAATTTTCTTTGCAAATGGGGGCTTTTAGAAACCAAATAGGCGCCCAAACTTTAGCGGATAAATTGCAAGCGGAGAATCCAAATTACAGCGTTAAGGTCGCTTTTAAAGACGATTTGTATAAAGTTTTAGTTCAAGGGTTTCAAAGCGAAGAAGAGGCTAGGGATTTTATGAAAAAATATAACCAGAATGCGGTTTTAACCAGAGAATGATTAAGTTATTGCTTTTAGATGTGGATGGCACGCTCACAGACGGATCGTTGTATTTTGATGAAAATTTTCACGAGATCAAGGCTTTTAATGTCAAAGACGGGCTTGGCATGACGCTATGGCAAAAATTGGGCAAAAAAATCGCTATCATTACAGGAAGAACTTCAATAATGGTCAAAAAACGCATGGAGAGTTTGGGCGTTCAGTTTGTTTTTATGGGCGTTGAAAATAAAGGCGTGGTTGTGGAGCGGCTCAAAAAAGACTTGCAATTAAGTGCACAAGAAATCGCATGCGTAGGCGATGATTATAACGATTTGGGCATGTTTAAAGCATGCACTTTGAGTTTCGCTCCTTTTGATGCGCACCCCTTGCTTAAAAGCAAGGCCTATAAAGTGTTGCAAAATTCAGGGGGCAAGGGGGCTGTTAGGGAAGCGATTGATTATCTTTTAACATTAGAAGGCTTGCAAGATGAAGTGCTCAAGCTTTACCTCTAATAGCGTTTTAAACTTTTTTGTGGTTTTGTCTTTCATCATGATAGGGTTAGTTTTTTTCTTTTTGCGTTCCCAACCCACTAGCGTGGTCTCTAAAGAAGATATCCCTAAAATTGAATTAGAAAATTTTAAAGCGTTCCAAATCAACGATAAAATCCTTGATCTGTCTATAGAAGGCAAAAAAGCTTTGCAATATGATGATCATGAGATCTTTTTTGATTCCAAAATCAAGCGCTATGATGAAGACACCATTGAAAGCGTTGAATCCCCTAAAGCCAAACGGCAGCAGGATTTGTATTTCTTCCCTAATGGGGTTACCTATAAAAGAAGCGATGATTCTAGTTTTTGGAGTGAAACAGGGATTTACAACCATAAAGAGCAAAATTTTAAAGGCAAGGGCCGTTTCATTCTCACTTCAAAGGATAGCAAGGTTGAAGGGCTTGACATTTCTTATTCGCATGCTTTAGCCATTATTGAAGCTCAAAGCATTCAAGCTAATTTATTTTTAGATGAGATCAAACAAAGCCAAAAAGAAAAGAAAAAATTCCCCACTTTTAAAGGAGGGTTTTAATGCGTTGGTGGTGTGTTCTTGTGTGTTGTTTTGGTATTTTAAGCGTGATGAGCGCTCAAAAAACAGATAATAAAGGTTTGAAAAAAGAAAGAGAACTTTTAGAAATTACTGGCAACAAATTTGTAGCGAATGACAAAACAAAAACCGCCGTTATTCAAGGCAATGTGCAGATCAAAAAAGGTAAAGACCGGTTGTTTGCGGATAAGGTGAGCGTGTTTTTAAACGATAAACGAAAGCCAGAGCGCTATGAAGCCACAGGGAACACGCATTTTAACATCTTTACAGAGGATAATCGTGAAATCAGCGGGAGCGCTGACAAGCTCATTTATAACGCGCTGAATGGGGAATACAAATTGTTGCAAAATGCGGTGGTTAGAGAAGTGGGGAAATCCAATGTCATCACCGGTGATGAAATCATTTTAAACAAAACTAAGGGTTATGCTGATGTGTTGGGGAGCGCGAAACGGCCCGCTAAGTTTGTGTTTGATATGGAAGATATTAGTGAAGAAAATCGTAAGGCTAAATTGAAGAAGAAAGGCGCTAAGGAAAAACCATGATCGCCATTAAAGACGCTCATTTTCTCACTTCTTCAAGCCAACTTTTTCAATGCCCCGCAAGCCTGACTTCTGAGATGGTCATTTTAGGGCGCAGCAATGTAGGCAAAAGCACCTTTATTAATACCTTATTGGGGAAAAATCTCGCCAAAAGCTCAGCAACGCCGGGAAAAACCCGCTTAGCGAATTTTTTTTCCACCACTTGGGAAGATAAAGAAAACGCTTTAATAACAACCTTTAATGTGATTGATTTGCCCGGGTTTGGCTACGCTAAAGTTTCTAGAAGCTTGAAAAAAGAATGGGAGGGGTTTTTATGGGAATTGTTGAGCGTTAGAGTTTCTATCAAACTTTTTATCCATTTGATAGACGCACGCCATTTGGATTTAGAAATTGACAAAAACGCTAAAGAAAATATTCAAGCCCTTCTAAGGCCCGATCAAGCCTACCTTTCTCTTTTTACGAAATTTGACAAGTTGAATAAAAACGAGCAACACCGCCTTTTTTTAAACGCTCCTAAACCTTTTTTAATCAACACCACCCATTTTAACGCTCTTTCTTCAAAATACCCAACCCTTGAAATAGTGCGCCAAACCCTTTTGAAATACTTGCTCACCAACCCTTTATAAGCCACAAAACCATGCTCTCTTTAAAACAAGATTCCTTTTTTTTCTTATGTTTAGGGATTTTTGGTTTTTATTTTTATAGCCTTTTAAGAGATTTGATGCCTTTTTTACCCCCGATGATTGGGTTTTTATTCTTGTTTTATGCCAAAAAATACGACCATTTTCTGCCAAGCCTAAGCGTATTTGGTTGTTTGTTTTGGTTTGAAAGCATGCATTTAAAGACTTTAGGCGTTTTAGCCTTGCTGTTTTTAATCTACCACCAAATCGTCTATAAAAACTCTTTAAAGCTTTTTAATGACGGCTTTTTATTCAAAACTTTGCATGTCTTTTTGGTTTATTACCTCTATTTATCGCGCTTTTTTTCGGTGTCTTTGGATTTGAAGATACTCGGTTTTCTCGCTCTTTTTGCTTTAATAGAGAGCGCTTTGTGGGGTTTGTATGAAAAATCTTCGCTATAAGCTTTTACTCTTTGTTTTTGTAGGGTTTTGGGGGTTGTTGGTTTTAAATTTATTTATTCTAAGCGTTAAAAATCAAGAATACTATGAAAAACTGGCCGAACGCAACATGACCAAAAAGGAATTTTTAGTCCCTACAAGAGGCAATATTACAGACAGAAACCATGAGTTTTTAGCCCTTAATGAATTGGTGTTTGGCGTGTTTTTGCCTAGCGGGTTGAAACAAAAAGAGCTTTTAGAAAAAATTGAAATGATCCAAAAGTTTTTCCCTAATTTTTCCAAAGAAACGCTTTTAAACAATTACCAAAAAGAAAATTCGCTTTATAACCACAACCTCATTAAAGTGGTGGGCCTCATTCCTTATACTGCCATGCAATCTCTTTATACCAAACTCATCCAAACTCAAGGCATTTTTGTGCTGCCCTTAGACAAGCGCTACTACCCTAATAACGCTTTAGCTTCGCATGTTTTAGGCTATGTGGGGGTGGCAAGCTTGCAAGATCTAAAAGACGATGAAGAGAATCAATACAGCCAGATTGTGGGCAAAACCGGCATTGAAAAAGAATACAACAAGCTTTTACAAGGCAAGGTGGGCTATAAAATCATGCGTGTCAATGCGCTCAATCAAGAATTAGCCACTTTAGAAGTAGTGCCGCCAAGCGCCAACAACCACTTGCAATTGAGTTTAGACAAACGCTTGCAAAAAGAAGCGGACAAGCTCTTTGAAAATAAAAGGGGGGCTATTTTAGTGATGAACGCCGAAAATGGGGAATTGCTCGTTGCAGGAAGTTACCCTGAATACAATTTGAACGATTTTGTAGGCGGGATCAGTCAAGACAAATGGCAAAAACTTCAAGATGATATTTATAACCCCTTATTAAACCGCTTCGCTAACGCTTTGTATCCGCCGGGATCTGTGGTTAAAATGGGCGTGGGGTTGAGCTTTTTAGAAAACCTTCATATCACAGAAAACACCACCATACCCACCCCGCCTTTTATTGAAGTGGGTAAGCGCAAATTCAGAGACTGGAAAAAAACAGGGCATGGCAATTCTAATTTGTATAAAGCCATTAGGGAGTCCGTGGATGTGTATTTTTATAAGTTTGGGCTTGAAATCTCTATAGAAAAACTCTCTAAAACCTTAAGGGAAGTGGGTTTTGGGGAAAAAACGGGCGTTGATTTGCCGAATGAATTTGTGGGGATTGTGCCGGATAATTTGTGGAAACTCAAACGCTTCAATCAGGATTGGCGCGTTGGGGACACGCTCATTACCGCTATTGGGCAAGGCTCTTTTTTAGCCACGCCTTTGCAAGTGCTAGCCTACACGGGACTCATTGCGATAGGCAAACTGGCAACGCCTCATTTTGCTATCAACAACCAACAGCCGCTCAAAGACCCCCTGAATAGTTTTCAAAAAAAGAAGCTCCAAGCCTTGCGCGTGGGCATGTATGAAGTGTGTAACCATAAAGACGGCACCGCTTATCATTCCACAAGGGGTTCTAAGGTTACTTTAGCGTGCAAGACCGGCACCGCGCAAGTCGTGGAAATCGCTCAAAACATCGTCAATCGCATGAAAGAAAAGGATATGGAATATTTCCATCGATCCCATGCGTGGATTACCGCATTTTTGCCTTATGAAAAACCCAAATACGCTATCACGATTTTAGTAGAACATGGGGAAGGGGGGTCAAAACTAGGGGGCTTGTTAGTGAAAATGAGCAATAAACTCTATGAGCTTGGCTATCTTTAATAAAATTCTAAATCTTTTCAAAAACGCATTACCCTCTAAACGCTAAAAACCAGCCAGCTTGTTTCCAAACTTGTTTCAGTGCTCTATAACTCAGTCTAATGGTTTTAAAACTGGCTTTTATTGGAAAAATTCTAAAAGCGTAACTTCAATGAGATTTAGGCTTGCTGTATGTTTGGCTTGGTTCTAATCGCATATTGACAGCTAAAGCCTTGTTTAATCTTTTAAAGGGAGATAGGGGGGTTATTTTGCACCATTTCCCCCTTTAAGAAATAACGCTTTTAAGAAATTGCCGCTTGATTAGTGCAAGCTCTTTTCGTTTTATTTTAAAAATACTCTTAGCGTTTTTAATACTCAATAAGAAAAGAACTTTTGATTAGCGCCTAAAGTCCCCATTCATCTTAAAGATGAATTTTATCCAACAAATGGCTTAAAAAGCCGGGATAATCGCCCCTTTATAAGTATCCAAAATGAATTTCCTGGTCTTTTCACTTTGTAAGGCTTCAATCAGCGCTTTTATGGCTTCATCTTGCACGTTGTCCTCACGAGTGGCTATTAGATTGGCATAAGGCGAGTCCTTGTCTTCTGAAAATAAGGCTCCGGTGAGTTTCGCTTGCAAGGCATAATTCCCTGTTATGATGGCCCCATCCACATCCCCTAAAACTTTAGGCAATAGCGCGGCTTCTAAAGGCTTGATTTTGATATTGTAAGGATTTTTGACAATATCAAACTCCGTAGCGTATAGATTGCTTGGGTCTTTGAGGGCGATAAGGCCTTGTTTATGGAGTAAAATCAACGCCCTGCCTTGATTGGCCGGATCATTTGGCACGGCAATCACTGATCCTTTTTTAAGGTTTTTAATGTCTGTGATTTTTTGAGAATAAAATCTTAAAGGCTCCACATGGATATTGGCCAAACCAACAAGGTGCATTTTTCTGTCCAAATTAAACCGATCCAAATAAGGGCGGTGCTGGAAGTAATTCGCGTCTAAAGAGCCGTCATTGAGCGCTAAATTAGGCAACACATAATCGGTAAAAGACACGATCACTAATTTGATCCCTTTCTCTTTCAAATCGTCCACGACTGATTGCAAGATTTGCGCATGCGGCACAGGGTTAGCGCCCACTTTAAGCTCACGAGTGATTTTGTGGTCTTCTTTTTTTTCTTTGTGGTGTTTGGCGTCTAAAAGGTTAAAAAAACCTAAAACAATAGCCGTTACGCAAATAATACGCTTGAATATGTTCATAAAAAACCCTTTATTAAAAAAATTAATTCAAAAATTCAAAAATTATAAAAAGATAAAACGATACGAAAATCTTAGAAACTGGCAAAGAATAAAAAGAAAAGGATTCAACCAAGAAAAACGAAGTTTCTCTTGATCAAACAGCGAATTAAACCATTAAAGGTTAATGGAATTTTCTTTAAGATATTCTGCAACGCCTTGATGAGTCGCTTTCATGCCTTTATCGCCTTTTCTCCAGCCTGCTGGGCATACTTCACCGTGTTCTTCAAAGTGTAAGAGAGCGTCTACCATGCGAAGCATTTCATCTGCATTCCTACCTAATGGCAAGTCATTGATCACTGCATGTCTTACTTTCATGTTTTTGTCAATCAAAAAAGCCCCTCTCAAAGCGATCGCTTCTTCAAACAACACATCATAGTCTCTAGAAATGCTCTTAGTAATATCAGCCACCATGGGGAAAGTTACTTGACCAATACCGCCTTTTTCTACAGGGGTGTTTTTCCATGCATAATGGACTTGCTCGCTGTCAATAGACACGCCAATCACATTAAAGCCTTTTTCGTGGAAGTCTTTCACTCTTTTGTCAAACGCAATGATTTCTGTAGGGCATACAAAAGTAAAATCTTTTGGCCAAAAGAAAAGAATCGCACCGCTCTTACCTAAATTTTTGGAAAGCTCAAAGTGTTCATCAACCTCATTGTTTCCTAAAACGGCAGGCGCTTTAAAATCGGGGGCAAGTTTTGTAACTAACATATACAACTCCTTAGTGTTATTAAAATTTTGTTGGATCAAAATTAAACCTGAACAGATTTAATTTTATTATGCTTTCCACTCAATCAGCGGAAACATGGTGGAGTATATTCTTAAAAAGTTAATGAAAAGATATTTCCTTTTAAATTTTAAGATTTTGTGAAAAAAAGTTTCATTTTTACTGCTTGTATTTCCTTAATGGTGTTATAATCGCTTCATAAATCATACGAAAGGAATTGTTATGTTAATCGCTCGCTTTAAAAAAGCTTTAATTTCTTATTCTTTAGGGGCACTTCTTGTTTCATCGTTATTAGGCGTGGCTAACGCTTCTAATCAAGAAATCCAAGTCAAGGATTATTTTGGGGAGCAAACCATAAAGCTTCCTGTTTCTAAAATAATCTACTTGGGTAGCTTTGCAGAAGTGCCTGCCATGTTCAATACTTGGGATAGGGTCGTGGGCATTTCGGATTACGCTTTTAAATCTGATATTGTTAAAGCCACTCTCAAAGATCCTAATCGCATTAAATCCATGAGCAGTGATCATGTGGCGGCGTTGAATGTGGAGCTTTTAAAAAAGCTTAGCCCCGATCTTGTGGTAACCTTTGTGGGCAACCCTAAAGCGGTAGAGCATGCGAAAAAATTTGGTATATCATTCCTTTCTTTCCAAGAAAAAACCATTGCAGAAGTCATGGAAGATATTGACGCTCAAGCTAAAGCCTTAGAAGTTGATGCTTCTAAAAAATTCGCCAAAATGCAAGAAACTTTGGATTTTATTAAAGAGCGTTTGAAGAATGTTAAAAACAAAAAGGGCGTGGAGCTTTTCCATAAAGCCAATAAAATCAGCGGCCATCAAGCCCTCGATTCAGATATTTTAGAAAAAGGGGGCATAGATAATTTTGGCTTGAAATACGTTAAGTTTGGACGTGCTGACATTAGCGTGGAAAAAATCGTTAAAGAAAACCCTGAGATTATCTTTATTTGGTGGATAAGCCCGCTTAGCCCTGAAGATGTGTTAAACAACCCCAAATTTGCTACTATCAAAGCTATCAAAAACAAGCAAGTTTATAAACTCCCCACAATGGATATTGGCGGTCCTAGAGCCCCACTCATTAGCTTGTATATCGCTTTAAAAGCCCATCCTGAAGCCTTTAAGGGCGTGGATATTAATGCGATAGTCAAAGATTATTATAAGGTGGTTTTTGATTTGAATGACGCAGAAGTTGAACCCTTTTTATGGCACTAATCTTTAAAAGGGCTAGGCTTTTTAGCCCTTCGTGTATCGCGCTAGGCTTAGAACAAGCCCTATAGCGATACAATTCGCTAAAAGCGAACTCCCTCCATAGCTCAAAAACGGCACCGCTAGGCCTTTAACCGGAAGAATTCCGCCCACCCCAAAAGCATTAATCACCAAAGAAAAACTGATAAGCAGCACCACGCCCACGCAAAATAGCGAATATTTTGGCTCTTTCAAGCGGTTAGCGATCCTAAAAATCAAAACAATCAAAACAGAAAACAAAATAAAACAAACGCATAACCCCAAAAACCCCCATTCTTCGGCGATCCCAGCTAAAACCATATCTGTATGCACTTCGCTTAAAAACCCGAGCTTGATTTGCCCTAGCCCAAGCCCTTGCCCCAAAAACCCCCCATTATGCATGGCATTGCCTGCATGAAAGACCTGATAGGATTCGGGCAAGTCGCTTATTCTAAGAGCGTTCGCTAATCTATCCGGCAAAAGCGTGAAAAGTGAGTTTTGCAAATTAGACCACCACAATTTCAGGCGTAAAATCCTATGCTCGCTTGTAACAATCGCTAAAACACTGATCGCAAACGCCCCTGAAATAATCAAGCCAAACAAATGCGCACTCCCCCCAGAAAAAACCAATAACACCGCTAAAACCGCCCCCAAAAGAACAATCTGCCCCAAATCGTTTTGCAAAACCCCCACCCCAATCGCTAAGGCCACAAACACCACCGAATAAGGCACAAAAGTGATCAGTTCTTCTTTGACATTAGCCTTTTCTTTTGCCACAAAGGTGCGAGACAAACTCCACGCAAGAAAAAAGGTGAAACCAATCTTTAAAAACTCCAAAGGCGCTAGAGAGAAAAACCCCAAACGGATCCAACGCTTCGCCCCCCCTGCGCTGCTAGAAAGGCTTTCTGGCAAAAAAAACATGCCAATAATGAGTAATGGTGGGATAAAAAGAAGAAAAAACCCCAAACGGCTAAACCACTTGCTAGGATCAACCCTAGACAACCCCCACATGATGACAATCCCTATGATTGCACCCACAAGCTGGCGTATGAAAAAATGGAATTCCCCATAATGATACAGCACCACTGTGGTGTAAGTTGAGAGCGAATAGCTCATCAATACCCCCAAAAAAATCAATAGCGAAGCGCAAAAAAACAGGTTTCTGTCTGTAGTCATTAGGATTTCCTTATTTTGGTTTTTGAATAGGCGTTCTCTTAAGGTATTTTAGGGGTATTTTACACTATAATGGCTCCAAATTGGCTTATCGCTCAAGCTTAAGCATGTTTTATTCTTTGATGAGAAGCGAGCTGATTTTGGAATGATTTTTGCATGCTTTAATTTGCAAGGGTTTAAAAAAGGGGTTTTGATGGATTTTTCTAAAGCGTTTGGATTGGTTTATAAAGCACTAGATTATAGGGCTTTAAGGCAAGATATGATCGCTTCTAACATCGCTAATGTGGATACCCCCTTTTACAGGCCAAAGGATTTGGATTTTGAAAGCGTTTTAGCAAAGAAAAAAGCAGAAATTTTTGAAAACCAATCCAGTAAAGTTTTGCCTTTAGCCCACACTAACCCTAGGCATTTAGACTTTGAAAATAGCGCTAAAGATGGGGCGAGCCTTTTTTTTAGAGACGGGCATTTGGCTAAAAATGATGGCAACAGCGTGGATTTAGACATAGAAACGAGTGAAATGGGCAAGAACTCTACCATGTATTTAGCCTTGAGTTCAGCCTTAAAAAAGTATCGAGGCGTGATCAATTACGCCATTGATTCCAGTAAGAATTTATAGTTAAGGGAAAGCATGTTTTTATCTTCTTTTGATATTAGCGGTTATGGTTTGTCCGCCCAACGCTTAAGGGCTAATTTGATTTCTTCTAATATCGCTAACGCTAACACCACGCGCACGAGCGAAGGAGGTCCTTATAGGAGGCAAGAAGCAGTGTTTAGGGCTTTTGATTTCAACGAGATTTTAAACCAAAAAATCGCCCAAAACAATCAAATTATCCCCTATGAAGACCCCTTAGATGAAGGCGATGACAACCCATTAATCCCCATTACAAGCGTGGTGGTGGATAAGATTGTGCGCGATGATAGCGAGCCGTTAATGAAATACGATCCCAGCCACCCTGACGCTAACGCTCAAGGCTATGTGGCTTACCCCAATGTGAATGCGGTGGTTGAAATGGCGGACTTAGTGGAAGCGACTAGAGCCTATCAGGCTAATGTTGCAGCCTTTCAAAGCGCTAAAAACATGGCGCAAAACGCGATTAGTATGTTACAAACATGAACGATTTTCAACAATTTATGGTAGTATAAGAAAATTTAGGTAGTATTAGCCAAAGATCAGTAGAATACAGAAATGAATAAGATATTTAATAGAGTTAAATTTTTAAAAAAGAGCTTAAGGAGGTTCTATGCAAGCCATACACAATGATAAAAGCTTATTGAGTCCTTTCTCTGAGCTTAACACGGACAACAGGACTAAAAGAGAAGAATCGGGTAGCACTTTCAAAGAACAAAAAGGTGGGGAGTTTTCTAAACTCTTAAAACAATCTATCAATGAGCTTAACAACACTCAAGAGCAATCTGATAAAGCCTTAGCGGATATGGCGACAGGGCAAATCAAAGACTTGCACCAAGCGGCTATCGCCATAGGGAAGGCTGAAACGAGCATGAAACTCATGCTTGAAGTGCGCAACAAAGCGATTAGCGCTTATAAAGAGCTTTTAAGAACGCAGATCTAGTCTCTTAAGGGGCTTCTCTTTAAATGATCGCTTGGTCCTTTTTAAAGAGAGGGTTTGTTGTTCCTACACCCCATTTTAACAGATTTTGCCATCAAAAATTCATGCTCTCATGCGTTGTGAAAAACCGAAGCTACGCCATTTTCAAGTAAGCGTTCATGGATAATAAAAACATTGATCCCAACTTCAACCCAGAGCAATTTTTAGAAACCCAAAAATACAAGGGCATGGTTACGGCTTTAATCTTTTTATTGCTTTTTTTTATTTTTTTAATGGTGGCTTTTAAAAAAGCTTTTTTTGCCCAAGCCAACATGCCCACTCTAGTGATGAGCAAACAAGACACTGCGACTAGGGGGACTATCTATAGTCAAGACAACTACAGCCTGGCCGCTTCGCAAACCCTTTTCAAACTGGGCTTTGATACAAGGTTTTTAAACCCGGATAAAGAAGATTTTTTCATTGATTTCCTTTCTATTTATAGCAATATCCCTAAAAAGTCCTTAAAAGACGCCATCAATACGAAAGGCTATATCATTCTAGCCTATGATCTCACGCCCAATATGGCCGCTAATATTAGGGACTTGAATAAGAAATTTTTAGCCTTTGGGGTTTTTCAAAATTTCAAAGACGCGCACGATAAAGTGTGGCAAAAACAAGGGCTAAACATTGAAGTGAGCGGCGTTTCCAGGCATTACCCTTATCAAAATAGCCTAGAGCCAATCATTGGCTATGTGCAAAAACAAGAAGAAGACAAACTCACTTTAACTACCGGTAAAAAAGGCGTTGAAAAATCTCAAGATCACTTGCTTAAAGCCCAACAAAATGGCATAAGAACAGGCAAAAGGGATGTGAGTTTTAACTTTATCCAAAACCACTCTTACACAGAGGTTGAACGCCTTGATGGCTATGAGGTGTATTTGAGCATTCCTTTAAAACTCCAAAGAGAAATTGAAACCCTATTAGATAAAACTAAAGACAAACTCAGGGCTAAAGAAATCCTAGTGGGTATCATTAACCCTAAAAGCGGGGAAATCTTATCGCTAGCTTCAAGCAAGCGCTTCAATCCTAACGCCATTAAAACCAGCGATTATGAAAGCTTGAATTTGAGCGTTGCCGAAAAGGTTTTTGAGCCAGGCAGCACGATTAAACCCATTGTTTATTCCTTGCTGTTAGACAAGAATCTAATCAACCCTAAAGAACGCATTGATTTAAACCATGGCTATTACCAACTAGGAAAATACACCATTAAAGACGACTTTATCCCCAGTAAAAAAGCCGTTGTGGAAGACATTTTGATCCAATCTAGCAATGTGGGCATGATAAAAATCAGTAAAAATCTCAACCCAGAGGATTTCTATAACGGGCTTTTAGGCTACGGGTTTTCTCAAAAAACCGGCATTGACTTATCCTTAGAGGCCACAGGAAAGATCCCTCCTTTGTCCGCTTTCAAGCGTGAAGTGTTAAAGGGCAGCGTCTCTTATGGCTATGGGTTGAACGCGACTTTCTTACAGCTTTTAAGGGCTTATGCGGTGTTTTCTAATGAAGGCAAATTGACTACCCCTTATTTAGTGCAACGAGAAACCGCCCCTAATGGCGATATTTACATCCCTAGCCCCAAACCCACTTTTCAAGTCATTAGCCCCAAAAGCGCTAGAAAAATGAAAGAAACCTTAATCAAAGTGGTGCGTTATGGCACCGGTAAAAACGCTCAATTTGAAGGGCTATACATAGGGGGCAAAACCGGCACGGCTAGGGTTGCTAAAAACGGGAGTTATAGTGCGGAGTCCTACAACAGCTCTTTTTTTGGGTTCGCTGAAGATGAAAGGCAGGTTTTTACTATCGGCGTGGTTATCTTAGGCTCGCATGGCAAGGAAGAATATTACGCTAGCAAGATTGCAGCCCCTATTTTTAAAGAAATCACCGAAATTTTAGTGCGTTACAATTATCTATCGCCCTCTATTGCGATTCAAAACGCATTGGAGAAAAACCGCTTTAAAATAAAATAAAAGGCTCTTTTTAACCCAAACTCCAAAAAAGGAGTCTTAAGTTGCCGGCTCTGCGATTTGGGGCCAAATTTAGAGGACAGATTAGAAAAAATCTGTTTGAGTTAGGTTGAACCCAATTAAATAAAATGAGACTTGCATGATTCCTAGAAAGACAATCAAAACTAACCCTTAAATCAAAAAAGAATGCAGATTAGCTTGCTATTATAATTTAAACGCAAGGTTTACAACAGGTGAGCGTTCAAAATTTAATCAAAATAATGTAAAATTAGAGCGACTGTACCAATGTCTAGTGGCATCAATTCAAGCTAACTAAAAGGCGAAATTCAAATGATTAAAAGCGTAGAGATTGAAAATTACAAAAATTTTAAGCACCTTAAAATGGAAAATTTTAAATAAAGAAAGTTGAAAAGTTAGAAGAAACAACCTTAAAGGTTGTTTTCTAAAATCTCACTTCATTTGCAAAGCCACTTCTTCAGCGAAATTCTCCGTCTTTTTCTCAATGCCTTCGCCCAATTCAAAACGCGCATACTCAGTGATTTTTAAATCATCATCCCACTCTTTGGAACAATCAGCGATGACTTGAGCGATAGTTTTTTTATCGTCCATGACATAGAATTGCCCTAAAAGGGTTAGGCGTTGATCAATAAGGGTGTTATCAGCGATGAATCTTTCCATTTTTCCTGGAACGATTTTATCCCAGATTTTTTCAGGCTTGCCCTGCTCTTTTAGTTCGTTTTCAAAAGCCTTTTTTTGATGGGCTAAAACTTCATCGCTCAATTCAATGCGACTCCCAAAAGTAGGAATGTTTTTTAAAGGTTTGCCCAAGCGTTTAGCCTCTTCATTGTCTTTTTCAATTTCAGCGATCAAGGCTAAAGTTTCTTTTTTGACAAAATCAAGGCTAAAGTCTTTGCTGTCTAATACTTGAGGTTTCATCGCTGCGGCATGCATGGCGATGTTTCGGGCCAATTCCACCACTTTTGGAGCGTTTTTCTCATTATCGTATTTTATGGTGATTAACACGCCCACCCTGGCGTTAGAATGCACATAGCCATTGATGATGTGAAAGCTAGGGGCTTTTAAATGAGCGATTTTTCTCACTAAAATGTTTTCACCAATCACAGCGATTTGAGAGTGCAAATATTCTTCAAAAGGCTTGTTGTCTAATGGGCTTTTAAGCAGTTCTTCTGTGGTGTGAATATTGTGGGCTTTGATCGTTTCTAAAGTTTTTTTCACCAATTCCTTAAAGCCCTCATTTTTAGCCACAAAATCCGTTTCGCTATTGATTTCTACCATTATCGCGCTTTTAAAATCGGGTGCTACTTCTAAAGCGACTACGCCCTCAGCAGCGATCCTATCGGCCTTTTTAGCGGCTTTACTCAAGCCTTTTTCGCGCAAGAAATCAATAGCCTTTTGCAAATCCCCAGCCACTTCTACAAGGGCTTTTTTGCAATCCATCATGCCCGCATCGGTTAAATCCCTTAATTTTTTGACTAATTGAGCACTAATTCCTGACATTATTCGTCTCCTTGAGTGATTTCTTTTTGGATTTCAGCGAGCATTTCTTCTTTTTCTTCATTGCTCACATACTCTATTTCTTCGCTATTTTCATCTGCATGGACGATTTCTTCTTGCATGAGTTCTCGCCCCTCTAAAATCGCTTCGCTCATTTCTTTACAAAATAGCCTGATAGAGCGGATCGCATCGTCATTTCCAGGAATGGGGTAATCCACTAAATCAGGATCGCAGTTAGTGTCTAAGGGAGCCACGATAGGGATATGGAGTTTTCTGGCTTCAGCGACAGCGATTTTTTCTTTAGCCACATCAATCACAAAAATCATATCAGGGATTTTTTTCATGTGGCGCACCCCGCCAAGATACTTATCCAGCTTTTCTTTTTTCCTTAAGATCATGAGCTTTTCTTTTTTAGTCAATAAATCAATTTGACCGCTATTTTCCATTTCTTCAATGATTTCTAATTTCCTCACTGATTTTCTGATGGTGCTAAAATTAGTCAGCATGCCACCAAGCCAGCGGTAATTGACATAAGGGACTTGAATGCTTTCAGCAAATTCTTTCAAAGTTTCATTGGCTTGTTTTTTAGTGCCTACAAACATGATGCTTTTGCCTTGAGCACTCGCATCGCGCACGATGTTATAAGTGTATCTAAAATAGCGCAAAGTTTTTTGCAAATCAATAATATGGATATTTTTCCTAACGCCAAAAATGAATTTCTTGGTTTTAGGGTTCCAACGCCTTGTTTGGTGTCCAAAATGCACACCGCATTCTAATAAATCTTTCATGGTTACCATGAGAATATTCTCCTTAAAGTTATTTTGGTTCTCTTCCTCCATGCTCATTTGATTCTTAAATTTCTTAAGAACACCTAAATACAAGGATTAGCATGTGTGAATTTGACGCTGTCTTTGCCTTTGATTCCTATAAAATGATAGAAAAACGACAAAACCCCATGATTATAGCAAAAGATTAGGGTTTTTTAGCTTAAGTAAAAAAGGCTTTTAGGTTATAATAAAGGCAAAATAGAATTTTAGGATAGATCTAATGGATACAAAAAGACAATGCATGGCTTTAAAGGCTTCAGCAGGAAGTGGGAAGACTTTCGCTTTGAGCGTGCGGTTTTTAGCCCTATTGTTTAAGGGGGCTAATCCTAGCGAGATTTTAACGCTCACTTTCACTAAAAAAGCCACCGCCGAAATGAAAGAGCGCATTTTAGACTATTTAAAAATCTTGCAAAAAGAAAACCTTGAAGATGAAAAAGAAAAAGAAAAATCCCAAAATATCCTAAAAGAATTAGAAGAAAAATACCGCTTAAACCCTAGTTTTGTGCAAAATAGCGCTCAAGAAATCTACCAACGCTTTTTAAACGCCGAAATCAGAATCAGCACCATTGATGCGTTTTTCCAAAGCATTTTAAGGAAATTTTGCTGGTTTGTGGGGTTGAGCGCGAATTTTGAAGTCAATGAAGACACAAAAGCGCACCAACAACAGCTTAATGCGAGTTTTTTGAGTGCTTTAAATAGTAAACAGCTTGAGGAATTGAGCGTTTTTATCGCTCAATGCTTAAGTCATGATAGTTACACAAGCGATTCTGTTTTAGAGCGGTTGCGTTTTTTAAAAAACAAGCTTTATTTATTTGATCCCAATAAGAAAGATCCTGTATTTAATGAAGAGGGTTTTTTAGAAAAACTAAGAAGCTTAAACCAACAAATTCAAAACATAGAAACAGCGTCAAATGAGGCTAAAAAAGCCATTAAATGCGATGATTTTAGGGGGTTTTTAAACAGCTCTTTAACCTGGCTTGAAAAAAAGAGCGAATACCGCTATTTCAAAAAATTCAAAGATGAAATCCCCACTTTAGAGAGCGAATGCGAAGAGATTGAAAACGATCTAAAACGCTATTATGAAGCCAGAGAAAGCGCATTGTTTAAAAAATTCCCTAAATTCATCCAGCTTTATGATAAAGCCACTTCTAAAATCCAAGCCCTGGATTTTGATGCAATTAAAGATAAAGTCCATGCCTTATTGAATGGTTATGAAGAGATGCCAGCGGAGTTTTTTTATTTCAGATTGGACAGCAAAATCGCGCACATTTTGATTGATGAATTTCAAGACACGAGCTTGAACGATTATAAGATTTTAGCCCCTTTTATTGATGAGATTAAGGCCGGGATAGGGCAAGCTAAATGGCACAGGAGCGTGTTTTTTGTGGGTGATGTCAAGCAGAGTATTTATGGTTTTAGGGGGAGTTTTAGCTCCTTGTTTGAAAGCGTTTCTAAGGATTTTTACCACGATAATTTGGAATTCAACCACCGCAGTTCGCCTTTGATCATTAATTATGTGAATACCATTTTTAAAAAGGCTTATCAAAATTCCCCCACCGCTTATTTGGAGCAAAAATACCCTAAAGCTTCTAGTAATAATCATGCTAGAGACGGCTATGTTAAAGTCTCTTTAGTGGCTGATGAAAGAGAATTGTTATTAAAACAAATCTTACAAGAAGCTAAAAACCTTTTAGAGCATCGCATTGATCCTAAAGACATTACCCTTTTATGCGCCACTAATGACGACGCTTTAGAAATCAAAAATTATTTGCAAAAGAATTTGAGCGCGATTAACCCAAGCACGGAATCTAGTGCTAAATTGTCTCAATTTGTGGAATCTAAAATCATTAAGAACGCTTTAGAATACGCTCTAGCTGAAGAACCTTACAAGCCCTTTTATAAGCACAGCGTTTTAAAACTCGCTGGATACTTGCATGATGATGCCATCGCTTTAGCTGGTTTTAACCCCAAAAAAGAGAGCGTGGCAGGCTTTGTGTGGAAGGTGATGGAATTGTTTGAGCTTTATGGAGAGTGCGCGCAAATCTGCTTGGAGTTAGCGGTTGGATGCGAAGATGCGAATGAATTTTTAGAAAAATTAGAGGCTAAAGAGATCGCTTCTTTCAAAGCAGAAGGCGCACAGATTATGACTATCCATAAATCTAAAGGCATGCAATTCCCTTATGTGATCGTGTGCGAACGCTTGGGCAAGCCTAAAACGAATAACTCCAATCAATTCCTTGAAGAATATAGCGGCACAGAGCTTATTCGCCTTTATTACAGAATGAAAAATCGTGAGGTGGTGGATAAAGATTACGCTAGGGCTTTAGATAAAGAAGAAGCGGCTAAAGATCATGAAGAAACCAATGTGTATTATGTCGCATTCACTAGGGCTGAGTTAGGGCTGATTGTCGTGGCTAAAGACAAAAACCAAAAAAAAGACAAAAAAGAAAGCAAAAACAAAGGAATGCGCGAAAAATTGGATCTTGCGCCTTTAGAAGAAGGAGAAATCGCGCCGGTTATTTCTTCTCAAAAAGAGCCTTCAAGCGCGAGCGTTGTGATCAAACCCCATGCCTATGGCGAGCAAGTCCAAGAGATAGAAGAAGAGCCTAGCGATTATGAAAAGAATAACGACCAAGAAGCGATCAATTTTGGTATCGCCTTGCACAAGGGATTAGAATACCAATACGCTTATCGCATTCCTAAAAAAAGCGTTTTAGAATATTTAAACTACCATCATGGTTTTTATGGTTTGGATTATCAAGCGTTAGAAGAAAGTTTGGAGCTTTTTGAAAACGATGCCAAGATACAAGCTCTTTTTAAAAATTTGGCCTTAAGGGGTGAAGTGGCTTTTTTATTCCAAGGGGTTGTGTCTAGGATTGATGTTTTATTGTGGGATAAGGGGCAAAATTTGTATGTTTTAGATTATAAAAGCTCTCAAAATTACCAGCAAAGCCATAAGACACAAGTTTCTCATTACGCTGCGTTTTTGCAAACTCAAGCCCCCCATTTTAAGATACAAGCGGGCATTATTTACGCTCATAAAAGACTGCTTGAAAAATTATGGGTTTGAAATTAAAAATTTTAAGGTTGTCTATGAAACTCAAAAAAACAGAAAACGCGATCAGCTTAACGCTTAAAAACTTTATTAAAAGCGAGTCTTTTGGAGGGATTTTCCTCTTTTTAAACGCTGTTTTAGCGATGGTGGTGGCTAATTCGTTTTTAAAAGAAAGTTATTTTGCGCTATGGCACACCCCTTTTGGGTTTCAAATAGGGGATTTTTTCATCGGCTTTAGTTTGCATCACTGGATTGATGATGTTTTAATGGCGTTATTCTTTTTGATGATAGGATTAGAGATCAAGCGAGAATTGTTGTTTGGGGAGCTATCCAGTTTCAAAAAAGCTTCTTTTCCTGTGATTGCGGCCATAGGGGGCATGATAGCCCCAGGATTGATTTATTTTTTTCTTAACGCTGACACGCCTTCCCAGCATGGTTTTGGGATCCCTATGGCGACAGATATTGCGTTCGCTTTGGGCGTGATCATGCTTTTAGGCAAGAGGGTGCCAACCGCTTTAAAGGTTTTTTTAATCACTCTAGCGGTGGCTGATGACTTGGGGGCTATTGTGGTGATCGCGCTTTTTTATACCACGAATTTAAAATTCGCATGGCTTTTAGGGGCTTTGGGGGTGGTTCTTGTTTTAGCTGTATTAAACCGCCTGAATATGCGCTCGCTTATCCCTTACTTGCTTTTAGGGGTGTTGCTTTGGTTTTGCGTGCATGAGAGCGGTATCCATGCGACGATTGCTGCAGTGATTTTAGCTTTTATGATACCGGTGAAGATCCCTAAAGATTCTAAAAATGTAGAGCTTTTAGAACTGGGTAAGCGATACGCAGAAACGAGTTCAGGAGCGCTTTTAACCAAAGAACAGCAAGAGATCTTGCATTCCATTGAAGAAAAAGCGAGCGCTTTACAAAGCCCCTTAGAAAGATTGGAGCATTTTTTAGCCCCCATTAGCGGGTATTTCATCATGCCCTTGTTTGCGTTTGCAAACGCAGGGGTGAGCGTTGATTCTAGCATCAATTTAGAAGTGGATAAGGTGCTTTTAGGGGTTATTTTAGGGCTTTGTTTGGGCAAGCCTTTAGGGATTTTCTTAATCACTTTTATAAGCGAAAAGCTTAAAATCACCGCGCGCCCTAAAGGCATCAGCTGGTGGCATATTTTAGGGGCTGGGCTTTTAGCAGGGATTGGCTTTACTATGTCTATGTTTATTTCTAATTTGGCTTTCACGAGCGAGCATAAGGACGCTATGGAAGTGGCAAAAATTGCGATTTTACTAGGATCTTTGATTTCTGGGATCATAGGGGCTTTGTATTTATTTTTATTAAACCAAAGAGCGGCTTTAAAGAAATAGTTAAAAATGCTATAATTTGAGATTAAAACATCTTTTAAGGGAATTAAATGGGACAAATTAAAGACATTCTAACGACGCTTTTACCCCTTCTGGTGTTGTTTCTTATTTTTTATTTTTTGATTGTTCGCCCGCAACGCCAGCAACAAAAAAAGCACAAAGAAATGATAGAGGGCTTGACTAAGGGCGATAAAGTTGTCACTCAAGGCGGGTTGATCGTTGAGGTACTTAAAGCGGAAGCGAATTTTTTTAGCGTAAAACTCAACGATGACACCACCGCTAAACTTTCTAAAAACTATATAGCGTTCAAATTAGACGAATTGGATCAATTTGGTTTGGCAGAGCCTATAGTCATTCAGCAAGGCAGAGAAGAAATTTCGGCAAGATTATCCGGTGCTAAGACTTTGAAACAACGCCAAATAACAACTAAATGAAACTTTTTAACCCTCGTTTAATCGTTTTTATCTTTGCACTTCTTTTAGGGGTAGGGTTTTCTGTGCCTTCTTTACTAGAAACTAAAGGCCCTAAAATCACTTTAGGGTTGGATTTAAGGGGGGGGTTAAACATGCTTTTAGGGGTGCAAACCGATGAGGCTTTAAAAAACAAGTATTTAAGCCTAGCGTCCGCTTTAGAATACAACGCTAAAAAGCAAAATATCTTGCTTAAAGACATTAAATCCAATTTAGAAGGGATCAGTTTTGAGCTTTTAGATGAAGATGAAGCGAAAAAATTAGACGCACTTTTATTGGAATTGCAAGGCCATAGCCAGTTTGAAATCAAAAAAGAAGCGGAGTTTTATAGCGTGAAGCTCACCCCTTTAGAGCAAGAAGAATTGCGTAAAAACACGATTTTGCAAGTGATAGGGATCATTCGTAACCGCTTGGATCAATTTGGTTTGGCTGAGCCTGTAGTCATCCAGCAAGGTAAAGAAGAAATTTCAGTGCAATTGCCCGGCATTAAGACTTTAGAAGAAGAGCGGCGCGCTAAAGACTTGATTTCTAAATCCGCTCATTTGCAGATGATGGCAGTGGATGAAGAGCACAATAAAGATGCGATGAAAATGACGGATTTAGAGGCTCAAAAATTAGGCAGCGTGTTATTGTCTGATGTGGAAATGGGGGGTAAAATCTTACTCAAAGCGATCCCCATTTTAGATGGCGAAATGCTTACAGATGCGAAAGTGGTGTATGATCAAAACAACCAGCCGGTGGTGAGCTTCACGCTGGATGCGCAAGGGGCTAAGATTTTTGGGGATTTCTCAGGCGCGAATGTGGGCAAACGCATGGCGATTGTTTTAGACAATAAGGTTTATTCAGCCCCGGTGATCAGGGAGCGTATTGGCGGAGGGAGCGGGCAAATTAGCGGGAATTTTAGCGTGGCTCAAGCGAGCGATTTAGCGATCGCTTTAAGGAGTGGGGCGATGAGCGCACCCATTCAGGTTTTAGAAAAAAGGATTATAGGCCCGAGTTTAGGGAAAGACAGCATTAAAACTTCCATTATCGCTCTCATTGGGGGCTTTATTTTGGTTATGGGCTTTATGGTGCTTTATTATTCTATGGCGGGAGTGATCGCTTGCATGGCGTTAGTGGTCAATCTTTTTTTGATCGTGGCGGTCATGGCAATTTTTGGAGCGACGCTGACTTTACCGGGAATGGCAGGGATTGTTTTAACCGTGGGGATTGCCGTGGATGCTAATATCATTATCAACGAACGCATTAGAGAAGTCTTAAGAGAGAATGAGGGCATCGCTAAAGCGATCCATTTAGGCTATATCAATGCGAGTCGGGCGATTTTTGATTCCAATATCACTTCCTTGATCGCTTCGGTGTTATTATACGCTTATGGCACAGGAGCGATTAAAGGCTTTGCTCTCACCACAGGTATTGGGATTTTAGCCTCTATTATCACCGCTATTATAGGCACGCAAGGGATTTATCAAGCCCTTTTACCTAAACTCACCCAAACAAAAAGCCTTTACTTTTGGTTTGGCGTGAATAAAAGAGCTTAGGAGGTTTTATGGAATTATTCAAGCAAACTAGAATCTTAAGCTTCATGCATTATTCCAATTATGGGGTGATCGTTTCAGCGATCTTGGTGCTTCTAGCGTTAGGGCTTTTGTTTTTCAAAGGGTTTTCTTTAGGGATTGATTTTGCAGGGGGGAGTTTGGTGCAGGTGCGTTACACTCAAAACGCCCCCATTAAAGAAGTGCGCGATCTGTTTGAAAAAGAAGCTCGCTTTAAAGGCGTGCAAGTGAGCGAATTTGGCTCTAAAGAAGAAATTCTAATCAAATTCCCTTTTGTAGAAACGGCTGAAAATGAAGATTTGAACGCTATCGTGGCTAACATTCTAAAACCCAGCGGCGATTTTGAAATCCGTAAATTTGACACCGTGGGTCCTAGAGTGGGGAGCGAATTGAAAGAAAAGGGCATTTTGTCGCTGATTTTAGCTTTGATGGCGATCATGGTCTATGTGAGTTTCCGCTATGAATGGCGTTTCGCTTTAGCGAGCGTTATTGCGCTTATGCATGATGTGATTTTAGTGGCAAGCTCGGTGATTGTTTTTAAGATTGATATGAATTTAGAAGTGATTGCGGCCTTGCTCACTTTGATCGGGTATTCCATTAATGATACGATCATTATTTTTGACAGGATCAGAGAAGAAATGCTTTCTCAAAAAACCAAAAATGCCATTCAAGCCATTGATGAAGCCATTTCCAGCACGCTCACGCGCACGCTTCTAACTTCTTTAACCGTGTTTTTTGTGGTGTTGATTTTGTGCGTGTTTGGGAGTAAGATCATTATTGGCTTTTCATTGCCCATGTTAATAGGCACGATTGTAGGGACTTATAGTTCTATTTTCATCGCCCCTAAAGTAGCGTTATTGTTGGGCTTTGATATGCATAAATATTATGAGAATGAGGCTAGAAAAATCAAAAAAGCTCAAGAGAAAGAAAAAATGCGCCGTCTGTATGAAAGCGGTCGGGTTTAAGGAGTTTCTATGGATTGGGGTCGGGTCGTTCATGTGCTGTTCAGCCTTATTTCTTTAACCACCATTGCAGGGTTTTTGTATGAGCCTAACACGGTGGTGTTGTTTGTAGCGTTAGCTTTAAATCTTATTTCTGTTACGCTCAAAATTGGGGTGTGTAAGCGTTTCGCTTCAGAGCTGTTGGCCAGCTCTTTAGCTACCGTGTTGCACCTCATACCGGCATTTGTGTTTTTACAGATTTTAAACAATCTGGTTACAGCTTACATGCTCATGATTGGGGCGTTGATTAGTAACGCTTTCAGCCTCATCTTTTTGTTGATTGAAAGCGTTGTAACGAGCGAAACGGATTAAGGGGTAATTGATGGATTTTATCAATATAGAAAAAAAATGGCAAGAATTTTGGTGGAAAAATAAGAGTTTTGAGCCTAAAGACGATTTTAACCTCCCTAAAAAATACATTTTAAGCATGCTGCCTTATCCTAGTGGGGAAATCCACATGGGGCATGTGCGCAATTACACCATTGGCGATGCGTTGGCGCGTTATTATCGTTTGCACCATTACAATGTGTTGCACCCTATGGGGTTTGATTCTTTTGGGATGCCTGCAGAAAATGCGGCCATTAAGCATGGTATCCACCCTAAAACCTGGACTTATGAAAACATTGAAGCCATGCAAAAAGAGTTTGAAGCTTTAGGGTTTTCTTTTTCTAAAAACAGGGAATTTGCCACTTCAGATCCGGATTACACGAAATTTGAACAGCAATTTTTCATTGACTTGTGGGAAAAGGGGCTGATTTATCGCAAGAAAGCCATGCTCAATTGGTGCCCTAACGATAAAACCGTTTTAGCTAATGAGCAAGTCATTGATGGGAGGTGTTGGCGTTGCGATACAGAAGTTGTTCAAAAAGAGCTCTATCAATATTATTTGAAGATCACAAACTACGCTGAAGAATTGCTAAAAGACTTAGAAACTTTAGAAAATCATTGGCCTTCTCAAGTCCTAACCATGCAAAAAAACTGGATAGGGAAATCTAGCGGGTTGCAGTTTGGTTTTAAAATCGCTGATGAGTGCTTGAAAGTTTGCAATAACATTCAAGAAATTGAAGTTTTTACCACAAGAGCGGATACTATTTATGGTGTAACTTACATCGCCATCGCCCCAGAACACCCTTTAGTAGAGCATGCCATTAAACAAGTGAGCCAAGAAGATTCAAAGATGATTAAAGCGATTTTAAACACGACTCAAAGAGAAAGAGCCTTAGAGAAAAAAGGGGCGTTTTTAGGCATTTATGCTATCCACCCTTTAACGAAGCAAAAAATCCCTGTTTGGGTGGCTAATTTCGCTCTAGCTAATTATGGTTCTGGGGCGTTAATGGGCGTGCCAGCCTGCGATGAAAGGGATTTTGAATTCGCCAATCTTTATCATATCCCTATTAAAGTGATCACTCAAAGTTCTCAAAGTTTGCCCCACACTAAAGAAGAGGTTTTAAAAAATAGCGGGGAGTGGAGCGATCTTTCTAGCTCAGTGGCCAGAGAGCAAATCATCGCTTATTTTGAAAAAGAAAACCTCGGTAAAAGGGCGATCAACTACCGCTTGCAAGATTGGGGGGTGAGCCGTCAAAGGTATTGGGGAGCGCCCATTCCTATGATTCATTGCAAACATTGCGGGATTGTGCCTGAAACCCAACTGCCGGTAACTTTACCTGAAGATATTGTGATTGATGGGGAGGGCAATCCGTTAGAAAAGCATGCGAGTTGGAAATTCGCTCAATGCCCCAAATGCTACAAAGACGCTTTAAGAGAAACAGACACCATGGACACTTTCATTCAGTCTAGTTGGTATTTCTTGCGCTACACCACACCCAAAAACCAGCGTGAAAATCAAGCGTTTGATCAAAATTACTTGAAGTATTTCATGCCGGTGGACACTTATATTGGCGGCATTGAACATGCGATTTTGCACTTGTTATACGCGCGCTTTTTCACTAAGGCTTTAAGGGATTTGGGCTATCTTAATTTAAATGAGCCTTTCAAACAGCTTATCACTCAAGGCATGGTCTTAAAAGATGGCGCTAAGATGAGCAAATCTAAAGGCAATGTCGTTAGCCCTAAAGAGATACTTAAAAAATACGGGGCTGATGCTGCAAGGCTTTTTATCCTTTTTGCTGCCCCACCGGCTAAAGAATTGGAATGGAATGACAGCGCTTTAGAGGGCGCACACCGGTTTATCAAGCGCTTATACGATAAAGCGAACGCCATTACCCCTACCACTTCTAAGCCTGAATTTAAAGAAGTCAGCCTGAATGAAGCGGAAAAATTAGCTCGTAAAAAAGTCTATGAAGCGTTAAAAAAATCGCATGAAATTTTCAATAAGGCTGAAAGCGCTTACTCGTTTAACACTTTGATCGCAAGTTGCATGGAGGCTTTAAACGCTTTGAGTGCGCAAAATAATGAGCGGATTTTATGCGAGGGTTATTTTGTATTGTTGCAAATTTTAGAGCCTATTATCCCGCACACGGCATGGGAGTTGAGTGAAAGGCTTTTTAAAAGAGCGAATTTTAAGCCTATAGCGATCGATGAAAGCGCTTTAGTGGAAGACTTTATGACTTTAGGGCTTACCATTAATGGCAAAAGGCGTGCGGAATTGAAAGTCAATATTAATGCTGATAAAGAAGAAATTATTATTTTGGCTAAAAAAGAATTAGAGAAATATTTAAAAAATGCGAGCGTTAAAAAAGAAATTTATGTGCCTAATAAGCTTGTTAATTTTGTTATCGCATGAGAGCTTTATTTTTTTTATTTTGCTGCTTTTGTTCAAGGGCTGTGGGTATAAGCCCATCGCCGCTTACGCTCAAAACGCTTTAGGCGATAGCATATACGTGAAACTCATTGTGAATTTGCCTAACCCTGAAAACTCTGTAGAGTTTAAGGATTTGATGAATCGTTTAGTCGTGCAACGCTTCCAAAGCCGCTTAGCGAGTGAAAAGGATGCGGATTCTATCATTATTATAGAAATCACGAATGTAACCGATACGAGTATCACGCAAAATAAAGAAGGCTTTACGACTTTCTATCGCGCAACCGTGTCTGTGAATTATACCTACGATAATAAGAGAGGCGTTAGAAAGACTTTTCAAGATAGCGGGTATTATAATTACGCTGTGAATTTGCAAGACCCCCTTAATACCTACCAGAACCGCTATTACGCTATCAATCAGGCTGTGGAACAAACTTTGACTAAATTTGTGGCTCAAATCGCTTATGAGGGGAAATTCAATAATGAAAAATAGCCCTTTGAATGGATTAAAGGCGTTTTTAGAAACAAAGCCTAAAGAATACCACAAGTTTGACCCTAGCCGTTTCATTCAAATTTATAAGGATTTTAAAAACGCTTTTTTTGAGATTCAAGCGAAGGTCATTCACATTGTAGGGACTAATGGTAAGGGCAGCACAGGGCGGTTTTTAACCCTTTTATTAGCCGATCAAAATTTTAAGGTGTTGCATTTCACCTCCCCTCATGTTTTTGAATTTAGGGAGCGCTTTTTTTTGAATGGTTCTATTGTTGAAGAAAGCGTTTTAGAAAACGCCCACCAGCAATTGCAACCACACGCTTTCAGCAGCGCTTGCTCGTATTTTGAATACGCTACCTTACTAGCCGTCATGCTCGCTAAAGATTGCGATTATTTGGTTTTAGAAGCGGGGCTTGGGGGGGAGTTTGACAGCACGAACGCTTTAGAAAAAACCCTAAGCGTTTTCACCCCCATTGATTACGATCATAAGGAATTTTTAGGGGATAGTTTAGAAAGCATTGCGACTACTAAATTAAAAGCGATGGGTTCTCTTAATATCATCGCTCCCCAACAAGAACTGGTTTTAAATGTGGCTCAAAAAATCGCCAAAGAAAAACACGCGCAATTGATTGTGGTTCAAAATGAGATTTCAAAAGGAGTCAAGGATTATATTGAACGCTACCATTTAGCCCATTTTTTAGCGATGAATTTAGAAGTGACTCTAAAAGCGTTTGAAACGCTAGTGCCATGCAATAAACAAGAAGTTTTAAAAAACCTAAAACCCCTGAATTTGATCGGCCGTTGCGAGCTTTTAAGTCCTAATATCTTAATAGATGTGGGGCATAACCCCCATAGCGCCAAAGCCTTAAAAGAAGAAATCAAGCGCGTTTTTAACGCTCCAATCGTTTTGATTTATAATTGCTACCAAGATAAAGACGCTTTTTTGGTGCTAGAAATTTTAAAGCCTGTGGTTAAAAAGGTTTTGATTTTAGAATTGCATAATGAAAGAATTATCCAATTAGAAAAACTTAAAGGGATTTTAGAAACTTTAGGGTTAGAACACGCTTTGTTTGAAGAACTGAAAGAAAATGAAAATTATTTGGTGTATGGCTCATTTCTGGTAGCCAACGCTTTTTATGAACGCTATCCAAAGAAGAGGGATTGATGCCACAAAACCAGCTTGTGATCACCATCATTGATGAATCAGGCTCTAAACAGCTCAAATTTTCTAAAAATTTAAAACGCAACCTCATCATTTCTGTTATCATTTTTTTGTTGATCGTGGGGCTTGGCGTAGGGTTTTTAAAATTTTTAATCGCTAAAATGGATACGATGACAAGCGAGAGGAATGCGGTTTTAAGGGATTTTAGGGATTTGTATCAAAAAAATTACACTTTGACAAAAGAGATTAAAGACAAGCGAGAAGAGCTCTTTGTTGTGGGGCAAAAGATTCGCACGATAGAATCCTTGATTGAAGTCAAAAGAGGGGCTAATGGGGGCGTGCATCTTTATGATGAAGTGGATTTAGAAAATTTGAATCTGGCTCAAAAACATTTAGCGCTCATGCTCATTCCTAATGGCATGCCCCTAAAAACTTATAGCGCGATCAAACCCACCAAAGAAAGGAACCACCCCATTAAAAAAATTAAGGGCGTTGAATCCGGGATTGATTTTATCGCGCCATTAAACACGCCTGTTTATGCGAGCGCTGATGGGATTGTGGATTTTGTGAAGACCAATTCTAATGTGGGGTATGGGAACTTGGTACGCATTGAACATGCGTTTGGTTTTAGCTCCATTTACACGCATTTAGATCATGTCAATGTGCAGCCTAAAAGCTTTATCCAAAAAGGGCAGTTGATTGGGTATAGCGGGAAGAGCGGTAATAGCGGCGGCGAAAAATTGCATTATGAAGTGCGCTTTTTGGGTAAAATTTTAGACGCGCAAAAATTTCTAGCATGGGATTTAGATCATTTTCAAAGCGCTTTAGAAGAAAATAAATTTATTGAATGGAAGAATTTGTTTTGGGTTTTAGAAGACATTGTCCAGCTCCAAGAGCATGTGGATAAAGACGCGCTAATAAGCCAGTAAGGATTTTAGTGTTTTTAGACAGGCGTTTGATTGTGATGGTTACGGACTCTAAAGGGAGCCGTTATATTAATGTTCATATACTATTTCGTCAAATTGGCTTGTATGCGCTTTTGAGCGTTGTGGGATCTTTATTGTTTTTAGGCATTTCGTTACTGGTTTTAAATAAAGAAATTAAAAACATTGAAAAGCAGCATGCTTTAATCACTAAAGAATTTGAGAAAAAAAGAGAGACTAATGAAAAGCTTTCCTTGCAAATGGATGAATTTTTAGACGATTTGCAACTTTCAGGGGAACGCATCAACGATTTAGAAGAAGTGGTGGGAGTGAATAGGCCTGAAGAAGAAAAAGAAGAGGGTAATTTTTCCAGCCGCTTGGATGTCGCTGGGATTACCGGGCTTCAAAAAAGCTTTATCATGCGCCTTATCCCCAATGACTACCCGCTAGAATCCTATCGGCGCGTTTCAGCCGCCTTTAATAAAAGAATCCACCCTATTTTGCATGTGTTGCACAACCATACCGGGCTTGATTTAAGCACCGCTATTAACACCCCTGTGTATGCGAGCGCGAGCGGGGTAGTGGGGTTAGCGAGCAAGGGGTGGAATGGGGGGTATGGGAATTTGATTAAAGTTTTCCACCCTTTTGGTTTTAAAACCTACTACGCCCATTTGAATAAAATCATCGTAAAAACGGGCGAATTTGTCAAAAAAGGGCAGTTGATTGGGTATAGTGGCAGTACAGGGATGAGCACAGGGCCGCATTTGCATTATGAAGTGCGGTTTTTAAATCAGCCCATAAACCCCATGAGTTTCACCAAATGGAACATGAAAGATTTTGAAGAAGTTTTCAATAAAGAAAGGAGCATCAGATGGCAATCTTTGATAACAATAATAAATCAGCTAATGCAAAAACAGGACCAGCGACTATCATCGCTCAAGGCACAAAAATAAAGGGGGAGCTTCATTTGGATTGCCATTTGCACATAGATGGCGAATTAGAAGGGGTGGTGCATTCTAAAAGCACGGTGGTAATCGGGCAAACCGGCTCGGTAGTGGGTGAGATTTTCGCTAATAAATTAGTGGTCAATGGCAAGTTCACTGGCACGGTGGAAGCGGAAGTGGTAGAAATCATGCCTTTAGGACGCCTTGATGGTAAAATCTCTAGCCAAGAGCTTGTGGTGGAAAGAAAGGGGATTTTGATTGGGGAAACGCGCCCTAAAAACCTTCAAGGGGGGGCGTTGTTGATCAATGAGCAAGAAAAGAAAATTGAAAATAAATAGGGAATGATCCAATCTAGCCTTTATGGAGCCTTAAACAAAGGCTTTGATTATCAAATACTCGCTTGTAAGGATTTTAAAGAGTCCGAGCTCGCTAAAGAAGTCATAAGCTATTTTAAGCCAAATATTAAAGCCATTCTTTTCCCGGAGTTTAGGGCTAAAAAAAACGACGATTTGCGTTCGTTTTTTGAAGAATTTTTACAGCTTTTAGGGGGTTTAAGGGAGTTTTATCAAGCCTTAGAAAACAAGCAAGAAGTTATCATTATTGCCCCTATTAGCGCGTTATTGCACCATTTGCCTAAAAAAGAACTTTTAGAAAGCTTTAAAATCACTCTTTTAGAAAAATATAACCTTAAGGATTTAAAAGACAAACTCTTTTATTATGGCTATGAAATTTTAGACTTAGTGGAAGTGGAGGGCGAAGCGAGCTTTAGGGGGGATATTGTGGATATTTATGTACCCAATTCTAAAGCGTATCGCTTGAGTTTTTTTGACACGGAGTGTGAGAGCATTAAGGAATTGGATCCCACCACTCAAATGAGCCTCAAAGAAGATTTGTTAGAAATTGAAATCCCTCCCACGCTTTTTAGTTTGGACGAACCATCTTATAAGGATCTGAAAACAAAAGTGGAACAAAGCCCCTTAAATAGCTTTTCTAAAGATTTAACCAGTTTTGGTTTGTGGTTTTTAGGAGAAAAAGCGCAAGACTTGCTAAGCGTTTATAAAAGCACCATAAGTCCTAGAGCTTTAGAAGAAATTCAAGAATTAGCGAGTTTAAACGAATTGGATTGCGAGCGTTTCAAATTTTTAAAAGTTTTAGAAAATGCGCAAGGCTATGAAGATTTAGAAATCCATGCGCATGCCCTAGAAGGCTTTATCGCTTTGCATTCAAATCATAAAATCACGCTCCTAGCCCCCAATAAAACGATTTTAGACAACGCGGTAAGCGCGCTTGAAAAAAGTAGCATGGAATGCGTCATCGCCCCCTTTGTGTTAAATTTTAAAACCCCTGATGGGATTTTTATCTCGCTCAATTCTTTTGAAAGGAAGAAAAAACGCCAAAAATCCAAGCTCGCTTTGAATGAATTGAATGCGGGCGAATGGGTGGTGCATGATGATTATGGGGTGGGCGTGTTTTCTCAATTAGTCCAGCACAGCGTTTTAGGGAGCAAGAGGGATTTTTTAGAAATCGCTTATTTGGGCGAAGACAAACTGCTGTTACCGGTAGAAAACTTGCATCTCATCGCTCGCTATGTGGCGCAAAGCGATAGCGTACCGGTTAAAGACCGGCTAGGGAAAGGGAGCTTTCTCAAATTAAAAGCTAAAGTCAGGACTAAGCTTTTAGAGATTGCAAGCAAGATCATTGAATTAGCGGCTGAACGCAATTTGATCTTGGGTAAAAAGATGGATGTGCATTTAGCGGAGTTGGAAGTCTTTAAATCGCATGCGGGGTTTGAATACACAAGCGATCAAGAAAAAGCCATCGCTGAAATTTCAAAGGATTTAAGCTCTAAGAGAGTGATGGACAGATTGTTGAGTGGGGATGTGGGTTTTGGGAAAACAGAAGTGGCGATGCATGCGATTTTTTGCGCGTTTTTGAACGGCTTTCAAAGCGCTCTAGTCGTGCCTACTACTTTATTAGCGCACCAGCATTTTGAGACTTTAAGGGCGCGTTTTGAAAATTTTGGCGTTAAAGTGGCTCGTTTGGATCGGTATGCGAGCGAAAAAAACAAGCTTTTAAAGGCGGTGGAATTAGGGCAAGTTGATGCGCTAATAGGCACGCATGCGATTTTAGGCGCGAAATTTAAAAACTTGGGCTTAGTGGTGGTGGATGAAGAGCATAAATTTGGCGTGAAACAAAAAGAAGCTTTAAAAGAATTGAGCAAAAGCGTGCATTTTTTAAGCATGTCCGCCACGCCTATCCCGCGCACTCTAAACATGGCGCTCTCTCAAATTAAAGGCATTAGCTCTTTAAAAACCCCGCCCACAGACAGAAAGCCCAGCCGCACTTTTTTGAAAGAAAAGAATGATGAACTCTTAAAAGAGATCATTCATAGAGAATTACGCCGTAACGGGCAAATTTTTTACATCCATAACCACATCGCTAGCATTTCAAAAGTCAAAACCAAGCTAGAAGAGTTAATCCCTAAACTCAAAATCGCTATTTTGCATTCCCAGATTAACGCTAACGAGAGCGAAGAAATCATGCTAGAGTTTGCTAAGGGGAACTATCAGGTTTTATTATGTACTTCTATTGTGGAATCAGGAATCCATTTGCCTAACGCTAACACGATTATTATAGATAATGCACAAAATTTCGGGCTGGCTGATTTGCACCAATTAAGAGGGCGTGTTGGGAGAGGCAAAAAAGAAGGCTTTTGTTATTTCCTCATAGAAGATCAAAAAAGTTTGAATGAACAGGCTTTAAAACGCTTGCTCGCTTTAGAAAAAAATTCGTATTTAGGCAGTGGGGAGAGTATCGCCTATCATGATTTAGAAATCAGGGGGGGCGGGAATTTGCTCGGGCAAGATCAGAGCGGGCATATTAAAAACATTGGTTATGCGCTCTATACACGCATGCTTGAAGACGCGATTTATGAATTGAGTGGGGGGAAGAAAAGGCTTGAAAAAAGCGTAGAAATCCAACTTGGCGTGAGCGCTTTTTTAAACCCTGAACTCATTGCAAGCGATAGTTTGAGATTGGATTTGTATCGCCGTTTGAGTTTGTGTGAAAATGTAGATGAGGTGGGGCAAATCCATGAAGAAATAGAAGACAGGTTTGGTAAAATAGACGATTTGAGCGCTCAATTTTTGCAAATCATTACGCTTAAAATCTTAGCCAACCAGCTTGGCATCATTAAACTTTCTAATTTCAATCAAAACATCACCCTTACTTATAACGATGAACATAAAGAAAGCTTAAAAGCCCCAAGCAAAGACGATAACGATATTTTAGAAACCCTTTTGAAACATTTGCGCGCTCAAATTTCTTTAAAGCGGCGTTAAAAGCGTTTGATTTTAGCCTCAATTTGTTATTTTAAAAAGATTATTAAGAGAGTTTGTTGTAAAATAGGGATTTGCTATGCCTTTAGTCGTTAAAAGGTAATTATCATTAAGGAGTTTTTTAATCATGGCAGATATTCAAAGGCGTGATTTTTTAGGAATGAGCCTTGCTAGCGTTACAGCTATGGGGGCGATAGCGAGTTTGGTAGCGATGAAAAAGACTTGGGATCCGCTTCCAAGCGTTGTTTCAGCCGGTTTTACAACCATAGATGTGGCGAACATGCAAGAAGGGCAGTTTTCCACGGTGGAATGGCGTGGGAAACCGGTCTATATCCTCAAGCGTTCTAAAAAAGAGGGCTTTAATGAAAAGCGCGATTTTGAAATTGGCGAGAGCGTTTTTACCACAGCCATTCAAATTTGCACGCATTTAGGGTGTATCCCCACTTATCAAGATGAAGAAAAAGGCTTTTTATGCCCATGCCATGGGGGGCGTTTCACTGCTGATGGCGTGAATATTGCCGGCACCCCCCCTCCACGCCCTTTTGATATCCCGCCTTTTAAAATTGAAGGCACTAAAATCACTTTTGGTGAAGCCGGGGCTGAATACAAGAAAATGATGGCTAAAGCGTAAGGAGAATTCAATGGCAGAGATAAAAAAAGCGAAGAATTTAGGCGAATGGCTGGACATGCGTCTTGGCACTAACAAGCTTGTTAAAGTGCTAATGACAGAATATTGGATCCCTAAAAACATCAATTTCTTATGGGCCATGGGGGTGATTTTATTGACCCTTTTTGGCGTGCTTGTGGTCTCAGGGATTTTCTTGCTCATGTATTACAAGCCTGATGCGAAAATGGCGTTTGATAGCGTGAATTTCACCATCATGCAAGAAGTGGCTTATGGTTGGCTTTGGCGCCACATGCATGCCACGGCAGCGAGCATGATTTTTGTTATTATTTATATCCACATGTTTGTCGGCATCTATTATGGCTCTTACAAAAAAGGCCGTGAGATGATTTGGATTAGCGGGATGATTTTATTTGTGGTCTTTAGCGCGGAAGCCTTTAGCGGGTATATGCTACCTTGGGGGCAGATGAGCTATTGGGCCGCAGCGGTTATCACTAATTTATTTGGAGGCATTCCTTTCATTGGGGCTGATGTGGTGGAGTGGATTAGGGGCAATTATGTCGTGGCCGATTCCACTTTAACGCGCTTTTTCATGCTCCATGTGTTTTTACTGCCCATTGCGATCATTCTACTTGTTGGGGTGCATTTTTATTCTTTACGCATCCCGCATGTCAATAACCAAGAAGGCGAAGAAATTGACTTTGAATTAGAAGAAAAGAAATTCATTGAAGGCAAGAAAAAAGAATCCAAAGTCATTCCTTTTTGGCCGGTATTCTTGTCTAAAGATATTTTTGTGGTTTGTGCGTTCATGGTCTTTTTCTTTTACTTGGTGTGTTACCACTATGATTTTGCGATGGATCCTATCAACTTTGAAAGGGCTAACAGCCTTAAAACGCCGCCTCACATTTACCCTGAATGGTATTTCTTATGGAGCTATGAAGTCTTAAGGGGCTTTTTCTTTAGCGCTGATTTAGGGCTAATGGCCTTTGGCGTGGCGCAAGTGATCTTCTTCTTACTGCCCTTTTTGGACAGAAGCCCAGTCGTCGCTCCCGCGCACAAACGGCCAGCGTTTATGGTGTGGTTTTGGCTTTTAATCATTGATATGATTGTTTTAACGATCTATGGTAAATTGCCTCCGCTTGGGATTGGTAAATACATTGGCTTAGTGGGTTCAATCACTTTCCTAGCCCTTTTCTTTGTGGTGTTGCCCCTTATCACTATCGCTGAGAGCAAGAAACAAGGGGGTGTTAGATGAAAGAATTTAAGATTCTAATCATCCTTATTGTGGTGGTAGGAGTGATTTATTATGGGGTTGAGCCTTATGCGCATTCGGTGATGCACCCTAAAGTCGCTCCGGCAGATTTTGCTTTCAAGGATTTAGGGCCGATTGATTTAAAAAATGGCGACGCTAATAAGGGCAAACAGCTTGTAGCCGAAAATTGCACCGCTTGCCATGGCATTAAATCCCAAAACATTCCAGCCCCTATGGATAGCCTTAGCGCGAGCAACTCTTTTGGGGTCGTGCCACCGGATTTAAGCCATGTGGCGGGGGTTTTGAGCACGAATTTCTTAGCCCACTTCATCAAAGATCCTGTGAAAACGGCGAAATTGAGCCATAAATTCAACGATGAAAGGCCCTATCCTATGCCGGCGTTTTCTCAATTTAGCAATCAAGATTTGAGCGATATTGTGGCGTATCTCACTTCTATTTTGCCTAAAAGTTTGAGCGATGAGGAAGTGTTTGCTCAAAGCTGTCAAAGGTGCCATAGCTTGGATTATGCTAAAGATAAGGCCTTTAGCGATCCTAAAGATTTAGCCAATTATTTAGGCTCTCATGCGCCTGATTTGTCCATGATGATTAGGGCTAAGGGTGAACATGGCTTGAATGTTTTCATCAACGATCCGCAAAAGCTTTTGCCTGGCACGGCTATGCCTAGAGTGGGGTTGAGTGAAAAAGCTCAAAAACAAGTCATCTCTTATTTGGAAAAAGCGGGCGATAGGAAAAAACATGAAAGGAATACCTTAGGGATAAAAATCATGATTTTCTTTGCGGTGTTGTCGTTCTTGGCTTATGCGTGGAAAAGAAAAGTTTGGAGCGAAGTGCATTGAATTAAAAAAGGGGGGAGGGCATGGTTTTATGATTTTTAATTTATGGTGGGTTGTTTGAATGGCTTTTTCAAAATAATCTTTATTTTGGGATTTTATTATTACTAATAACCCCTATAAGGTATTATGACTACAAAGCTTTTTGAGTGGTTTAACTAAATTCTAAACGCTATAGCTATTCTAACAACCCCTAACACCCCAAAATTTAAACGCTCTTAATCCTAATAGTTAAAAGATTTAAAGGAAACTTAAAATTGTATCAGTAGAGATTTGAGAATTTGATAAAAATATTATAGGTAGTGAAATCATTGGTATCTATGTATTGCGGTTTGAAAGAAAATGATTTAAACAAACTCCAAGAAACTATCAAGCCTTTCAAACATTTTTCCCCTTTAAAATGCCAAAACATTAGCACCACCCTTGTTTCTTTGCCCACCATCACGGATAGCGCATGGGTTAATCGCTATTTTAGAATGGTTCTATTCAAATACCTTCTCCATAGTTTATTCCCCCAATATGGCAAAATGATTTTATCTGATGCGAATGCGGCCTAAAGTGAGGCAAGAAGCGAACCGGCTAAACACCCCCCTACCCGCTAACGCTTAGAGTCATTTATGTAATTTTCAATATCTTTTTTAAAATCCTTAAAGATAAACTTGATGTTCAAAATTTTAATTTTTTCTTGAATGCTTGGTCCCAAATTATCATCAATTGATATTAAAATACATTTCGCATTGGCTCCACCAAAAATTTGAGCGTTAGCAGATAAATTGGCTAAAACCCCTTTATTTTTTAATTCCCCACTCTTACACTCTACAATATAGAGATTTTTACCATCGCTAAAAGCCATGTCAAGCTCAGCATAAATAGGACGCTCATCTCCTTGAATAGCAGTCATGCTTTCAACGCTCAAACGCATATTCAAGCGTAGATCATAAATCACTTGTTTATCTAGCAAATTTAGTAATTCAAAATAAATATATTTCAATTCATGTTCTTTTGCAATGGATCTATCCTTATCAAATTTTAAACACCAACCCCCAACAACCCAAACAACTCAAAAATAAAAGAAATAAAAAAGCAACACCAACGAAATAAAAAAATAAGAGAGTATTAAATAACGCTTATGCGTATTTGATAATCAGTTGAAATCAAACCCGCCCGCTTCGCCTAAACTCATGCTTTCATAAGCCGCATTCACATAGTTGTTGCGAATCTCGCATTTCAAAACCTTCTCACATTTCAAGCAACTCGCTACTTGTTTTTCTTCTTGGCATGCTTGCAATTTCAAAAGAGCGTCATTAAAACGCTCTTCATATTCTATTTTTTTAGCACTATTTTGCATCATTCTCCCTTTAAATATTTTTCTAAAATGTGAGCTTCATGCTGGCTGGTTAAATAGCATTCGCTTTTTTCATGGTAGCTTTCTACGCTTTGATCTAACAGGCGCTTTTTAACCCCCTTATCAAAATAAAACGCTTCCCCTCTAGCTTTTTCAACCATCAAGGCTAAAGGAAAGACTTCAAAAAGCTTTCGCAATTTCTTTTGCGGGTAGGAAAATATTCCGCCTTTTTTAATCAGCACATGATGGACATCAGCCACCATAGATCCCGAGTATCGTAAGCGGTAATTTTCTGCAAAAAACCCTTCCAAAGCCTTTTTTAAGCCCGAAGAAAAATCCTTTTGATTGCCTCCGCTAGCGATGATTTTACCCTTATTTTCTAAAACAATGGTTTCTATAAAATGGAACTTGTTCTGGTAAAACGCGTAACGATAAACTTCTTCTAAAGCCACCACCAGTTCTATTTTATGCCCAAAAACCACATAAAGGCTTGCGGCTAAATTTTGCGCCTTATAATCCTTTTCATAAACCCCTATAATCGTGCCCACTAAGAAATTCGCCTCCATCACTGAGCTCCCGTCTAGTGGGTCATAAGCGATCAAATAAGAGCCGTTTTCTTTAGTAACAGGCGTTTCTTTTTCTTCGCTAAAAACGCTTTTCACATTTTCTAAACTCAAAAAATTTTCTTCTAAAAATTTGTCTAGGGCTAAATCCGCTTTAATGGGCGTATCCCCGCTGCTGTTTTCTAGCTTGGTGTAACTCCCAGCGTCCGGCTTTTCTAAAATCTCTTGGGCTTTTTTAACCCCTTTTTCTAAAAGACTGATGATTTCTATAACGATGCTTGCATGCTTGCCTTTAAAATGTTTGTAATCCATAAAAACCCTTTTATGATTTGATTGATTAAAGATGCTAATATTTTACTTGAAAACATTGGAAATAGGGAAGTATTTTGAAAGTAGCCCCGAGCCTTTTGAGCGCTGATTTTATGCATTTAGCCAAAGAGATAGAGAGCGTGAGTAACGCTGATTTTTTGCATGTGGATGTGATGGATGGGCATTATGTGCCTAATTTAACCATGGGGCCTGTGGTTTTAGAGAATGTTACCAAAATGAGCAAAGTGCCTTTAGATGTGCATTTAATGGTAGAAAATGCGAGTTTTTTTGTGGGATTGTTCGCTCCTTTAAACCCGCAAATCATCAGCATCCATGCAGAAAATGAAAAACACCCCCACAGGGTGTTGCAACTCATTAAAAATTCAGGCATCACGCCAGGCATTGTTCTAAACCCCCACACGCATGAAGAAAGCCTTAAATATTTGCTAGAAAGCGTGGGGCTAGTGCTTTTAATGAGCGTGAATCCGGGCTTTGGCGGGCAGAAGTTTTTAGATTTGGTGTTAGAAAAATGCTTAAAAGTTAAAGAATTGATCAAGCGCTACAACCCTAGCTGTCTTTTAGAAGTGGATGGGGGCGTGAATGATAAAAATATCTTTGAACTCCAACAAGCGGGCGTGGATGTGGTGGTTTCAGGGAGTTATATTTTTAAATCTAAAGATCGTAAGCTGGCTATTGAAGGCTTACAGAATGTCAGACAGCCTCTTGCATAAAGATATTCAAGCCCTAATCACTCGCTTAAAGCACCAGGATTTAAGCTTAGGCATGCTAGAAAAATCGCTCTCTCGCCTTATTTATGATGAAATCAATTTGGAATATTTAAAAGCATGCGGGCTTAACTTCGTAGAAACGAGCGAAAATTTAATCACGCTCAAAAACCTTAAAACCCCCCTTAAAGATGAGGTTTTTTCCTTTATTGATTTAGAAACCACCGGCCCTTGCCCCCTAAAACATGAGATTTTAGAAATCGGAGCCGTGCAAGTAAAGGGGGGGGAAATCATCAATCGTTTTGAAACCCTTGTGAAAGTCAAAAGCGTTCCTGATTATATCGCTGAGCTTACAGGCATCACTTATGAAGACACCCTAAACGCCCCAAGTGCGCATGAAGCCTTGCAAGAATTGCGGCTTTTTTTAGGCAATAGCGTGTTTGTAGCCCATAACGCTAATTTTGATTACAACTTTTTAGGGCGTTATTTTGTAGAAAAATTGCATTGCCCCTTATTGAACTTAAAGCTTTGCACTTTGGATTTATCCAAACGAGCCATTTTATCCATGCGTTATTCTTTGAGCTTTTTAAAAGAGCTTTTAGGGTTTGGCATAGAAGTCAGCCATAGAGCCTATGCGGACGCTTTAGCGAGCTATAAGCTCTTTGAAATATGCTTATTAAACTTGCCCAGTTACATCAAAACGACGATGGATTTGATTGATTTTTCCAAATGCGCTAACACCTTGATCAAAAGACCCCCAAGAGCCAGACACCAAGAGACTCTAGCGCCATTTTCTCTTTTTGAGAGGACAAAGGGTCTGTTAAATATCATAAAAGCAACCAGTTAAACGAAAGCTGTTTAATTGGGTTTGATTAGGGATAAAATTTTAGCATATCCATTTGATACTTTTGGATATTGCCTAACACTTTGATTTTTTTCTCAATATCGCACTCATCGTATATCTTTTTGTATTCTTGTATGATATTGACTTCATCGGTGTTTTTATTATCCATGCTCATAGCTGGATTATAACAAAATAAACAAATTATGGTATAGTTCGGTATAGTTTGTTTTTTAAGATAAAACTCCCCTATCTAATAGGGGATTTTTTTTTGCTTATTTTTTAGCTTGGCTTGGCTACTTCTTTCTGTAGCTTTTTAAGGCGGTTTTCTAACAATACCACTTTTGCGGTTTATGGTGTAAATAAGTGGGTTTATAAGCTTGTTAAAAACCTAACCCTTAAAAGTTCAAAAAAAATAGCTAGAATTTTTGTCTTATTCTATTTTTTGGTAGAATAATAATTTTTCACAAGGAATTACACATGAATAATATTTGGTTTCAGTATAAAATTGGCAAGCAACTAGATGAATTAGAAATTGAAGATTCTTTATGTCTTTCTTTATTCAAATCTCTTGAAAATTGTATTAAGTTTAAAAAACTTAGCAATATTGGATTAAAAGAAGCAGAAGTTAAAAGAGACGCTGAAATCTCAAGGTGGCATGCAGAACTTTTAAGAGAAAAAAATCTTAAAGAACAGCGTAGGCAAAAAGAAGAGCAAGAAAAAAAATCTCAAGAGAATTTTCAAAAGTTTTTAGAATTTTGCAAACAACAAAATCGTGTTCTTAAAAAATTTGATAACACCAATTTTTCGTTTGAATGCGATGAGCCGGCTACAAAAAAGCCCTTAGAAAACCCTACAAACAACATTCTTAACTCCAATCATCAAAATACACAACCACAAAACAATATTAAAATGTTTGATTATTTTGATAATCCTATGTTTAGGTATTGAAGTGAAAAAAGCATTAATCATAGCTAGCAAAATAACTCTTTGGTTATTGGCGCTTCTGGGTGTTTATGCTTTAGTGATCTTTGTTATGCTTAAAGCCTATCATCAAAATAAAGGCTATAGGATTTTAACATTTGGAATGATTATAATGACAAAAGGAACCTATGAAGCCTATCTTGATACTGATATTGCAAATAACTCTGAACAATTGGAAGAGATAAGAAATCAAAAGCTTAACAAAGCATTGGAATTGTGCAAACAATCAGGTCTTGTCCTTAGAGCGTTTGACGGCAAAAATTTTTCATTTAAATGCGATAAAACCAATCGCTCCAATAATCCTAACGAAAAGATAGATCCTTAGAATCTGAATTTTTTCTAAAAGATTGAGAGCAAAAAATTAGAAATTTGAACGCAATTGAAACCTTAATGCCCATGCACACGACTTTTTTGAAGTTAAGGCTATCATTTAGCGTGTCGCATAGCTCTTCCATAACACCGAGTATTTCGTCTCTTAATTTATCATCATCGCCATATTCCTCGTCGTCTTCTATGGTATCATCATCGGCTCTAACCATGCATGCGTCGTTTTTAGCTTTTTCTTCATCACGGAGGGCATCGTCTCTCTCTTTGTCTCGCTTAACTCTGTCGTCCGCTTCATAAAGCTTATCGTCATTAGGGCTTGCTTTGTCCTTAGCGATTTCTTTGTCAAGCTTTTGCGCTTTTTTGTCATCGTCTTTTTCGTAGCCTTTTTCACTCTCATCGGCTTTGACTTTTTTATCCGCTTCTACGCGTGCGAGATTTTCTTTGTCTTTTTCAATGTCTTTTTTAATAGCTTCAATCATCGCTTGTTTGTCTTTGTCTAATGTTTCTAATGGTTCGCTCATTTGCGTGTCCTTTTAAAAAGCCTTTTCTATATGCTTTTAAAGTTATAGCTTCCATTGACATAGGTTCTACAATATCATAAATATAATAGTAAGTCAACATAAAAAATATTTTTATGTTTATTGTTTAAATTATTTTAATAGCAGAAAGAAAGTATAAATATAATATAATAATTAAGTAAAACCTACATCAAGTTTTACTTAAATCAAATTAAAAAATCCATTTCAAAATATCTTAACCCTTTAGTTTAATCCTACCCCACAATATCCAACAAATGCTCTTCATGCCACAATTCAATTTCTTCTTCTTCCAAGCCAAACGCCTTAGCCCTTTGGCTGTTTTGATAGCGGTTTTTAGAGCCTTCTTTAGGGTCTTTATCGCTAATAGCTTGCATGTTTTCTAACGCTCTTGTTTCTTGGGCTAATTCAAGCTTATTTTGAAAGCTTTGCGCTAAATCCAGCATATCACTTCTTGCACCCTGTTGGATAGCAGAATTTAAAGGAGCGTTTTGGTTGATATAAGTTACATTGCCTAAAGCTGAAACACCCATGCTAACCTCCTTAGAATGTTTAAGTGTCCTTTAGACTAATAGTTCGGTATTTTGAGTAAATGACATTAGCTCCTTTGATGATTTTGACAAATTTTCGTTGCGTGTAGTCAATTTCGTAACTATTAAACACATCTTTTTGCATTTTAATCAACATTTTGGCTAATTCCATAATAACCTCATTTCTAGGCGTATTCTTTTGGCAAAAAACGATCAGATGCGATCCAGGAATATCTCTTGCATGCATCCATAAATCATTCGCTCTTGCGTCTTGTAAGAGTTTGACATTCTCTTTTTGGTTTTTCCCTAAACCGATTTTAAAATCCTTATAATACAGCACTTCATACCCATTCATCGGGCGTTTGGTTTTAGAATTTTTTACCGGCATAAACATTTCTAAAACGCTTTCTTCTTTTGCTCCTTTAACATAATTAATTTGATTTTCTTTAAAGGCGATTTTTTCTTTTAGATTCTCTTCTTCTAAATATAAGAATTGCGATTTTTGTTTCTTTTTTTTGCTGAGAGTGAATTTTTTATTGATAAAAGCGTTTAAGGGCATGCTCTTATCAATTTCAATCGCGCATTCTTTATCTTCAAAATCCTTTAAAACCACGCGACTTTCATGCTTATTGATTAAATGCTGGTAAGTGAGCAATAGCGAAGCTTGAGTTTGCAATTCTTTCGCTTCCAATTGTAAATTTTTAGGATCTTCTAGTTTTTCTAATTTTTCTTTCAAGCGTTCTTTTTGCATATTCAATCGCTTGATGATGTGATTTTTTTTGTGTTCTAATTCTTTATGTTGATAGGATAAAAAATCTTTTTCCAAAATCTCTAACAATCCCTTAAAATCCAAATCCTCTTCTTGATGCTCGTATGCATTAGGAGGCAATGCCCCTAAAATATCGTTTTTAGCGACTCTGTCATTAAAACGAAAGGCCTCTATCACGCATTTTTCTTTATCTAAAATCATGAGATTGGCTTTTTTAGGGATCATTTCTAAACGCAAAATAAAATTTTCACTCTTATAAGCCAAATCTTTAGCGCCTGTGATTTCTAAAATCCGATCGTCATCAATGATGTTTGCTTGTAAGATTTTGGCATTTTTAGTGAATTTATTTAAACAAAAATCTAACGCTAGGGTGTTTTTTAAAACGCTCTCTGGGGGTTTTTTTGACAAACCGATATAAGGCGCGTTCAAATCTAAAACAAAGGCGTGTTTTTCTTTAGAAAAAGTTTCCAATAAAAAACTAGATGCACTCAAGCGTTTGAGATTAAAATGCGTTTGAGCGTTTAAAAATTCGCTGAATTTCTTTAAAAGAAAAAATTTCATTCTTGCGCCTTTAATTTTTCCTTAGCAAAAGAAATCGCGCTCTCTATATTCTCGCTCCCCCCTATCATGCGTGCGATTTCTAAAACCCTTTCTTCGTTATTAAGGGTTTTGGCGAGACTTTTGTGGTTTTCTTTGAAGACTAAAATATGGTTTTTAGCGAGCGCTGGGATATGGACTTGGTGCGAAATGGCAAAGATTTGGGAATGGCTGCTCAAGGTTTCAAGGGCTTTAGAAACCGCCAAACTCTCTTCACCGCTCAGGTTGGAATCCATTTCATCTAACACCAACACGCCTTTAAAATCCTTTAAAAACTCCATTTCTAAAAGCATGAACGCCAACCTCAAACGGCTGTATTCTCCAGAGCTTAAGGTTTCTAATTGGGAATTTTGTAAATTCAAAACGAGTTTTTGAGCACCTTTTTCGCTCATGGGGGCTTCTTCTAAAACCAAACTAGGGCTTTTTAGGAGCAAATCTTTCGCTTTAGCGCTTAAAAGAGCGTTAAAACCGGCTAAATACTCTTTTCTAAAGCCGCTTATTTCTTCGCACAATTTCAAGCATTCGGTTTTTAGTTGCTCTATTTCTTTGTAGTAAGTTTCGCAATGGCTATCAATTTCTTTTAAATTATGCAATTCGTTTTTAACATGCCCTAATCGTTCTTTAGCATGCGTAATACTCCCGTAATCCTTAATGATCCCACTTAGCACGCCAAGCCTTTCTAGCACTTTTTCAATATCCAAACGCTCGCACTCTTCTAATTTAGCCTGCTCTTTTTCCAATAGAGCGCTCGCTTCTAATAAAGCGCTTTTTAAAAATTCAGCGCTATGGCCCACGCTCTCTAAAGCATGCGTGATTTTGTGGGTATTTTCTAGCACATCTAACGCCAGAGCGATTTTATCGTTCAATTTTTCCTTACTGGAAAGCAATTTTTTTTGCTCTAAAAGGCGTTCGTATTCATCTTCTTTTAAATCCAATCCCTCTAATTTCATTTTTTCAAAATTCAAACGCTCTTCTAAATCCTTTTGGAAACGCTTTTTATCCTCTAATAATCGCCTTTCTTTTTCCAGATTCTCTAAGCGGGTGAATTTTTCTTCAAGCGCGCCTAAAAGGGGGCTAAACGCCTTGTTTTCGTTTTGGATATAGCCATCTAGTAAAGAGAGCATTAAAGTATCATTGAGTTCATTCTGGCTGAATCTGTCGTTAGATAGGCGTTTGATCAAACCTTTTAACAACGCTTTGAGCGTGTTTTTAGACAGGCTTGTTTGGTTTAAAAAATAGCGCGTTTTTTCTTTTTTAATCACGCTGATGACTAAGGGTTCATGTTCATCTTCTCTAAAAATGCCGTATTCTTCAGTGTCTAAAAAAGGTGCAATCAACTCCACTTCAATGTTTGAAGCGTTGCTCTCTTTAAGCCCAAACGCCCCTAAAAGGCTCGCAATAAGAACGCTTTTTCCCACCCCACTAGCCCCACTAATCGCGCTCAAGCCGTCTTTAAACTCCAAATCCAGCTTTTCAAAAACAGCGTTTTGACGCACTTTTAAGCGTGTGATTTGAGCGTTATTGAAATCTCGCATGTTTTACCCTTTTTATCTTTTTTTGCTAGGGCTTTCCCCCCATAAGAGCTTTTCTTTAAGCACTTTAAAATAATCCCTTGAATTTTTTTGTAAGAGTTTGGTGGTCGTGGGGCTTTTTTGAATGTATAGGGGTTGGTTGGCTCTTAAATCATAGGTGGCTTGCCCATCAATGACCACAAGAGCGTCTTCATGAGTGCAAAAATTCAAACAAAATTCCGCTCCTAGCACTAAAGGGCGTTGCGTTAAAGAAAAATCGCACAAGGGCGTTAAAATATAGCTTTGGCTTAAAGCATGCACAATGGGTCCATGAGCGCTCAAATTATAAGCGGTTGAGCCTAGGGGCGTGGCAATGATAAGCCCATCGCCTTTATAGGTGTTAAAGGGCGTATGGCCCACATAAGCTTGGATGTCTAAAACCCCTAAAGCTTTTTTTTTGGCGATCACAATTTCATTGATCGCATAAAAAGAGGTTTTCCCGATACGGCCCTCTAAAGCCAAATGCTCTTCTAATTTGATTCTGTTGTGCTTGAGATCTTGTAAGAAACCTTTCAAACCATTCAATTCAACCGCACTCAAAAACCCTAAATTCCCTATTCTAACCCCAAAACATGGCTTATTGTAAGAATGCGTCATTCTTAAAGCCCCTAAAATCGTGCCATCGCCCCCTAAACATAAAAACGCATAAGCTTTTTCTATCAACCGCTCATCTTTTGCTCCATCAAGGCTATCAATCATGAAGCTTTCAAACCCTTCATCTTCTAAAAGCTTTAAAACCCATTCTTTAGCTTGCTCTAGCTTTTTAAAAAGAGGGTTTTGATAATGAGTGGGCCGCACAAACACGCCGATAGTTTGATGTGAATCTTTCATGCGTATATTGTAGCTTAAAGCTTGAAACAAAATTTTAAAAAAAAGGGTTTTAGCCGCTTTTTATTAATCTTATGTGAAATTCATAAGAAGTTTTTATTTTTATTAATGTTTCATTTTTTAATCGTTTTTAATTGTTTTTTGGGTATTCTTTTTAAAAATGTAAGCATTATGTTAAGGAATCATACATGAATAGATTTTTTTCTAAACCTTTGTTAGCTTTGGTTGTGTCTATGAGCACGCTACTAGCTATGGATGGTAATGGCGTTTTTTTAGGGGCGGGTTATTTGCAAGGACAAGCCCAAATGCATGCGGATATTAATTCTCAAAAACAAGCCACTAACGCTACTATCAAGGGCTTTGATGCGCTTTTAGGGTATCAATTTTTCTTTGAAAAACACTTTGGCTTGCGCCTTTATGGGTTTTTTGACTACGCCCATGCCAATTCTATTAGGCTTAAAAACCCCAACTATAACAGCGAAGCGGCACAAGTAGCAGGTCAAATTCTTGGGAAACAAGAAATCAATCGTTTAACAAACATTGCCGATCCCAAAACCTTTGAGCCAAACATGCTCACTTATGGGGGGGCTATGGATGTGATGGTCAATGTCATCAATAACGGCATCATGAGTTTGGGGGCTTTTGGTGGGGTGCAATTAGCCGGCAATTCATGGCTTATGGCAACACCGAGCTTTGAGGGTATTTTAGTGGAGCAAGCCCTTGTGAGCAAAAAAGCCACTTCTTTCCAATTTTTATTCAATGTGGGGGCTCGCTTAAGGATCTTAAAGCATTCTAGCATTGAAGCGGGCGTGAAATTCCCCATGCTGAAGAAAAACCCCTATATCACTGCAAAAAATTTGGATATAGGGTTTAGGCGCGTGTATTCATGGTATGTGAATTATGTGTTCACTTTCTAGGGGCGTGTCCCTAGAGCGTTAAAACGCTCTCAATGATTTCAATCAGCTCTTTTTCTCTTTTTTCTAAGCTTTTGGGTGTCCATTCTGTGTAATGGTGTGCAATGTCTTTGGTGGTGTCATAACAAGTCATCGCTCTAAAAGTTTTCTTTTCTTCTCCCATGTAGATTTTCTTTTTATCTTTGAAATCCAAATTTGAAGCTTCTTTGTTTTTCTTGCCCCCTAAAAGCGTGAGGTTGGCTAAAGAATGCGTGTAGCACTCCCTTTCTTCTTCGCTAAAATCCTTCGCCCATTGGCTTGAGGGATCGGGCTTTTGAGGCAAGATGTGTTCAACATGAAAATCGTTCGTTTGAATGCGTTTAGGTCTAGGATCATCGCTCATGAAATATTCCACTAAAATGAGAATGGGTCTGAGCCATGAACTTTTTGAACTTTTTTTGTGTTTTTCATACAAATGGTCATCTTTTAGTTTTTCTCTAAAATTTTGCGTGATATTTTTTTCATCTAAATATTTTTTCACAATAGAAGCGATGTCTTCTACGCTTTTCTTTTCTTTTAGGGCTTTAATAATGTTGCAATTAGTTTGTTTTTTAGGCTCTTTTTGCTCTGCAACCCAATTTTGGTAATAAAACTTGACTAGCAATTCTTTTAAAGTCTCTATCTCGCTTTGGCTATAGTTGTGCAATATGCTGGTGCACAAAATGACACGCCAAGAATCCGTAGCCACATAAGAAAGCAAGTGGGCGTATCGATCCGACATTTCCAAAATTTTACAATAAGCGTTGTAAAAATCTTCTACGCTCTTAAGGTATTCTAAAGGGGTTTTATCAAGCTTTTCAAACTGATCGGCAAGTCTTTCTTCCATTTTTTTCCCACCAGTTACCGGATTAAGATAGTCTAAATACCAACTGAACAATGTTTCTGCGGCATTTCTATCTTGTTTTTTCTCTTTTCTTTTTTTCTTTTTTTCTTTTTTTCTAAATCCTTTAGAATTTTTAACTCATTATCCAAGCATTTTTGATACAAGTCATTCCACCGAGATACAAACTCTTCTTGATCCTTTTCTTTAGCGAGTTTTTTAACAACTCCACCTTAAAAACATCTATCGCATGCAAGGGCAAACCCCTAGCGTTTAAAACACCAAAAATCCTTAACGCCATACTTATATTGGAGCAAGTGGTTTTGATAAATATGACCTTAAGATACAGCCATCTAATGAAATCGTTAATGTTCTCAATCTCTTTCTTTTCAAGATAGTTTTTTAAACAAATCGCATTTTTCAAGTAGCTGTTCTTACCCTTGCTTGGGTCGTTGCTCTTGCTATTCTCACCCTTGCTTGCATCAAGATCGTCAAAAAAATCTAAGGCATTTTGAAAATCTTTTTCAGCGTTAAGCCCTATAGTATCAAAAATCAACCGCTTTCTTTTTTCTCCATCAGTATCGCCCAAACTCTTTTCTAAAAAATCTCTGCTAGTTTTGTTTAAAACTTTATCGTTTAAAACTTTATCATAGAGAGTAACTAAAACTTTTGCAAGCAGAATGAAAGTGCTTAAGCGTTGCTGGCCATCTACAATGTCATAGGTTGTAGCGTTGGTTTTGGAATCTATGTCAATTGCGATTAAAACTAATGAACCGCAAAAATAATCGCTTTCTTTATATTCATAGCTAGAAAACAAATCGTCTAAAAGCTTTTCGCAGTTTTTTTCTGTCCATTGGTAAGGGCGTTGGTAGGTAGGGATTTGGTAATAAGCACTAAGTTCTGTAGCTAAAATATCTTTTAATTGATAGGCCTTGCCTTCAATGCTTTCGTTTGCCATAAAAACCCCTTTGCGTGTTTTGAATGGATTATAACATTAAAAAGTGTTTTTTTTTTGAAATATTTCCACGCATTAAGACGCATGGTTTATCGCCATGCCCTTTTTTACAGCCTATTTTTAAAGCTCTTTTAAAACCTCTAAAGGCGATTTAAACGCTAGATTGAAAGCTTTAGCGATGCCTTCTTGGGTGATATAGCCGTTATAAGCGCTCAAGCCTCCAAGGGTGTTTGCCACGATTTTGGTGTTGGCTTTTAAAAAGCCTTTCAAGCCATGCTCTAAATAATACAACAAATACGGCACGCTCGCATGGCTATAAGCTACAGAGCTTGTTTTAGCGGCAATCCCTGGCATGTTAGGCACGCCATAATGCAACAAACCCTCTTCCACATACACCGGGTTAGAATGGCTTGTTTGGTGTATGGTTTCTATGCACCCCCCTAAATCGCAAGCCACATCTATCACTACCCCTTGTTTTTGCATGCGTTTTAAATGCCTTCTTAAGATCACTTTAGGGGTTTGGCTCGCTGTAACTAACACCGCTCCCACTAGCCCCACCGCTCCGCTTAAAGCCTGAATGATATTGGCTTCATTCACGCTTAAAACTTCTAAATCATACAAATGGTAATAGGGGTGGTTTTGCAATTTAGCGTAGTCTAATTCTAAAATCGTTACTTTAGCCCCCATTTGGCTCAACACTTTCGCGCTCTCCATGCCAACCACACCGCCCCCAACCACGACAATTTTAGCCCTTTGTGCACCCGATAACCCCCCAAGCATGACCCCCTTACCCATAAAGCCCTTAACATGCTCTAAAGCCAGTAAATAATGCTGGATTAAATGCGCAGCCAACCTCCCAGCCACCACGCTCATAGGTGCTAAAATAGGGTAGTCGTTTTTAGGCCCGGCAATGGTTTCAGTGCAAATGGAAGTGATTTTTTTATCTATAAACATTTCGCACAAGCTTTTTTGATACGCTAGATCCAAATAACTAAACAGCGTGGCTTTTTCTTTCAACAAAGGGTATTCATGCTCTAAAGGTTCTTTGCATTTGACCACCAAATCCTGCCCCCACGCTGTTTTAGAATCCACGATTTTAGCCCCCACGCTCTCATACGCTTCGTTACTATAACCGCTATTAGTGCCGGCATGATTTTCCACTAAAACCCCCACGCCCTTTTGAGTGATTAGCGCCACATCATCAGGTACCAAAGCCACTCGTGATTCTAAATCCATGCTTTCTTTGACTAGCCCAATAGTCATGTTAATCCTTTAAATAGTAGTGTCAGTTATGATTATACTCACTCCATTAAACGATTGGGTATCTTTCTTTTAAAAAGCTAAATAGTATTACCCTTTTACACAATAGAATTCATTTTGTTTGTTATTCATTTTCTTATTATTTTGTAATTGTTGGTTGGGATTTAAAATAGAATTTACCTAACGATTAAAGGATGCGTTTATGAAAGACAACACGACTTTAAGCAGGGACATTAGCTTCAACCAATTGATGATGATCGCTTTAGGGGGAACGATTGGCACCGGGCTTTTTGTAGGCACAGGGGGGAATATCGCTAGCGCAGGGCCTTTAGCCACGCTTTTAGCGTATTTGATTGGAGGGATTATTGTCTATTCTATTGTTTTATCTTTGGGGGAATTAGCGAGCGTGTATCCCACTACAGGGAGTTTTGGGGATTATGCGAGCCGTTTTATTAACCCAAGCACAGGGTATATGGTCTTTTGGATGTATTGGCTGAGCTGGGTTTTAACCGTGGCCGTGGAATACATCGCCATAGGCTTGCTTATGCAACGATGGTTCCCGACTATTCCTGTGTATGTGTGGGTCATCGCATGCATTGTGCTTTTATTTTTGTTGAATTTCTTTTCGGTTAAAATTTTTGCCACAGGCGAATTTTTGCTCAGCACCATCAAAGTTTTAGCGGTCTTTGTGTTTATTGTGCTTGGGTGCATTGGCATTGTTTATTCGTTTTATTTGCATGGTTTTGAAGGCGTGTTCGCTAATTTCTATTTTAACGGGGAGACTCAAGGGCTAGAAAAAGGCTTTTTCCCTAAAGGCGTGGGAGCGTTCTTTGGAGCGATTTTAGCGGTGATTTTTGCTTACACGGGCACAGAGATTATCGGCGTTGCAGCAGGAGAAACTAAAGACGCGAAAAAAGTCATGCCTAAAGCGATTAAAGCGACTTTATGGCGGATCGTGTTTTTCTTTTTAGGGGCGGTGTTTGTGGTATCGGTGTTTTTGCCCATGACGGATAGTGGTTTGACGCAAAGCCCTTTTGTGAGCGCTTTAGAAAAAATCCCCTTACCCTTTTTGGGCGTGGGCATCCCTTATGCGGCAGATATTATGAATTTTGTCATTGTCACTGCGATTTTATCCACCGCTAATTCTGGGCTATACGCTTCAGGGAGGATGATTTATGGCTTAAGCCAAAAAAAGATGTTTTTCCCCCTTTTTGCTAAACTTAACGCTTCTGGCACGCCCACTTATGCTTTGTATTTATCTTTAGGGGTTACACTTATTGGCATGCTTACCGAAGCGTTTGCACCAGAAAAAATCATGGCAAGCTTGATCAATGTGGTGAGTTTTATGGTGATTATTGTATGGATCAGTATCAGTGTAGCGCAATACCGCTTCAGGAAAGAGTATCTGGCTTTGGGAAAATTCTTAAAAGATCTTCCTTATAAAGCCCCTCTTAATCCCTTGATCCAAATCATTGGCATCAGCGGATGTTTGGTGGGGCTTATAGGGGCGTATATGGATGCAAATGAACGCATTGGAGGGTATCTCACGCTGGTGTTTATGGGGCTTTGCTATGGGGCGTATTATTTGAGTAAAGACAAATGGGGCTATCAGCAAGAAAAAGGAATTTAAAGGAGTTATAAAATGATTTTAATAGGATTGGAAGCGGAATTAGGAGCGTCAAAAAGAGGCACCGATAAAGGGGTTAGGCGTTTGAGAGAAGCCTTAAGCACAACGCACGGCGATGTGATTAAAGGCATGCAAACAATCATTCAAGAGCGGTGCGTGCTTTATAAAGAGTTTAGATACGCTAAGAATTTTGAAGATTACTACCTTTTTTGTAAAGAAAATTTGATCCCTTGCATGCGAGAAGTGTTTGAGAAAAAAGAATTTCCTTTGATTTTAAGCTCAGAGCATGCGAACATGTTTGGGATTTTCCAAGCCTTTAGGAGCGTTCATAAGGACAAAAAAATAGGGATTTTGTATTTAGACGCGCATGCGGATATTCATACGGCTTATGACAGCGATTCAAAGCATATCCACGGCATGCCTTTGGGCATGGTTTTAAATCGTGTCCGTAGCGGGTTCAATCGCATGAGTGAGAGCGAAGAGAAGGCATGGCAAAAGCTCTGCTCTTTGGGGTTAGAAAAGGGAGGGTTAGAAATTGATCCTAAATGTTTGGTGTATTTTGGGGTAAGAAGCACCGAACAGAGCGAGAGAGATGTGATTAAGGAATTGCAAATCCCTTTATTTAGCGTGGAAGCGATAAGAGAAAACATGCAAGAAGTGGTTCAAAAAACCAAAGAATTATTAAAAGCGGTGGATATTATTTATCTCAGTTTGGATTTAGACATTATGGATGGCAAGCTTTTCACTTCTACTGGCGTGCGTGAAAACAACGGGCTGAGCTTTGATGAGTTAAAGCAATTACTGGGCTTGCTTTTAGAAAGTTTTAAAGACAGATTAAGAGCCGTTGAAGTAACCGAATACAACCCCACGGTGAGTGCAAAACACACCGACGAAGAAGAAAAGCAGGTTTTAGAGATCTTAGATCTCATCATTAATAGCTGTAAAATTAAAGACAAGAAGCCATCTTTTACAATGAGTCGCTGATCGCTTTTCAAACACAACGATAAAAAGTTAACCCGCTTTTAGCGTCAAAGAATGTTTTGTGTGTTTTGAGAGCGCATATAGGCTCGTTGTGTGTCAAAATGGGAATTTTTCACTAGAGATTGAGCAAAATCAGCAAAATCAAAAAAAAAAAAAAGATTTTCATGGGAGATTAATGTAAAATTCTTATTAAGTTTTTTTTGTTTTTATTACCTAATACTTGCATTCTCATTAGCGTGATTTTACTTAAAAAATTTAAACCATTTTTTAATCTCGAAACATAAGGAGTTTGCGTTGCATAAAAAAGTTCTGTTGGCTTTAACTGCCAGCTTAATTTGCCAAGAGTCTTTGTTCGCTAAAGATAAAGACTACACTTTAGGCAAGGTTTCTACTGCCGGGAAAAAGGATAAATCTGATTATTCTGGGCAAGTCAATTTGGGTTATAGCGGGATTACCGCGCCTAAAAGTTGGCAAGATGAAGAAGTGAAAAAATACACAGGAAGCCGCACGGTGATCTCTAATAAAGCGCTCACCCAACAAGCTAACCAAAGCATTGAAGAAGCTTTACAGAATGTCCCAGGTCTGCAAATTAGGAATGCGACAGGTGTAGGGGCTATGCCTACTATCCAAATCCGTGGCTTTGGGGCTGGGGGTTCAGGGCATAGCGATGCGACGCTTATGTTAGTTAATGGTATTCCTGTTTATATGGCCCCCTACGCTCACATTGAGCTAGACATTTTCCCCGTTACCTTTCAAGCCATTGATCGCATTGATGTGATCAAAGGCGGGGGCAGCGTGCAATACGGACCTAACACTTATGGGGGTATTGTCAATATCATCACTAAGCCTATCCCTACTCAATGGGAAAACCAAGCGGCTGAAAGGATCACTTATTGGGCTAAGGCTAGAAACGCCGGGTTTGCCGCTCCCCCTGATAAAACCGGCGATCCTTCTTTCATCAAGTCTTTAGGCAATAATCTCCTCTATAACACTTATGTGAGGAGTGGAGGGATGATCAATAAGCATGTGGGTATCCAAGCACAAGCTAACTGGGTTAGAGGACAAGGCTTTAGGGACAATAGCCCCTCTAGTATTTCAAACTATTGGCTAGATGGAGTCTATGACATCAACGAAAACAACGGGATTAAAGCCTATTACCAATACTACGATTTTGCTATCGCTCAACCAGGATCGCTCAGCGAGCAAGATTACAAAATAAACCGCTTCGCTAATTTACGCCCTATCAACCAAAAAGGCGGGCGCTCACAACGCTTTGGGGCTGTGTATGAAAACCGCTTCGGGGATTTAGACAAAGTGGGCGGGACTTTCAGCTTCACTTACTATGGGCAGTTGATGACTAGGGACTTTCAGGTAAGCTCCAGCTACAATAGCGCTAACACGGTTACTTGTTTTAGCGAAGCGGCATGTAGGGCGGCAGGACTCCCGGCAGGGTATAACTTGGCTGTGCCTTATTATGCCACCAACTACAATGGTTGGGCAGAAGTAGAAAACCCTGTGCGCTCCATCAACAACGCTTTTGAGCCTAAAGTGAGTTTGATCGTCAATACCGGGAAAGTCAGGCAAACCTTTATCATGGGCTTGCGTTTCATGACCACCACTTTTTTACAACGCCAATACTTAAACACCAATGAATGCCCCACCAAAACGAGCGGTGAGGGGGCAGGATTCTTGTGTGAGGGCGCTAATGTGATGAGCGGTTGGCAACCCCACATCAAGCATGGCGTCTATAGAAACTGGAATAACTGGCGCAACAATTACACAGCAGTTTATTTGAGCGATCGCATTGAAGCTTGGGATGGGCGCTTTTTCATCGTGCCTGGTTTGCGCTACGCTTTTGTGCAATACAACAACGAAAATGCGGCTAACTGGGCGCAAATCCCTGAGAAGGATTTAAGAAAAATCAAGCACATGAACAATTGGATGCCCTCAACCAACATTGGCTTTATCCCTGTGCAAGGCGATCACAATGTGCTTACCTACTTTAACTACCAACGCTCTTTTGTCCCGCCTCAATTAGATGTTTTGAGCTATGGAGGAGCGGAGTATTTTACCCAACACTTTGACACTGTGGAAGCAGGAGCGCGCTACACCTATAAAGATAAGTTTAGCTTCAATGCGGACTATTTTAGGATTTGGGCACGCGATTTTGCCACCGGGCAGTATTCAGTCTATACAAGCGGCCCTATGAAGGGTAATGTGCGCCCCATTAATGGCTATTCTCAAGGCGTGGAGTTGGAATTATATTATAGGCCTATTAGAGGGTTGCAATTCCATGCCGCTTTCAACTACATTGACACTCGTGTAACCAGCCATGGCCCTTTAACAGACTTGAATGGGGATGTGCTAAAAGGGACTAGCTATAACAAGCATTTCCCTTTTGTAAGCCCTTTCCAGTTCATTCTTGACGCTCGTTACAATTGGCATAAAACCACCATTGGTATTTCTAGCTATTTTTATAGCCGCGCTTATAGCGGGATTAGCAACAGCGCGGCAGGAGGCTATTATGGGATGCAATATTATAGTGGGGGGAACAACTATGAAAGCGTTCTCAATAGCGGTTATCAATGCGAAGCTTGGTGTATGACCCAACATGAAGGGCTATTGCCTTGGTATTGGGTGTGGAATATCCAAGTGAGCCAAATTTTCTGGGAAAACGGAAGACACAGAGTTACAGGAAGTTTGCAAGTCAATAATATCTTCAACATGAAGTATTATTTTACAGGGATTGGTTCTAGCCCTGCAGGCTTGCAACCTGCACCTGGAAGGTCAGTTACAGCGTATTTGAACTACACTTTCTAAAGGCTTTAAAAAGGAGGGGGATTACTGCTCTATGATGAGTCGCTAAAATCAGCCGCTTAGCAGTTTTATTAACAATGATGGAATCTTCATTTAAGAATACTCCAAATAAGTTTCTTTGAGACTGGCCTTAGCCCTTTGCCAATTAGGCAAATACAAACTCAGCAAATCCCTAAAATATTCGTTATGGTGGCGCGTTTTTAAATGCAATAATTCATGCAAAACCACATATTCAATGCCCTCGCTAGGCGCTTTAGCCAGTTCCAAATTAAAAAGCAAGGTGCGTTTAGCAATGTTGCAACTCCCCCATATCTGTTTCATTTTTTGGATTTTAAAGCTTTGTATGCTTTCGTTTAAGATTTTTTCATACTGGTTGATGTAGGTTTGTATTTTTTCTCTTAAGACTTGTCTGTAATAGCTTTCTAACACTTTTAAGCGCTTTTCCAAACTCGTTTTTTGATGGACATGCAAGATTAAATATTTAGGGCTTTGGAGGACGAAGTGTTTTTTTGTGGTGTGTTCAATCTTTAACAAATAGCGTTTCCCAAAAAGATAATGGCTTTCTCTCTCTAGCATTCCTCTTTTGCTTTGTCTGTTTTGGTTTAAAAAATTTTGTTGCTGTTCTTTTATCCAAGGGAGTCTTTTAATCAAAGAAAGCCTGAGGCTCTCATCGTTTAAGGCTAGGGGGCAAGACACACGCACAGAGCCATCAGGCGGACAAACGCTAATGTGTAAATGCTTAATATCCTTTTTTTCTATAACGATGTTGGTATCATTTAAAGTCAAACAATAAGCGTTCATTAATGATACTCGTCTATGTGTTTGGCTAAATTAAAGGTATTTTCTAACAAACCCTCATCGTTTATGATTTTTCTTAAAGCGATTTTAAGGTTTTTTTCTTTTTGGTTATGCCCCACCCAACCATCTTTTTTATTATCCCTTATGCATGCGTCTATTTCTAGGGCTAAGGCTTCATTTTGATCTAAATTATCATAGAGGGTTTTTAAAGCGTTAGTGTTGATCTTTTCAGGGTAATTTTTATCTTCTTTATGGATAACTTGCTTGGCTAAATTGTGGATTTGTTGCAAGTATTCTAAATAGGTTAATTTCTTTTCTCTAAACTGGTTGATCAAATCGTTTAAAAGCGAAGATAACTTTTCGTAATACTTAGGATCGCTCGCTTCTTTTTCTATAATGCGTTTTCTAGTGTTGTTGGCGATGCTTTCTGCCATAGAGCTTTCCTTTTTAAACACTTCAGACAGCTCCTTATTAAAATCATTAATATCCATTTGGGCTAAAACTTCGCACAGCCCTTGATCTTCTATTTTAATTAGCGTCTTGCTGTCCGTGGCTTTAATGTAAGCGTCTAAGATCCTGTGCATGTCTTCGCTATAGCTTTTTAAATCCACGCTATCCCCACTATTTAAGCCAATCATCTTTTGTAAATGCCTATAAAATTCTGCTTCTTGTTTGATTTTTTGCATTTCTTCTTTAGAATAAATGGGCTTTTCTAAATGGTTCAATTCCACAAACATTCTTAAAAACACGCCCACAAGCTGGTAAAACAACCGCCTTTTTTGAGCGTTTTTTTCTAAATCGCTCCCACAAAAATAAGCGATATAACCCGTTTCATCTTTTGGCTCTTTCACGCTTTCACAAAGCGAACTCAATTGATCTCTAGCCCTTCTAATTTTTTCTTAATCTTTTGAGCTTTGTTGGAGATAAGCCCTTGAATGTCTTCTCTTTCATAGTTTTCAAACGCCCCGTTAGTGTAATCGCTGTGTGCTTCTTGCAGGCTATCAAACAAATCGCTATAATCTATGATACAGCCAAAATCCTTATCTTCGCCATCCAGTCTATTCACCCTACACACCGCTTGAAAAAGCCCATGATCTTGCATTTTCTTATCAATGTATAAATAAGTGAGGCTTGGCGCATCAAAACCGGTCAATAGCTTATCCACCACGATCAATAGCTTCATTCTAGCAGGCTCATTAATAAAACGCTTTTTAACTTCTTCTTCAAACTCTTTGGTTTTATTAAGGGCTTTTTTCTCATCTTTTTCATTAAAAAAGTTTTGCAGCATTTTGCAATAAGCGCGGTATTTGTAACTCTCTTCGTTCTCATTGCTCCCGCAATCTTTAAGATCAGCGATATTGGGTTCATAGCTTGTGATCACAGCCACCTTATCCTTTAATTCTGTTTCTAAAAAGAGTTCAAAATACCGGCATGCGTTATACACGCTTTCAGCCACCAGCATGGCATTCCCCTTTCCATTGCTTAATCTTGGGAGTTTTGCCATATCCAATACAATATCTTGCACAATGTGTTCCAATCTGTTTTTAGTGGAAAAAACTTTTTGCAAATTAGCCCATTTCTTTTTAAGCTCTGTTTTAGCCGCATCATTCAAATTTTGGGTTTTTAATTCAAAATATTCGTCTAGCTTTTTGGGGCTACTGACATATTGATCCACGCTCCTGGCTTCATAATTTAAATCTAACACCACTTTATCGCTAACGGCTTCATTAAATTTATAGCAATGGATATAATTCCCAAACACTTCTTGGCTTGTCTTTTTATCTTGTTTCAACAAAGGCGTGCCGCTAAAGGCGATAAAAATCGCATTAGGGAGCAGGCTTTTCATGGCGTTGTGCAATTTACCGCTTTGGGTTCTGTGGCATTCATCCACTAAAACAATCCATTCTTTTAAAACAGGTTGCTTTTTTAAGTCTTCTAAGTCGTTGTCATCAAATTTATGCACAAGCGATCCGATCAAAAATTCCTTATTTTCAAACAGCACGCTCAATAAATCCTTCTTGCTGTCGGCGCGATAAATAGCCTCGCCTATTCCTTCAAACACGCCTTGAATTTGAGCGTCTAATTCCCTCCTGTCTGTAACGATTAAAATCCTTGCTTGTTTGATATTGCTTCTTAGCCATTTAGTAAGCCACACCATAGTAAGGCTCTTACCGCTGCCTTGCGTGTGCCAGATCATCCCCCCTTCTTTTTTGTGGATAAATTCTTGCGTTTTTTTAACCGCAAAATACTGATGGAATCTGGCGCATTTCTTTTGCCCCTTATCAAAAATCAAAAAATCATGGATAAATTCTAAAAACCTTTCTTTTTTTAAAAAGCATTCAATCGTCTCAAACAAATTTTTTTGAACGCCCTCTTCTTTCCAAGAAAGGTAGTATTTTTCTTCAGTTTCTATGACGCCATATCTCAGCCCTTGACTTTCATTGCCCGCCATAACCAATTGAATCGTTTTAAAAAAATCTCTAATAAATTCTTTCTTTTGGTTGTCTAAATTTTGCCTGATAGCGCTTTCTACGCTCACGCTGGAATTTTTTAATTCTAGCACCCCTAAAGCGATCCCATTAACATAAAGCACCATATCCGGTCGTTTCATGTTTGGCCCTTTAACGCTCACTTCTTCAGCCACGCTAAATTCATTCTTAGAAACATCTTTCCAATCAATGAGCCAACTTGTTTGGTGTGGTTCATTCTGGCTTATTTTGGTTTTCACGCCATAAATTAAAAGCTCGTAAAATTTTTGATTCGCTTCGTATAGATCGTTTTTTAAAGCGTTATTGATTTCATGCTCAATTCTTTGCCACCTTTCATGATTGATTTTTTGGTTTTTAACTAGCCATGCCTTCAAGCTTTCTTTATTAATGTTTTCATTATCGCTCTTTGTTAAATCCCCCAAATACGCATAGCCCATGCTTTTAAAAGTTTCTATGACTTGTTTTTGAACTTCTTTTTCTGTTTTCACCATAAACCCCCTTAAGAGCGCTTTTTATCGCTTTATATTATAATCCTAAAAACAAAATAGGGCGATTGAAATGGCGATCAAAAAAAGCGAATTGTATAGCTCTTTATGGGCTGGGGCGGATAGTTTAAGGGGTGGAATGGATGCGAGCGAGTATAAAAACTATGTTTTGAACCTGCTTTTTTTAAAATACATCAGCGATAAGGCCAGAAATGACGCTAAAAACAATACTGATAGCACCATAGAAGTGCCGCAAGGGTGTTTTTATGAAGACATTCTCGCTTTAGAGGGCGATAAGGAAATAGGCGACAAGCTAAATAAAATCATCGCAGAAATCGCAGAGCAAAACGACTTAAAAGGCGTGATTGACAGCGTGGATTTTAACGATAACACTAAGCTTGGAGAGGGCAAAGCGATGGTAGACACCCTTTCTAATTTGGTTAAAATCTTTGCCGATTTGAGTTTGGGCGCACATGGGGCTTTGGACGATGATTTATTGGGCGATGCTTACGAATTATTTAATGCGCCATTTTGCCAGCGAATCCGGTAAATCCAAAGGGCAGTTTTACACCCCTAGCGAAGTTTCGCTTTTATTGTCCCTTTTGCTTGGCATTGATGAAAACACCAAACAAGATAAAAGCATCTATGATCCCACTTGCGGGAGCGGTTCGTTATTGTTAAAAGCTTCTAGCTTGGCCGGTAAAAACGGCTTAACTATCTATGGTCAAGAAAAAGACATTTCCACAACAGCCCTTTGTAAAATGAATATGATTTTACACAATAGCACTGATGCTGATATTGCCAAAGGGGGTTCTAGCACCCTTTCTAACCCCTTTTTTATTAAAAATGGCATGCTGCAAACCTTTGATTATGTCGTGGCTAACCCTCCCTTTAGCTTGAAAAACTGGACTGATGGGCTAAGCATAGACCCTAAAAGCAAGCAAGTCATTAACGATAGTTTCAATCGTTTTGAAGACGGCACGCCCCCTGAAAAAAACGGCGATTTCGCTTTTTTGCTCCATATCATCAAATCCCTAAAAGACACAGGCAAAGGGGCAGTGATTTTACCCCATGGGGTGCTATTTAGAGGGAATGCTGAGGGTGCAATTAGAAAAAATCTTTTAACAAAAGGCTATATTAAAGGCGTGATAGGCCTAGCCCCTAATCTTTTTTATGGCACTTCCATTCCTGCATGCGTGATTGTTTTAGACAAAGAAAACGCGCGCACCAGAAAGGGCGTTTTTATGATAGATGCGAGCAAGGATTTTAAAAAAGACGGCAATAAAAACCGCCTAAGAGAGCAAGATGTCCAAAAAATGATAGACACTTTTAACGCTTTAAAAGAAATCCCTTATTATTCCAAAATGGTAAGCCTAGAAGAAATTAGCACCAACGACTATAACTTGAATATCGCGCGCTACATTGCCGCCAAACAAGAATCAGAAAAAGACTTGTTTGCATTAATTAACAGCCACAAGGCTAGTTATTTGCCCAAAAACGAAATAAAAGCCTACGCCCCTTATTTTCAAGTGTTTAAAGAGCTTAAAAACACGCTTTTTAAAAAAAGCGATAAAGAGGGTTATTACGCTTTAAAAACAGAATGCCAAAACATTAAAGATCTAATCACCCAAAGCTCAGAATTCCAAGCTTTCCACGCTTCTGTTTTAAGCGCTTTTGACCGATTGAATCTGTTTGAAACTTTTGACAATTTAAAGCCAGGTTTTAACCCAAAAACCCTCATAGAGAGCGTTTGTTCAAAGGTTTTAAAAGAATTTGAAAAGGTAGAAATTTTAGACAAATACGGCGTGTATCAGCTCTTTAAAGATTACTACAACGAAGTTTTACAAGACGATTGGTTCCTTCTTTCATTCAATGATTTTTTGAGCGCTAAAGAATTAAGAAAATTAAACCCCCTAAAAGACAAAAACAAAAAAGCCAACTATTTAGAGGAGCCGGATTTTGTCATTCAAAAAACCTACTATAAAAGCGATCTAATCCCTAAAGACTTGATCAAACAACGCTTTTTTGAAAAAGAAGCAAAAGAATTAGAAGAATTAGAAAACGCCTTTAATGAAAAAGAGGCTGATTTTGAAGAATTTATAGAAGAGCATTCTAGTGAAGAAAGGCTTTTTTATGAATTGAAAATCAATGAAAGCGTTTTGAAAAAAGAGCTAAAAAACGCCACCGATTTAGAAGATAAAGAAATCCTAAAAACCGCTTTAGAATTGCTAGAAGCTAAAAACAAGGCGCTAAAAATGAAAAATAAAGCCTACGAGGAGCTGGAATTAAAAGCGTTCCACCAGTATAAAAACTTAAAATTAGATGAAATTAAAGATCTCATCATCCAAGACAAATGGCTTAAGAGCCTAAAAAACGCCCTAGAAAACAAAATTTTAAAACGCATCAACGCTTTTACTAGCGCCCTTAATTCAATCATTTCAAACTACTCTAACAGCTTGTTAGAATTAGACAAAGAAGTCAAAGAGAGCGAATCAAAAGTTTTAGAGCATTTGAAAGATTTGGGGGTTGTAGTTTGACATTAAAAAGTTTGGAGTGCCTTTTGACTAGCGTATCCTTCGCTATGAGACCTCCAAACTAAAAGCGATTATAACACAGGAAATTTAATGGAACTTGAAAATGAAGTTTTTGATCGTATTTTAAAGCATCTAGCCCTAAAAAACCCCCTTGCTTTCAAAAATAAGGGTTTGGATCAATTAAAAAAATCTATTAGCGTGTTACACTATGACTATCTCATAGGTGCCAGTAAGGAGTTAGGTATTATGTTACAAAAATACCCTAATAAAGAAAATGAAATCGATAACCTTTTTGATTTTTTAATGCATTTTTACAACAAACGGGCTAAAACACACCACATGCTTTTTTTATGGACACATTTTTTTGAAACGGCTTTGCGTTCTAAAATGGCGGTTATTTTGGCTCAAAAACACAGCAGCAAGGATATTGACGATTGGTTTTTATCTAAAAAGCTTAGCCATGAGATTGAACACTTAAAAAAAATCCACCATTTAGAAAGCTTAAAAGGATACAATGGCTTTCAAATCTTAAATTTATTCACTCTTGGCGCTTTAAAAACCATTATCAAAATGTATTGGAGCGATTTTAAACCCTTATTTGCAGATTACAAAACATACAACGAGCATGTTTTACCAGCCTATGGCACTTGGGAGCATTTTTTAAAGGCTTTCAGCTTGATACGAAAAGCCAGGAATGACTTATTCCATAACAACCCTTCTAAAATCAAAACAAGCTCGCTAGTTAAAAACATTGAAATCCTGCTATTAAGGCTGGATTTTAACCCTAAAAACGCTTTTGATAACACCCTAAAATTAGAGCGCGCTATCTTTTTTAAGACCATTCAAAAGAACGCATGGACGCATTAATGCTGCCCTTAAATTGGCAAAGAGTAAGGCTTGGGGATATAGGCAAACCATGCATGTGTAAAAGAGTGATGAAGCATCAAACAACACGATATGGTGAAATTCCATTCTACAAAATAGGCACATTTGGCAACACCGCTGATGCCTTTATTTCAAAAAAGCTATTTTTAGAATACAGAACAAAATATTCTTTTCCAAAAAAAGGCGATATTTTAATTTCTGCTTCCGGAACTATTGGGAGAGCAGTCATTTATGACGGAAAACCCGCTTATTTTCAAGACTCAAATATTGTTTGGATTGACAACGATGAAACATTAGTAAAAAATGATTTTTTATTTTATGCTTATTCTAATGTCAAATGGAATACAGAGCATACAACTATCTTAAGACTTTATAATGATAATTTTAGAAATACTTTAATCCCCCTACCCCCTCTAAACGAACAGAGCGCTATCGCTAACATTTTAAGCGGTTTGGATCGTTATCTTTGTGCATTAGACGCTCTCATTCTTAAAAAAGAGAGCGTTAAAAAAGCTTTAAGCTTTGAACTATTGAGCCAAAGAAAACGCTTGAAAGGTTTCAATCAAGCTTGGCAAAGAGTAAGGCTTGGGGATATTGCCAACTATTTAACATCAAATTTAAGTGTAGAACAAATCACGCAACAAGGAAAAATTAAAGTCTATGATGTGAATAATTTCATAGGTTATACAGATACAACTTTCATTAGTGATAAGCCTTATATTTCTATCGTTAAAGATGGAAGTGTAGGCAGAGTAAGGATTTTGCCACCTAAAACAAATGTTTTATCTACTATGGGAGCGTTAATTGCTAATCATAAGACAACAACAGAATTTTTATTTTATTTGTTATCTAATTTTGATTTTAAAAATTTCACAAGCGGTAGCATAATACCGCATATTTATTTCAAAGATTATAAAGAAAAGACTATTTTTTTACCCCCTCTAAACGAACAGAGCGCTATCGCTAACATTTTAAGCGCTTTGGATAATGAGATCGCAAGCCTTAAAAACAAAAAACGCCAATTTGAAAACATCAAAAAAGCTTTAAACCACGATTTAATGAGCACTAAAATTAGGGTTTTAAAAGAATAAAGATTGCATTAAGAGAGGTTCTTTATGCAATCCATGCAAAGCGTAATAGATTGTGAGAGCGCCCAAGTTGTTAAAATTGTTGTAAAATTCGTTTTTATTGATTGTCATTCTTTTTGCTCGCTCGTGTAGGCTCTTAAAAAAGATTTTAGTTTTTGTTAATTTTAGTTTTTAGTGGGTGTGGTTTTAGATGAGTTTGTGGGATAAAGCGTATTGAATGATATTTAGTTTATTTGGCAAGAATAAAAGCCAAAAATCTTTAGAGAGCTATTTTAAAAATGCCACATCCAACAAAACAATAACGCTATAAAACTAAGGCGCAAAGCGGGATTATTACCCTACTTATAGCCCCGTATTGCCCTGTCCTTCTTTATTGGCATAATCTTTCAATTCTTTATAAAGCAAAGATTGCAAGCGCGTGATAGCAAAATTCTTATTCTTTTCATCCACTTCAAGGCTTCTATTCAATACGGGCGTGCCTTGACAATCGCTCGCGCTAACAACCACTCTAATGCGTGTGGTGCCATTAGCGCTGTCTGTGAAAACTTCATTTTTGATTTGATAGAGTTTTTCTTCATCGCTAGGGGTTAGCACTCTAGCATAAGCGCTTATGAGAGCGTTTTTAATCTCTGTATCGCTATTGTTATCAAAAGTGATTTGCACTTTAGGTTTGAAAGCGTTTTGATAATAGATTTTTTCATAATTTTCTAACGAACTCACCGGGACAGAATACGCTTTTAAAATCCTTTCTATAGGCATCGCTTTAGCCAACAAATCCCCCATGCTCTTAGATTGCTGTAAAAAAACCCCTTTACAAACCTTAGGCATTAAGGTGGAAAACTGCCCATAAAGAGCGTTATACTTATCCCTTAAACCCTGCAAAAACAGGTTTTGATTAATCCTTACTCTGGTGTAGTAGATCCCTTTTTGCGCTTCTTGATTGACAATTTCTACATTATCCAATTCCAAGTCATCGGTTTTTAAGTTAATCGTTTGCGAATCACTGGATTTTAACTTGTTATCCACACGACTTTTTTGAATATGGATTTGGGAATTAACCACCACGCTAATAGACGCCACTAAATCCGCTAACGCTTTTTGTTTAGAAGCCTCTTTAGAAGTGGCTGAACCACTCCCATAAAGATAGCCTTTTTGGGTGTTTGTTTTGTTATAGGCCTTGCCATACCACTTAGGTTCTGCGCTTAAATTGGCACCCACAAAAGCCATAAGGCATGCAAGAATAATCTTTTTCATTATTAATCCTTACTCGTTCATTAAAGCGACATGCTTCTTAGTGATTCTTAGAAGCACATAAACTTTATCCGTATCAATAAAAGTGGCCTTTAGCTCACTAGCCTTAATCTCTATTTTATCCCCCTTGAAAGCTTCCATCACTTTCTCTAAGGCGTTTTGTCTGGCTGAGGACAAGCTATAATCCATATCTGAAAGCAATATATCGCTCATCCCACACACTAAAATTTTTTCGTCTTTGGTTTGGGTCTTTTCAATCTGCACTTCTTTTGAGCAATCCCTAGCCCACTTAGGCAAGGACTTCCCCCACGCCACTCCCAACACCAAAACAAGCGCGACAGCAAGGCGTTTCATTAAAACCCTACTTTTTAACCATGCCTAACTCTTCGCGCACTTTATCCACAATTTGCTTATCCAAGCCCACTAAAACAAAAACCCTATCTTTACCGACATAGCGGGCAAGCATTTTAGAAGCGATCAATTCCTTATCCACCAATTGAGAAATTTTTTCAGTATCAGTGCCGCTTATGGACCTTTTACCAGAAGCATCTACCGTTCTGGTTTTTTCATTTTCCAAATCTTTTTGTAAAGTGGATTTTAGATTCGCCGCTAAATTAGCCCTAGCTTTCGCTGTAGCCTGATTCGTAGAATAATCCACATCGTTATTAGTGATCAAATCCTCAGCCCTTCCTAAAAAGACCCCTGAATATTTTTCATACTTCGCCACTTTTTCCAAATCCCCTACAACCCAATCAGGAGCACCTTTAGTCGCTTCTTTGTATGCCTTATTGCTTTTACTGATACCTGATTTTGGGGCATGGCTACAACCTACGATCACCATCGCTGCTATCACACTCATTCCTAAAATTTTTTTAACTTGATTTTTCATCGCTCATCCTTTCAAATATAAATTTAAAACATACGCTTATTGCTAGCGTTTTTCACAATAGGCTTAACATCGCTCCATACCTCTTCACCCGTTTTCCTATTGGTAAGGCTTAGGGTGAAGTCATAGTCCAAGCGCTGCCTAGAACTACTAATAGAGGCTGCGATACTAGATACTTTACCACTTAAAGATAAATCAGCGGCTTTTAAAGTGCCTTTTTCTACAGTGGTGTCTTGATTATACTCTTCGCTCTCTCGTTCTTTTTCGCGCTGTTTCACCATTCTGCTATCGGCTGCAATGCCACTCCCTCCACTCGCCCTTGTAATATTGAACCTCCCATTAGATCGCAACCGCAACTGCCGTGCGATTTCGGTCGTCAAAAGATTCATGTCCAAATTGGGCTGTGTGGTGTCGTTAATCACATCTGAAACTTCAATCAAATGCTTGCCCTTGAGTTGCTCAAAATTAGGGTCGCTAAACATGGAATCTAACATCGCGTTAGCGGTTAGCAATAAATCCGTGCTATTAATGCTTGCAGTCGTATTTTTAGTGGCATCATTCACATTTTGATAAGTTGCCATTTCGCTTGAGCAACCCACCCATAATAAAGCACTCAAAATCACCGAGCTTATAATTTTTAATTTTGTTTTCAATACCATAGTGATAGAAACTCCCTATTCAAAATTTAAAACAGATACATCTGTTTCTAATTCTAAACTTCTAATATAAACACATAGTGTTTTTGCGGATTTTAGCATTTTATGTGTCTTTTTTTTCACATTTTACAAGTTCTAGCCCTACAAATTTCACACTGCGAGCACTAATACCACAAATTCGCTCATTTTTAGCTTAATTAAAGAAACTTTTTTAACAAACATGCTTATTTAAAAACGATAAAAAACGATTTTTTGAGATAAAGAAATAACATAAAAGCTATTTGAAGTTAGCCCCCTATCAAAAAAGGGGCTAAAAAGATTTTGTGAGTTCTTATTTTAACAAGGCTTTTTAACGCCCTTTATAAGAGCGTTTTAATCGCGTCTTCAATCGGTTTTTGAGAGCTAGGTTCTACAAGCCTTTCACCCACTTCTTTGGCGTTTTTGTAAAAAATCAAAGTAGGGATCTTGCGAATGCCTAAACTCTCTTTGAGATCCTGGCTTTCATCAAAAGAAACCTTAAAAAATTCCACCTTGCCTTTGTAAGTTTTGGCTAAATTTTCCATGATCGGCTCAATCTTTCTGCAATCCGGGCACCAGCTCGCCCCCACATTAACCACTACCGCTTGATGAGCGGTTTTTTCTGCGTAATTCTTTCCGTTAATCACTTCTAACATGATAATCCTTATTTTTTATTTCCCCCAACCGCCGAAGTATAGCATAACTCAAGCGCTAATCCCCTTTAACATTAGCCCTATTAGCCATAAACGCATGCAACTCATTGTATTCTTGGCGGTTTAAAAACCGCATTTTCCCTACCGGCAAGGCGTTCAAATTCACAAAACCATAACGAACGCGCCTTAAATCCAACACCCCAGCGTTAAAAAACGCAAAAAAACGCCTTAGTTCTCTGTTTTTCCCCTCATTGATAATAACTCTCAGTTTAGAGTATTTGGCATGGTTTTTGATGATTTCATAACCAATAAAGGGGTCAAATTCCATGCTTTTAATGGGGGTTTTTTGGTGCGCTCCCTTAGTAGCGTTTTCTAATTTCAAGCCCTCTTGCATGGCGTTTTCTATCTCTCTTGTAACAAAACCTTGAATTTTAACAAGATACTCTTTTTCTAAATCCGCATGCATCAAAGCGCTCACCACCGCCTTACTATCGCTTAAGAGTAGCACCCCCTCGCTCGCAAAATCCAAACGCCCCACCGGCGCGAAATGGGCGTATTTTTTCTCCAAGCTTTCATAAATCACGCGCCGTTTTAAGGGATCGGCTTTACTCACTAGTTCGCCCTTTGGCTTGTGATAAACCAGCACGCTGAATTTTTTGTTTTTTAAGGGCTTGATGAGTCGTTTGTCCAAAAACACCTTGTCGTTTTCTTTAACCACGCTAGCGAGTTTGGCATGCTCATGGTTGATTTTCACTCGCCCTTCTAAAACCAATTTTTCAGCTTCTCTTCTAGAGTGCTTGGTATAATGGGCTAAAAACTGGTTGATCCTCAAGCTAAATCCCTCCACTCTAACCCTTTAAAATCGTCCTTAATCTTTTCATTTACCATTAAATCGCTTTGGATTTTGAATTGCTTATCCTTATCTTTGATGATCAAATACAAGGGGCGTTTACCCTGGTGTTTTAGAGCGCTCTCTTTGATCTGTCTTAAAAACTCTTTTTTCACATCGTTTTCTAACACGATCGCTAAAGAGCAAGAACTAGAAGCGAGTATTTCCATGGGAGGGATTTCGCGCACGTCTTCTTTTTGCTTGTCAGGGTCTTTATAGCGGGCTTTAGGGATTTTAACCTCTCTAGCGCTCTCTAAATCCAAGATTTCAAAAAGCCTTAATCGCGCCACTTCTTCTTGCTCTTCAATCTTGCATTTAAACACTAAAGGCTTATTGATATCCAACTCTTCTAAGGCGTTTAATTGCTTTTCAAACAGCATGAGTTCAAACTTGCCGTATCGATCCAAAATGTCCGCTGTGCCATAAGGCTTGCCGCTTCGTTTGCCAATTTTCTTTTTAACTTCCATGATTTTACCCAACAAATAAGCCTGCGAGCCGATTTCTAACTCTTCAATATCAATGCTTTTGACTAAATTTTTAAAGCCCTTAATCTCTTCTTTAAACTCGTCTAAGGGGTTGCCTGAAACATGGATGCCTAAAGTCTCGTATTCGCATTCTAAAAGCGTTTTAGCGTCATGCTCGCCCAAATCAGCCATGTCCAAAATAACCTGCTCTTTAATTCCGCCTTCCATGGCTCCAAAAAGGGAGTTGCCCCCCTGCATCATTTCATTAGCCTTGTCTTTAGCGCGCCCGGCATCACAGATCAAATCCAAGTTAGCGAGCATGGTTTTTCTAGTGTAGCCTAAATTGTCCAAGCTCCCTGATTTCACTAATGGCTCTAAAGATTTTTTAGTGAGTTTAGAAAAATCCACCCGTGAAATAAAATCTTCCAAACTCTTATAATCCCCTTTAGCCCTTTCTTCAATGATGTTTTTAATCGGCTCACCCCCAACCCCTTTGATCGCTCCCAAACCAAACACGATTTTCTTTTCTAACTCACCCTTTTGATTTTTAAATTCCGCCACGCTGAAATCTTGCATAGAAGAATTGATGTGTGGGGGCATCACTTCAATTTCTAAAGCCCTGACCTCATCAATATAGCGCGCCACGGATTCGATCTTATTGGATTCGCTAGTGAGCATCGCTGCCATGAACTCATGCTTGTAATAAGTCTTTAAATACGCCGTTTGGAAAGTGATCATCGCATAAGCGGCGGAATGCGATTTGTTGAAACCATAGCCGGCAAATTTAACGATCAAATCCCACAAATTAGCCGCTTTTTGGCCATCATGCCCCAAATTTTTAGCGCCTTCTACAAACTTCGCCTTATTGTCCGCCATGATTTGAGCGTCTTTTTTCCCCATAGCACGGCGGATCAAATCCGCTTCGCCCAAACTAAAACCGCCGATAGTTTGCACGATTTGCATTACCTGCTCTTGATAGACGATCGTGCCGTAAGTGGGCTTTAAAATCGGCTCTAATTCTTTAAACGCATAAGCGATAGGCTCAACGCCGTGCTTTCTATTCACAAAATCATCTACCATGCCTGATTCCATAGGCCCCGGTCTGCCTAGTGCGATAATGGCGATAATGTCTTCAAAGCTTGAAGGCCTTAAGCGCTTGTTAAGCCCTTGAAACATCCCGGATTCAATTTGGAAGATCCCCACCGTATCCCCGCTTTGGATCGTTTTATACACTTTCGGATCGTCCATATCCAACGATAAAAAATCCACATCAATGTTATGCTGCGTTTTAATGATTTTAAGCGCATCATCAATCACGGTCAAGGTTTTAAGCCCCAAGAAGTCAAACTTAATCAAATCCACCGGCTCTAAATACTTCATGGAATATTGCGTAACGATACCGCCGGTTTTTTCAGAAGCAAATAAAGGGGTTTTGTGCCACAACTCTTTTTGGCTATCCACCACTAAGGCTGCGGCATGCACGCCTGCGTTACGATTCAAATTCTCTAAATTGAGCGAATACTCCCACACTTGTCTGGCTACTTCATTGCTTTCTACTAATTCCTTGATTTTAGGCTCTAATTCCCACGCCCCCTCTATGAACTCGCCATTTTTTTCATAGCCCTTAAGCGTGATGCCTAAGCGATTAGGGATGAGTTTGGCAAAATCATCCGCCTCCTTATAAGGCATGTCCAACACCCTTGCGACATCTCTGATCACGCCTTTAGCCAACATCTTATTAAAGGTGATGACTTGAGCCACATTGTATTTGCCGTATTTTTCAATCATGTATTCTATGATTTCCTTACGCCGGCGCTGGCAAAAATCCGTATCAATATCAGGCATGCTGATTCTTTCAGGGTTTAAAAACCTTTCAAAGAGCAAATCGTATTTCAAAGGGTCAATATCGGTGATTTTTAAGGCAAAAGCCACCAAACTCCCGGCCGCACTCCCCCTACCAGGCCCCACAGGAATACCCATTTCTTTAGCGTAACGGATAAAATCCCACACGATCAGCATATACCCTGGGAATTTCATGTTCGTAATGACTCCAATTTCTTTTTCTAGCCGCTCTTTGTATTGATCATGCTTTTCTTTTGGCACTAAGATTAAGCGCTCTTTCAAGCCCTCTCTAGCCTTATAGGCGAAATAAGAAGCGTCATCTTCAAAATCCAGCCCCTCTTTTTTGGCGTAAGCTTTGGTGAATTTGAAGCTTGGGGGGGTTGGAGGGTTCTTTTTATCGTCTTTTAAATCAATCTCTAAAACGCATTTATCAGCGATTTCTTGGGTGTTTTCTAAAGCTTCTGGAATGTCTGCAAACAGCTTTGCCATTTCTTCAGGGGATTTAATGTAAAACTCATGCACAGAGTGTTTCAAGCGCCCCTTATCGTTTAGGGTTTTACCCATCGCTACGCACATCGCTACTTCTTGAGCCTTAGCGTCATTGGGCATGGTGTAGTGGGTGTCGTTTGTGGCAATGATTTTTAACCCTATTTCTAAAGACATTTTAATGACTTGCTCATCAATGAATCGCTGATCCAAAATGCCATGGCGCATGATTTCTAAATAAAAATCGTCTTCAAAAATCTCTTGGTATTCGCAAGCGATTCTTTTGGCTTCATCATAGCCTTTAGCCCCATACTTGCGGTTTCTCTCATTATGAGTATTCAAGTGGTAATTAACTTCCCCTTGCAAGCATGCGCTAGAAGCGATAATGCCTTTAGAATGCTCCCTTAAAAGCTTTTTATTGATGCGCGGGAAGTAATAAAACCCCTCTAAATACGCCATAGAGCTTAAGAACATCAAATTTTCATAGCCCTCTTGGTTTTTAGCGAACAGGCACAAATGGAAACGCTGCTTGGTTTCTTTGCTAGAGAGGTTGTCATCATTATGGATATACGCTTCCATGCCGATGATAGGCTTAATGCCTTCTTTTTTCATGCTCGTATAAAAATCAATCGCTCCAAACATGTTCCCATGGTCGGTTACGCTCACGCTTTTCATGCCCAATTCTTTGATGCGTTTGGCTAGAATTTTAATCTTGTTCGCCCCGTCTAAAAGCGAATATTCTGTGTGCAAGTGCAAATGCGTGAAGGCTTTATTCTCTTTCATTGTATAACCCCTATTTGGATTTAACGCCATTATACCTACCGCTCTTTAAAAAACTCTTTATCAGATCATTTAATGGTAAATTATTTTAAAATGGTGGTTATAATAAGAAAGTTTTTCTTATTTTTAATGCTATTTTAGGAGTTCATCATGAAAAAATCCATTTTGTTGGGCGTTTGTCTGGCTTTTTCTTGCGCTCATGCCTTGAACGATTTAGAATTGATTAAAAAAGCGAGGGAAAGCCAATTAGAACCCATGCCTATGGGCAAAGCGCTCAAAGAATACCAAATCAAAAAAACCAGAGATGTGGGTATTGGCACCAAAAACAGCGAAATCATGACCCCCGCTCAAGTGGAATTAGGCAAAATGCTCTATTTTGATCCTAGGATTTCCACTTCCTATCTCGTGTCTTGCAACACATGCCATAATCTGGGCTTAGGTGGGGTGGATTTAGTCCCAAGCGCCATAGGCTCTCAATGGAAGAAAAACCCCCACCTTTTAAGCTCCCCAACGGTGTATAATTCTGTGTTTAACGATGTGCAGTTTTGGGATGGTAGGGTTACGCATTTAAACGAACAAGCGCAAGGGCCGATCCAATCTTCTTTTGAAATGGGGGCTGATCCTAAAGTGGTGGTAGAAAAAATCAATTCCATGCCAGGCTATGTCAAGCTCTTTAGAAAAGCCTATGGCTCTAAAGTCAAAATTGATTTTAAATTGATCGCTGATAGTATCGCTATGTTTGAAGCCACGCTTATTACCCCAAGCCGTTACGATGATTTTTTAAGGGGCAATCCTAAAGCGCTCAGTAAAGCCGAAAAAGAGGGGCTGGATTTATTCATTTCTAAAGGCTGTGTGGCTTGCCATAACGGCATCAATCTTGGGGGAACGATGCAGCCTTTTGGGGTGGTCAAACCTTATAAATTCGCTAATGTGGGCGATTTCAAAGGCGATAAAAACGGGCTTGTGAAAGTGCCTACTTTAAGGAATATCACCGAAACGATGCCTTATTTCCATAACGGGCAGTTTTGGGATGTTAAAGATGCGATTAAAGAAATGGGATCTATCCAGTTAGGCATTGAAATCAGCGATGCAGAAGCGAAAAAAATTGAAATTTTCTTTGGAGCCTTAAAGGGTAAAAAACCTAAAATACTCTATCCAGAACTCCCTATAATGACGGACAAAACCCCTAAACCCTCTTTTTGATTTTAAAAAGTCCTTTTAAGGGGCTTTGGCGCTAAATCTAAAAAATACTCAAAGTGTCTTTTGCGATCAATAATACAAAAGCTTGCGAAAAGCCAAGAGATAATCTCTTAAAAAACGCTTAAAAATTTCTTTTTAACCCCTAATTTAGTGGTTTTAGATTGTTTGAAACCAACAACCCACTCAAGGCGTTTTCAAATAAATTTTCATTTTTTGGTTGTCTAAAATGAGCGTGTCCTTACCCTTAGTTACCGTAAAATTACCCTTAAAATTCTCCATAAATTCCAATTCAAACGCCATTAAATGCTCATCTTTACACACTTTTCTTGAAATCCCGCTGTCTTCAATCCCAATGTGCCTATCGCCCTGCCATACATAGCTGGCAAAATACCGGTTGCAATAGCCTTTCCCATAAATACGATTTTCTTTTTGATCAAACACAAACTCTCCCATAGAGCTTTTGGGCTTTGGTTTCTTTTTAAAAAGCTCATACCAGCGTTTTCTTTTTTCTTTTTGTTCTTGCTCTTTGGCTTCAATCGCTGTTTTATCTTCAGGCAAAGCGGTATTTAGAGAGGAATCTTGCTCTTCTTCATGCTCTCTAAAAGCGCTATCAGCGAGCATGGTTTCAATGTCATAGACTTGATGGTTCATTTCTACTTTTTGGATATGCCAATCGTTGCTAGAAAGTTTTTTATCAAACATTTTTAAAAAAAAACACCCCGAAAAGACACAAGCCGTTAAAACGCTTGCTCCAGCCAATCGTAAATTCAAACAATTCCTCCTTATGTTTTATTTTTTTAACGGGCTTACGCTTTGCGCTTCAATGGCTTTTTTAATCAAAGAAACCGCTTCTTGCATCGCTTGCGTGCTGACATGTTGGAGGGATTGTATCGCGCTTTCTTGAAAATCTTGATTGCCATTTTTACTCGTTTTGGTCGTTTTATTTTCCAAGCTAGAAATATTTTCATGCTTAATGATCACTCCAGAATACGAATCGCCTTTCACGCTAATGTCATAGCCTAGCGCGAATTCCGCCCTATAGGTAGAATTTTCTTTTTCTAAAAGAGAAAACGATAAAATCGTAAAACGAACCGCATAAGTGGGCACGCCCGCGCCATAAGGAGGCAAAGCCACGCCTAAGCATGCTTTTTGCGCTTCTTGCATGAACATGGTTTTTAACATGTTGCGAGGCAAGTCTATCCATTTTTGGTGCTTCCCATGCGTGATCTGCCCGTCTTTGGCTTTAAACACGATCTCTTTAGTGTTGAATAAATCCGCGCTCAAAATGCTAATGAGCCTCACTTCAGCCAGAGGTTTAGGGCATTGCATGATTTCAAAAGAACTCGCATTCAAATCATAAGTTCTGATCTCTGGTAGCATTTGTTTTAAATTGATGCTCAAGCAACCCTGAAGCAATAAGGCTAATGCTGATGAGAGTGAAAAGATTTTTATCGCCGTAGCTCTCATGATTATTTCCTTTCTCCAAAAATCGTTTTATAGGGGTTAGCGTCAAATTTATCTATCAAAGCAGAGCCTTTTTCCACAAAATTATCAATGTTTCTCAAGCTCAACTGCGCTTGCATGATTAAGGGAGTGAACATCGCTTTAAAGTCGTATTGCCCCTGCTTGACGCGTTTATCCACATCTAAAGCCACGTTATTGACATTAGAAACAAGGTTGTTAGCGTTGCTGATTAGTGAATCAAATTGAGTCTTTCTTGAATCCAAATTAGCGATGAGATCATCCACTGAAGCGAGAATGTGCTTGAATTTTTCCACATTTTCATCGTCTAAAATCCTATTCACATTCCTGATCGCTTTCATCACTTCTTGCACCACTTGATTAGCATCACCGCTCAAGCGATCCATAAGCCCTTCTTTAAAGATTAAAATCCGCTCCCCTTTATCGCCACTACCATAAAATTCTTCATTGTGGCTTTGCTCTAAGGCTAAAAATTTTAACCCCATAAACCCTCTAGAAGAAACCGCCACTTTGGAGTCTTTACGGATCTTAACGCTGGATTTAATCATCAAATCCAAACGGACCACCCCCACTTTATCCTTTGCAAAACCCACTTTGATGACATTACCCACTTGAATCCCTTTGTAATTAATGGGCGAGTTGGTCGCAATGCCTCCCAAGTCTTTGTCCGTATAGACCACATATTCATAATATTTTCCGTCATCTAAGCCCAAATGGCCTAGCCATAAAATAAAGCCTACCATGCACACTAAGCATAAAAAGAAAAGCCCGCCGATTAAAGTGTAATTCACATGCCTTTCCAAAATTTCTCTCCTCGTGTTGAATTGAATAAATTGCCTTCATCTAGCCCTTGAGTTTGAGCTTTTTTAATAAAATCTTTTAAATCCCCATTAAATTCTAATAGCCCGTCTTTGAGCATGATGAATCGATCCACGCAATCATGCACGGAGTCTAAATCATGCGTGATCATCACCACCGTAAGCTGTAAGCTCTCTTTGAGCGTCATGATCAGTTCATCAAATTTGCCCGCGCTATAAGGATCTAGCCCGCTTGTTGGCTCATCTAAAAATAAGATTTCCGGGTTAGTCGCCATAGCCCTAGCTATACCCACGCGCTTTTTCATCCCCCCACTCAATTCATAGGGGTAAAGGTGGTAAGCCCTAGGGGGCAAACCCACTTTTTCAATCCACATTTTAGAAATTTCTTCAACAATTTTTTTAGAATAAGCGCCGTATTGCTCTAGCATCACGCCCACATTTTCTAAAACGGTTAGAGAGCTATAGAGTGCACCAAACTGGAAGCAAATGCCGCAGCGGTTAAAAATCTTTTGCTGCTCTGCTTCTTTGAGTTTCCATATATCTTCCCCAAAAAGCAACACTTCCCCTTTTGTAGGGCGATTGAGCAAGATCATGCACCTTAAAAGCGTGCTTTTACCGCTCCCTGAACCCCCTAAAATCGCCATCACTTCGCCCTTATGCACGCTAAAACTCACGCCCCTATGAATAATGGTGCTTCCAAAAGCGCTATGGAGGTCCTTCACTTCAATTAAGACTTGATTGTTAGTAGCGTTCATTATATGTTCAACTTAGAAAAGATAATAGAAAAAATAGCGTCTAAGAAAATGATCCAAAACAACGCATTCACGACGCTAATAGTGGTCAAGCGCCCAATGCTCTCAGTATCCCCCTTGACTTCAAACCCGCGCATGCACCCCACCATCGCAATCGCAAAGCCCCAAAAAGGGGCTTTGACAATCCCTACTAAAAAATGATTCCAGCCCACTGTGTCATGAAATCTGTCTATATAGCTTGGGAAGCCTAAATCCAATTGGTATTTAATCGCAAACATGCCCCCAAGAATGGCGAACGAATCGGCAATAAACACCAATAAAGGCAAAACAATCACTAAGGCTAACACCCTAGGTAATACTAAAAATTCAAAAGGGTTAAAGCCCATGGTTTTCATCGCATCTAATTCCTCAGTGATCTTCATCACCCCAATTTGTGCGGTAAAACTGCTCGCGCTCCTCCCGGCCACCACGAGGGTTAAAATAAAAGGGCCGATTTCTCTTAAAGCGAGTTTAGCCGTCATTTCAACCGACATTAAAGGCGCACCCATGTCTTGTAGTTGTAAAGCCCCTTGTAAAGCAACGGCAAACCCCACGATAAACACCGTTAAAATACTCACTGGCAAAACCTTAAACCCGGATTCATTGATATGATAGAGCAAAGGAGTGATGCAAAAGCGTTTGGGGTTGAAAACGCTTTTAATGAAGTAAAATAAAATCATGCCGCAAAAATTGAATGCGTTTAAAAAGGTGTTATAAGTCTCTACGATACTCTTACCCAATTTAGTGATCATGAGTTCGTATTTTTTGCCCGCTTTTTTAGATTCTAAATCCTCTTCTTTTTCAAGCCAGTCTTTAACCACTTTCAAAGCGCATGCGTTATTCTCGCTCACATTGCACAATTCAATGTTTAAAGAACGCTCCTTAACTAAATCAAATAAAAACATGCCAAAAACAAAATCCACTTTTTGGCACCCTGAAAAATCTATTTTTAAAGACCCTTGATGATCTAATAAATTTTTTTTCAACTCATCTAAACGAAACACGCTCGTTTTAAAATCCCAATCTCCTCTTAAAATCAGCACAGAGTTCGCCCCATCTTTACGCATCTCTAAAAATTTTTGTTTCTCTGTCTTCATTAAAATATATTCTCTCTTAGATTAGGTAAAATCTATTAACAAAATTTTGTTTGTTAAAACGGCTATTTTAACACAATGATAAAACAAAAGGTTAAACAACACTCTGTTTAATAAAGGATTAATCATTTTTAAAATGTTTAAAAAAATCATTTTTTTTGGCGTTTTTTTAATGGGGGGATTTGTTATTCCGCCCCTTGAAGCCATGCCTATCTTGCATAATAAAACCCCTAAAAAAAGTTACCAAGAAGCCCATGAAAAGCTCTATAGAAGCATCATTAACCGCCAAAAGCTCACACGCAAAAAAAGCGGGTGGTATTTTTTAGGAGGGTTTGGCGCTGTAGAGGCCATTAAAGACTATCAAGGCAAGGAAATGAAAGATTGGATCGCCACGCTCAATTTAAAAACCGGCGTGCAAAGTTTTTTTAAAAAATACATCGGGATTAGGGGGGTTTTTGCATGGGATCTTGGGTCAGGAAAAGTGAATTACCAAAGCCATAAAGATCCTACCAACTCTTTTTTTACCATGCTTGCGGTGGGTTTGGATGTGATTATGGAATTCCCTTTAGGGAGTTATAAGCATTATTTGGGGGCGTTCGGAGGAGCTAGGGGGGCTTTAGTCGTTTATACAGACAAACAAAATTTCAAGTTTTTTAAACATTCGGTGGTTTCAGGGGGCTTGGCGATTAATGGGGGGGTTATGCTCACGCTTTTTTTAAGACACCGCATTGAATTAGGGTTTAAAATCTTACCCACCGCCAGATTGCTTTCTAGCTCCAGACGCTTTGAGACTTCGCCCTTATTTTATGCGGCATACAGCTATAAATTTTAACCTTTTAGCCAACTTCAAAAATCCAATCTTTAGGGGCTTCTTGTTCGCCTTGCTGGATGGATAAAAGCAAATCATAGAGTTGTTTAGTAATATGGCCCGGCGCTTCAAAAAAATAAGACTTGTTGTTGTGCGTGATTTCTTTAATGGGCGTAATGATTGCGGCTGTCCCGCACGCTCCAGCTTCTTTAAACGCACCCAACTCATCCATTAAGATTTCCCTCTCTTCTACTTTGAGATTCAAATATTCTTTAGCCAAAACCATCAAGCTTTTTCTGGTAACGCTTGGTAGAATGCTTGGCGAATGTGGGGTGATAAAGGCGTTATCATGCGTGATGCCAAAAAAATTCGCCGCTCCCACTTCTTCAATCTTAGTGTGCGTGGTGGGGTCTAAATAAATGCAATCATCATAGCCTTGCTCTGTGGCCATTTTGTGGGCTAACAGGCTTGCAGCATAATTCCCCCCCACTTTCACCCCACCGGTGCCTTTAGGCGCGGCTCTATCAAACGCCGTGGTGATAAACCTAGCCCCCCCTTTTTCTATGCCTCCTTTAAAATACGCTCCCACCGGCGCGCAAAACACGATAAAAAGGTATTCACTGGCCGGCTTTACCCCCAAATTATCCCCCACGCCTATGACAAAAGGGCGCAAATACAAACTCGCCCCGCTTTTGTAAGGAGCGAGCCATTTTTGATTCGCTTTGACTACTTCAGCGCATGCCCTTAAAAACAGCTCTTCGCTCACTTTGGGCATGAGCAGCCTTTCGCATGAAGTTTGCAAGCGTTTGGCGTTTTCTAAAGGGCGAAAGAGTAAAGCTTTCCCCTTTTGAGAGCGGTAAGCCTTCAAGCCTTCAAAACAAGCCTGCCCATAGTGTAGGACCGGCGAGCCTTCGCTGAGTTGTAACACATTTTCGCTAACCAATCCGCCATGCGACCAAGAGCCGTTTTTATAAGTGGCGATGAAGCGAAAATCCGTTTTAATGTAGCTAAAGCCTAAATTTTTCCAGTCTAAATTCTCTAAATCTGCCATTTCACACCTTTAAAGGATAGTTTAGGTGTGATTGTATCTAAAAAGGGGTTAAAAATCCCTCAAGTAACTGATTTGAAACGCATAAACTCTACGCACATCAGCCTGTAAGGTGTATCCCTTTTCGTTGGTGATGGAGAAAAGCCGGTGCGTGATCGTAGGCACTTTAATCCCTAATTCCAAGCTATTGTGTTTAGCGATATGGGTGCGGATCCCAAATTTCCATAAAAACTGGAAATTAGCCGGGCTGTAACTGGAATTGCTGTGGTGTTTTACATAATTAGCGATCTCTTTACTGATGCTCGTTGCCCAACTATCCCCGGCTAATTGGATCCCCACCACAAAACCAAAAACCATGTTTTCTTTATTCACAAAATTCCACAGCGTATCCAACCCCACGCCATAAGTGAATAAATTGACATAATATTGCCCTTGATAGGAATCCCTTTCGGTTAAAGTCGTCCCTCCAAAACTAAAACTATTGTAAATAAACCCGCTCTCGCCCACCGGGATACCCTTTTTCATCACGCCAAAGCGGTTGTGCGCGTAGTCAAAAAACCCATAATAACGCATGCCAAACCATTTTTTCTTACCAAAAAATTGCTTATAGCCCACTTCAAAACCCGCTCCTGCGTAAGGCGGGAACTTTATCAAAGGCTTTTGCAAGCCGTTGTCATTCACCATTTTAGTCTGATTTTGTATCATGCTCACCTGGTAATTGACTCCCACAAAAGCCGCGCTCTCTTCAGCGCTCGCTAAAACACCCAAAGCCCCTAACAATATAATTCTTTTCAGCATTCAGTCTTTTCCCTTTATTTTTTGATAACCACTTTATATTATATTAGCTTAACATGGTTAAGTATTACTTATAAAGAAATAATAATATATTTTTTCTTAAACTCAATTAAAAAACTAACCTTTTAGTTCATTCCAACGATTCGCCACAAACGCGCTCGTTTCTAGCGGCACCCTCAAAGGATACACTTCATCATTAAGAATGCGTTGGATTTCTTGCTGCAACTCTGGGGCGTTTTTTTCTTCAATCTCAAAAATCAATTCGTCATGCACTTGCAAAAGCAGCCTCACCGAAGGGTTATTTTTAAAACGCTCGCTCACTTTGAGCATGCCTAATTTCAATAAATCACTCGCGCTCCCTTGAAAAATCGCATTCACACCCTCTCGCAAATAATTGCCCTTAACATAGTCATTTGCGCCGGTAAAATCAAACACCCGATAACGCCCAAGCAAAGTAAAAGCCTTAGAAGTTTTTAAAATCTCTTCTTTCATGCGGTTTAAATAATCTTTAATGCTAGGGAATCGTTTGAAATACGCTTCTATGTAGCTTTTAGCCTCATTTAAAGGGATGTTTAAAGTTTCGCTCAATTTCTTACTCCCCATGCCATACACCAACCCAAAATTAATGCTTTTAGCGATGGATCGTTTTTCTTTGGCTAGATCTCCACCAAACAACGCCTTAGAAGTTTCTAAATGGATGTCTCGCCCCTTTAAAAACGCATCCATTAAATCCTTATCCTGGCTAAAATGGGCTAGTAAGCGCAATTCAATCTGCGAATAATCCACCCCTAGCAAACAATATTCTTTAGAGCTAGCAATAAAACCTTTACGAATGAGTAAGCCTTTAGGCGATCGCACCGGGATATTTTGCAAATTAGGCGAATGCGAGCTTAAACGCCCGGTAGCTGTGCCGGTTTGGATGAAAGTGGTATGGATCTTATCGTCTTTGTCTTTTAGGCGCAATAAGGGGGTGGTATAAGTGTTAAAAAGCTTATTCAGTTCTCTGTATTCTAAAATCAAAGCGATGCTTGGGTGCTTGTCTAGGATTTTTAACAAGCTTTTTTCATCGGTAGAGTGGCTTTTATTTTTAGGAAGCTCTAATTTTTCATACAAAATCTCGCTGAGTTGTTTGGGGGAGTTGAGGTTAAAATCCACGCCAATTAGATCCAAAATTTGGCGCTCTAAAACATGCAATTCATTCTTAAACTCCTGCTCTAATCGCTTGAAATAAGGCGCATCAATCTTAAAGCCTTGAAATTCCATGCCCATTAAAACTTTCACAAACGGCGTTTCAACTTCTCTAGCCAAAGCAAGCAAACCCTCTTCTAGCCCCCCTTTTTCAAAATACTCGCACAAACGCTTTAAAGCGTTTAATTCCATATCCAATTGCTCTAATTTTTCCGCCTTACTTTTTGTCTTAAAATCTTTGATTTTTTCATGCGGAATCCATTCTTCTTTTAAATATTGCTTTAAAACTTCATCAAACCCCACTTTTTCCGGATTTTTTAAAAACGCTAAAATTTGAGTGTCTTGGATGCGAATGTTTTCTAAAGACACCTGGTATTTGGCTTTTAAAAAGCTTAATAAGGGTTTTAAATCATGCCCAATGATGCACGCATGCTGTAACATTTTAAAAAAAGCGTTTTGCAAAAACTCTAAAGAAAATGGCGAAAATAACGCCTCTTCTAAAGGTAAAAAATAGCCTTGATCTTCATATAAAAACGCTAGGGCTAGAACTTTTTTTTCTTTATCTAGCACCAAACGCATAAAAATCCTTGCATTAGTTTTTTTTAATCTTTCTAAAAACGCGCTCAAAGGCGCGGTGTTTTCTAAAACGATCATGCGTGATTTTTTAGGGGCGTTGTCTGATGCGGGCGTGTTGTCTGATAGGGGTGCGTTGTCTAAAATTAAAGGCGTAGGGGAATTTTCTAAATCCCTTAAAGTAGAAATAAAACCATATTCTTTCAATTCATCTTTGATTTTCAATAAAGGGTTTTCGCTAGGAAAAGCGCAACTTAAAAAATCAAATTCTTTAATGCATCCTCTTTCTAAAGTGGCTAACTCTTTGCTTAAAAACGCGCTTCCTTTGTCTTGTATAAGGGCTTGATACATTTTAGGGCTGAGTAAATTTTTCGCCAAGTCTAAATTTTCATAGATTTTTTCCAAACTCCCTAATCGCTGCAACAATTCCTTAGCGTTCTTGCTCCCAATGCCTTTAACCCCCTTGTAATTATCGCTACTATCCCCCACAATGCCCTGATAATCCGTGAATTGACTCGGCAAAATCCCGTATTTTTCCACGCAATCTTTCGCCAAAAACTCCGTTTTGCCATCAAAAAGCGCGATTTTATCGCTCAAAAGCTGGTTAAAATCCTTATCTTTAGAATAAATGCGGGTTTTATAAGGGCTTAGCGTAGCCAGGCTTGCGATGACATCATCCGCTTCAAACCCGCTCACCTCCACGCAAACAAAACCCATTTTTTGCAACCATTCTAAGGCGATAGGGATTTGTAAAAGCATCTCTTTAGGGGCGTCTTTACGATTTTGTTTGTATTCGCCTAACTTTTCAGCCCTTTTAGTTTTAGTCTGGCTTTCTAGAGCGAACACGATAAAAGGCATGTTTTTTCTATCTTTATAAAATTTTTTAACCATGCCCACAAGCCCCGTTAAAAGCCCTGTAGGAAAGCCCTTATCATTGGTTAAAGGCTTATTTTTAGTGCTCATGTAATAGCTTCTAAACAAATACGCAAAAGTGTCAATTAACGCTAAAGTCCCCTCTTTAATGACTGGCTCTTCCATGCATCAACCCTCTTCAATCAAGCAAATTTTAAGTTTATTGTAACACAAGCTTGACCTCATCCATTTCAAAATAACGAGTCTTTTTGGGTTGGCGTTTCTTGGCTGATGGCTTCTTTTGTGGCCTGTATTTTAGCGCTGCTGTATTGGACCACGCCTTGAATGGTTTGTTTCATTAGAGCGTTTATAAGGGTGCACATGAAATTGAAATCTATTTTGCCATGTTGGTTGGTGGGGAGTGAAATATTTTGATTTTCTATTATGCTAACACTAAAACTCGCACTCCCCCATGAAAAATTTCTAAAAGCCTTTGTTAAACTTGTGATAAAAAATAAAGCATTTATCTTATTAAAATTAGGATTTTTGCATCGTAGAATTTTGATTTTATCCCCTGTGAAATAAGGCTTTTCTTGATAAAACATTGTAGCAGTGTCTTGCCCAAAAGATATAGTGTTTCCCGCATTTAAAAAATTTGTATTTTCTTTTAAATAACCCCTTATGCCATTATTTATGCTTGTGCGCACAACATAAGGGTAAGTATCTTTAGTTTTGCTAGCGTAAATATTAACCTTATTAGCATCAAAGCGTTTTTTATATGGCAACACTTCAAACAAATCCCCTAATTTGAAGCTTTGCCATGTTAAGCCGCATGGGGTATTACCCCCCCCCCCCCAGAATTTTTGCCGTCAAAAAGGTTAAGGGCGTTTTCTTCATCGTTAGAAAGGGTGGTGTTTGATAGCCCTGTAGCTTTTAAATAAGCCTCAAGTTCGGCGAGCCGACACTGCTCAAGTTCGGCTATGAATTTTTCCATGAAATTGAAATCAATATCCTTAAGGGTTTGAGTTTTAGCGGTGGGTTTTAGGGGTAGTTGGATTTTAAAATTATTATGTTTTAATTTAGAGCTAGATAATTGTGTTCCATAGGTAAATTGACCATAAAAACACTTATTAAGTTGATTGGCAAGAAATAATCCTATCCGTTTTGTAAGAGTACGATTTTTTAATTTTAAGACATGGACTTTCATCTCTACGCTTGCCAAATAAGGGTGATAAAAACAATTGCCAAAAAAATTTACGCTGATAAAATTTTCAAAATGCCTTGCTTTCTTATTTTTTAAGGTGTCAAAATGACCATAAACGCCATTATTATCACTTTTAACTGATATGCGGACAATATCACCTTTTGCTAAATCCTCTTGGCTTAATAAAGAGCCAGTGTAGATCTCAAACAAATCCCCCAATTTGAACTCGCCCCACTTAATAGCGTTGAGCTGGCTACTAAGGGGGCCAATCACTTTGGGGGCGTTTGGTTTTTTAAAATCAAGCCCACTTCATAAGAAAGGTAATCGGCTATCGTTCTTTTAAAATCCTCTAATTCGGGTTTAGTGTCATTCTTTTGGTGGGCTTCAAAATTAAAGTCTTTAGCATGCTTGTTTTCGCGCGGCTTGGCGATAAAGTCTTCAATATAGATCGTTTCTAAAGCACCCCACAGCTCTTTAGAGACTTTAGCGTTTAAGCCGGCTTTGTAAATTTTAATGATTTCTTCGTAGCGTTTGGTGGGGTTAGAGGTTTCATTTAAGCCTCTTTTGGTGCGCTTGAAACCATCGTTTCTAAAGTCTATGAATTTAACGGGTTTTTCATAGTCGTGCGGCTCATGGGCTTTAAAAATATAGACGCTTGTTTGCACCCCGGCTTGAGGCATGAATAAATCGGTGGGCATTTTAATGCTCGCTAAAAGCGAATGCTTTTTTAAAATTTCAACATTGGATTTTAACGCTTGCCCGCTCCCTGCGCTATCTTGGATAATGATCGCGCCTAAACCGCCTTTTTGCATATGCTCTAACCCGAACTTGATAAAAGGCATGCCGTTTTCTTCGTAGCTGAAAGGAGGGTTTAATAAAAGGATATTGGGCTTAAAATCTTCATAAATCTTTTTACTGGTTTCAAAAGTGTTGCCTTTGATGATTAAACTTGATCCATCGCCTCTTAAAATCATGTTAGTGGTGGCTAGAGAAAACATTTCAGCGTTAAGCTCCACGCCTAAAAGTTGCGTGGTTTTCATGGCTTTGATTTTTTCGTTCGCTTTAGTGGTGTTTTTACCATAGGTTTTTTCAATGTCTTCAATCATTAGCACCATAGAAGAAATTAAAAAGCCCGCACTCCCTGCAGCTAAATCCATCACAAAGGATTTCGCATTAACCCCTAAAAGCTCGCTCATCATTTTAGTTACATAAGGCGGGGTTAAAACAATGCCTAATTCCTTACCATCCCCTAAAGCGTATTTTAAAAATTCGCTATAAAGTTCGCCCATGATGTCTAAATGACCGGTATTGTCGCTTTCATTAATGGGCTTATGGACAAACTCATAAAGAAAGGTAAAAATTTGCTTAGTGATGCTTTCATCTTTTTCTAAAAGCATGCTTATGGCTTTATCCAGGCTCGTTTCTTTATCGCGCTGCGGATCTTTACTGATTTCTTTAAAACTAGCGAGCATTAGTTCTCGTTTTTCTTCGCTCAAGTTTTTGGTTTTCAAAAATTCGCTAATTTGGTTAAACACTAAAACACCATCACGGCTAGTATCGGTCAATTCGCCTTTTAAATCGCTTGGTTTTAAGCCCTCTTTTTTGCCCTTAATTTCTTGCATGGATAAAAGCATGCCGCTCACATATAGCACGCGCTGAGGCGCTGTGATGTTGTGGTTATGCATAAGGCGGTTGAGTTTTTTAGCGGTTTCGTTTAGATCGGCTTTGGTTTTGATTAAGATAAAATGTTTTTCTTCTTCAGTGAGCGTGCATTCTTTATAAAAAGCGTTAAACGATTCTTGATTTTCTAAAAAATGCAGGTTTTTAGCGTTAGTGAGTTTGTGCGAATTGATCCCGCTCGCAAAAACATAATACACTTCTATCAAAAGGTTTTCTTCATCATCGCCGGCTATGCCTATAGCGATACATTCTTTATACTTTTCTTTGTTTCTTAGGATATTTTGAGCGTAGTGTAAAGCCCCATTCACGGCGCATTTTGAAATGGAATGATCATCGTTTTGCAATACGCTGTTTTTGAGCTTTTTTAAATTTTTAGCGTAGAGTTTGTTTTCTATGATGATAGGGATAACGCTCTCTTTATTTTTAGGGTGCGTGTATTTTTCTAAACTGAAATCTGGCTCGCCATAAGAAGTTTTATCTTTAGTCTTACTCGCATTCAAAAGGGCGTTTTTAAGGCTAGGACTCATTTGGCTTTTAACATTAAAATCCTTATTTTTCATAAGCCCTAATTTTGTCAATTCTTTTTTAACATAGTCATCAACATCATCTTCTAACCGAAAAGCTTGCATGGTTTTATCCTTTTAAAAATTAAAATTATAACTCATTCATCCGCGCTGCAAAGAGCGATTGCAAAGTGTGCTTTTGTGTTTAGGGTTTTAAGGTATTTTAGGGCTTCTTTTAGGGTGGTGCCGGTGGTGATAATATCATCTAATAAAAAATAATCTAAAGTTTCATCGCCTTTGAAGGTGAAATCCCGTGGGTTATTGGCGCGAAATTCTAAGCTTTTCCCGGCATACGAAATAGTATTATTAGCCCTTAAACGCCCGTAAGTGGGCTTTAAATTGCCTTGACAAAAGCCTTTTAAAAGCGCGGCTGAATGCGAGTAAAAGGATTTGATTTTATCATCAATGGCGATGCCATAAAGGGGGGTAGTCAAGCCTTTTTCTTTTAGGATTTTCACAAATTCCGCGCCGGCTTTTTGAGAAAGCAAGGGCAAAATGCGAGAGCCAATCAGCGCGTATTTGCTTTTAATAAGTTCTTCTATTTCGCTATAAGCGTAAAAACTATACACGCTCACGCCCTCTAAAACCCTTACTTTTAAGCTTAAGGGCAGATCGTTTAAGCAATTTGGGCAAAGAGGCTTAAAAGAAAGCTTCAAACAGGTTAAACAACGCATTCTATAAAGACGGCGATTTTCTCGTGCAAGTTTTTAACGCTTTCTTTGGCGTTTAGTTCCAAAACTTCGCACCCGAATTTTTCTTTTAACGCATAAGCGTGGGTTTTGATCTTTTGCTGGATATGAAGTAATTTTTCTGCGCCTTGGTTTTCTATTTTGTCTAAACTTTTAAGGCTTAAGCGCTGTTTTAAGCCCTCTTTGTCTATGAGTAAAAGAACGATTTTTTCAGGCAAGATGCTTTGAGTGGCAAGCAGGTTTAATTCTAGGCTTGAAAACTCGCTATAAGCCATGCCAGAGATCAAACTCCTGTCGCTAATAATGAGTTTTTTTTCTTTCAATGCCGGTTTGATCACGCTTTCTGTATGCTCAGCCCTATCGCTTAAAAATAAAAACGCTCGGGCTAATTCACTGATATTTTCATTCAAAGCGATACGCCTTAAACTCTCGCCTATTTTTGTCCCCCCTGGCTCTTTGGTAAAAAGGGCGTTTTTAAACCTGTTTTTTAATAATCCTACTTGAGTACTTTTGCCCGCGCCATCAACGCCTTCTAACACCACATACATTTTAAACCTTTGAAATCAAAGGATAAATTTCTTTAGGCACTAAATGGCTCGCATCGCCCTTATGCGCGATAATGGATCGCACGATAGAAGAGCTGATGAAAGCGTTTTGTAAAGTGGGCATGAAATACAAGGTTTCTAATTCGTGGTTTAAGGATTTGTTCGCATAACCCATTTGCAATTCGTATTCAAAATCGCTCACCACCCTTAAGCCCCTAACTAACACCTTACAATGGTATTCTTTAGCCAAATTAGCTAATAGCCCTTCAAACGCAACGCATTCTACATTTTTAAAATTTTTAGTGGCCAGTTGCATCATTTTTAAACGCTCATCTAAACTAAACATGGGGTTTTTAGCGCTTGAGTGCGCCACAGCGACAATGAGCTTTTCAAACAATTCGCTAGAGCGGTGGATGATGTCTATATGCCCGTTAGTGACCGGATCAAAAGTGCCTGGGTAAATGCCGATTTTTTGCATCAGTTCATTCCCCATCGTGGGTATAAGTCATTTTCTATCCCTAAGCTGTCAAACCACTTCCCCACTAAAAAATCTTGCATCGCTTCTAAAGTCTTGCTCTGGGTGTAATAAGTCATCACAGGCGGCGCGATGATCGCATTAGAATGGGCGAGTTTGAGCAAATTTTCCAACATGATAGCGCTTAAAGGCATTTCTCTAGGGGCAATGAGTAAGGGACGCTTTTCTTTAAGCATCACAGAGGCGCTCCTAGAGATCAAATCCCCTCCAAAGCCATGCGCGATTTTAGCCACCATGTCCATGCTCGCTGGAATGATCGCCATTTTATGGATACCATAACTCCCTGAAGCGATGCTTGCATGAATGTCTTGCTCGTTGAAAAAAGTCGCGCTAGGCCGTAAATCTTTCATGGCGTTTTTAAGATTGATATTAGATTCTTCTAACGCCACGACATGCGCGTTCTTAGACGCCACGACAAAAACTTCAATTTCTTTGGGTAATTTTTCTAAAAACCGCAAGGCTAGGGGTATCCCGCTCGCCCCGCTGATGCCTAAAACTAATTTCATGAATGTCCTTTATAAGATTTGCGCTTTAGAGCTGCTCAACACTTTTGCTTTTAAGATTTTATTGCTTTCTAAATTCTTGGCTTGAATGATTTGATTAAGTGCGCCATTTTCTAGGGCTTTTAGGCTTATTTCTATGCTGATTTGCCCCTCTTCATACACCCCGGTGATGATGTCGTTTTTACGCACGATGATTAAGGCTTGGGTTTTATCCATGCTTAAAAGCGTGTCAGGGGGGATAAAATTTTTCGCGCTCACTCTATCAATCGCACCCTCTAATAAGGGGTTAGAAAGCGCGCCAAACAAAACGCGCTCTTTTTTGGTATTGCTAGCGGTGATGTTCTCGTCTTTTTTAATCGCGCTTATGCTTTTAAAAGCCTGCATGCTGCCTATCACGCTATAACGCACCGGTAGGCGTAAATTAGGCTCATTTTCCAATCTTAAAAACACGACCCCATCTTTTTTAAGCTTGTTAGAAGCGCTCAATTCATAGCTTAAAATGGGAGCGTTAGAAAAGCGCTCTGGGATTTCTAAGTTAATGGTTTCAATTTCTAATTTCAAGTCTTGGTATTCTTTAAGGTAAATTGCTTTAATCTCTGTTTTAAGCGTGTTGGTATCCATAGCTAGTAGCGTGCGTAAAACCATGAAAAAAAGGGTTAAAATTTTCAAAACCCGTTATCCACTTTTTCTACAAATTTTTCTGAGATTTTATCATAGACATTCCCTCCGCAATTGATTTTCAAGCACAAACCGCTCAAGCCTTTTTCTACGCCTAAAACCCTACCGGTGCCAAAAATCTTATGTTTGATTAAATCCCCCACTTTAATGGGCGTGTTTTTTTTATGATCCTGTTTAGGGGTTTGATCACTTTTGAGCAGCTTGGCCTCTTCTAAAAACACAGAGGGCGAGCAAGAAATTTTCCTCCCAAAATACGAACGCTCTTTGACATAAGAAAGTTGTAATTCTTCTTTCGCCCTAGTGATCGCTACGTAAGCCAAGCGCCTTTCTTCTTCCAAATCGCTTTCTTGATTGAACCCCCTATGCGGGAAAAACCCTTCTTCTAACCCGATCACAAACACATGCTTAAACTCTAACCCCTTACTCATATGCACGCTCATGCAACTCACTTTTTGCGCGTTTTCTGTATTATGGGTATCTAAAACGCTTTCATTCAAAAAATCCAGTAAAGAATGCGTGGGGTTAGTTTTAAAATGCTCTTTCACTAAGCTTAAAAGCTCTTTAACAAAGCCCTCTCTTTCTTCGTAATTGTCTTCTTTTTCATAGCTTTTTAAAAGGTTGGTTTCTTCTAAAAACCGAGCACAAAACTCCTCTACTGAAATTTCAAAAGCCTCCCTCAAACGCCCTATCATAGCGATAAATTTATTCAAAGCGTGTTCGTTTTTAGGGTTTAATTTGCCTTTAAACACCCCAAATTTTAGCGCTTCTTCTAAATTCAAGTCCTCACCATCTAAAAGAGAAAAAATCAATTCTTGAGTGATCTTGCCAAGGCCTCTTGAGGGCTTGTTTAAAACGCGCCTGATAAAAAAGCGATCGTCTTTTTTAGCCACTAAATGCATGAACGCCAAAGCGTCTTTAACCTCTGCTCTTTCATAGAAACTTACCGCTCCAATAAGCCTATAGGGGATATTCAAAGCGTTCAAGCTCTCTTCAATGCTGCGACTAAGCCCGTTTAAGCGATACAAAATAGCGATATTTTCTAAATTTTCGCCCTTCTTTAAAAGGGCTTTGATCTGATAAGCCACATCCAAGCTCTCTTCTTTTTGCGTCAAATATTCTTTACAAACCACGCTTTTATGCGAGCCTTTGAAACTTTGAAGCGTTTTAATATGGCGGTGTTGGTTATGGCTGATAAGGGAATTAGCACACGCTAAGATTTCAGCGCTAGAGCGGTAGTTGGTCTCTAATTTCACTATTTTAGCCCCTTTAAAATGCTTGGAAAAATTTAAAATGTTAGAAATATCCGCCCCCCTAAAACCATAAATGCTCTGATCGTCATCGCCCACCACGCACAAATTATGGTGCGTGAAACTCAATTGTTTTAAAAACTCCAATTGCAAGGCGTTCGTGTCTTGATACTCATCTACCATAATGTAATGGTAGCGTTCGCTAACCTCTTTGGCGAGTTTTTCATTATCTTGTAAAATCTTAAGGCTCAAACAAAGCAAATCGTCAAAATCCACTAAATTGTCTTTTTTGAGCGCGTTTTGATAAAGCTCATACGCTTTGTAACATTCGCTATCTTGCGCACTCAAATCCATCATGCCGTTTTTGATTTGAGAAATATTGGCTCTAAAGTTTGAAATTTTGAGCTGCTTGCACAGCGTTTTGACTTCATCGCTATCTAGCACCGAAAAATCGCACGTTCTTTTTAAAAGGCTCATGCGTTGCCTTAAAAACAGCAAACCAAAACGATGGAAAGTGCAAAGCAAGGGGGGGATAAGGGTTTGGTTTTTCAACAATTTCAAAGCCCTTTCTTGCATTTCTTTACTCGCTTTATTGGTGAAAGTGAGCGTTAGAGTGTTCTCGCTAGGCACGCCACAAGCGCCAATCAAATACGCCAAACGGCTCGTTAAAGTCTTAGTCTTGCCGCTCCCAGCTCCCGCTAAAATCAACAAAGGCCCTTGAATGTGGCTTGCAGCGATTTTTTGCGCTCCGTTCAAATTGTCTAAAATGCTTTTTTCAAAACCCATTATTCTAAAAACTCGCCCTTTTCTTCTTGGTTTAAACGCTCTTTTAAAAGGTTGGTGTCAATTTCAAAATCAAAATAAGGCGACGAAAAATCAGAGGTTTTAATGGCTAAAAAATGGTTTAGCGCTGATTTCAAGTCCCCCTTTCTTTGATACAACAACCCTAAAGCGTAACGGATATTTTCATTATTCGGATCGTCTAATTTCCCAAGCTCTAGCCATAAAGCGGCGTTATTGTAATTCTTTTGCGCGATATAGGTTAAACCCGCTAGGATTTTTAAGCGCACCTCATTGTCCTTAAGATCGCTAATTAAGTTTTGATACAACGCGCCCGCTTTTTCATACTGGCCTTGAAACAAACTCACTAGCGCTAAATTTTCTAACCAATCGTTAGGGGCTTCTCTCTCTTCTAAACTGGCGATTTTTTGCTCTAATAATTTTTCTTGATGATCCAAATCATTGACCATAAATCCCATGTAAGTGTAGAAATGACGCCCCAAAATAGGCCCTTGCATGGTTTGATCCCAACTGATTTTATGCGAATCTAAAAGGGTGTAAATGCTTAAAGTATGCCGGATACTCGCATCATAATACGAAACGATTTCATAAAAGATATTAGAGATGAGATCTTTAGGGAGCATTTTTTTTAAATTCCCAAAAGATTGCACCATCAATTTTTTATCCTTGCTCTCTTTAGCGAACACCGCTTCTAGCGCGTAATAAAAAGGGAGCTTTTTAGGGGCGTTTTTAAGCCAGTCCATATCCCAATTGGTGCGGTAATTCAAATAAGCGATGAGCGAAGATAGTAAAGCTTTTTGCGTGGGGCTAGAAAAATCCTGACTATAAAAATTCTCTGTGATTTCTCTTAAAAACTCCGTGGTGTCTTCGTGGGTGAAATGCGAGGCTAGAATTGCAAAAACCGCGCTCAAATAATCCGCAGAATTCAAATGAAAAGCCCTTAAAAAATGGAAATAGGCTTTGTGGTAATTTTCTAATTGCGCATAAATCAAGCCCGTATTATAATGCAAGAGTGCGTTATTGGGGCTGTTTTTTAAAGACGAATCAAAAAAAGAAAGGGCTTTTTTCAAGCGCTTGTTTTCTAACGCTTTCAACCCTTTGAGCGCGTTTTTATCCGCTATCGCCATCAAACGCCCCCTTTTAAAAGCAAGGCTTGCCCCCTCTAAATCCTTTTGTGCATCAGAGTCTAAAAGAAACAGCCCCTCTTCAATCACGCCTAAGGTTTCTTTAGAGTCTAAAACCTTAAAAGGGGCGTAATAAAAGAGCAAGCGGTAGATAAAATCCCTTTTGCCTTCAAAATATTGCGTGTTCCAAAAACGCTCTTTGGCTCTTTCTTTATCCAAAAAAACAGGGTTTATAGTGGGCTTGATGGGGTAAAAAGAGTTGGCTAATAGCGTGTCTTCTGGCGTGTGGCTGGCCAGTTTTAAGGCTTCGCTCGCTTTAAGGATGTCGCCTTTTTTCAAACTCACCAATTCCAAAGCCATTAAAGCGTTTAAATCTTTAGGGTAGTTGTGCAAATAATGCTGCAAATGCTCCAAAGCCTGCTTGTAATGGCCCAAACGCGCCTGCAAAAGCCCTAAAGCAAGCCCATCTTGGGCGTTGGCGCTTTTTTGCAATTGCTTATAAGCGTTCGTTTCATCTTTAAACATCAAAAACAATTTAGACGCTAGGCGCGCATTAGGTTTTAAAAAAGCGTTGGAATTAGGGTGCATTAAGGGCGAAAGGGCTTCAAAATACTCCCCGGCGTAATAGGATTTGAGCGCGTAAGCGTAGGAATAAAAAGACTTTTTATAGTCTTTATACAAAGTGTCTCTCGCAATTTTTAGATAATGATAATACAAATCCGCATCTTGCAAATGATAAGCGCTCACCAACGCATCAATCGCGCTCACGCTCGCGTTTTCTTTAGAAGCGATGCTAGAATCAAACAGATCCAACGCCCCGTTAAAATCCTTTTCTTTAAACTTAATCACCCCTAAATTATGGCTCGCAATCCCTTGCGAAAAAGAAGCGGCTTTGTCAAACAGGTGTAAGGCTTCATCTTTTTGCCCTTGCTCATACAAAAGGCTCGCTTTTTTCATGATCGCATCCACTTGATTTTCATCGTTTCGTTTGAGGGAGTCCTTGCCGATTAAATCGGGTAAATCTAAATTCTCTATTTGCCCCTCGGCTTGTGCGTTGTTAGCGTTATTGGTGTCGTTAGGCGTTTCGTTATTGGTGGTGGCGGTATTAGTTTGTAAAGAAGTTTGTTGATTTTCTTTTTTATGCCCTAGTAACAAACTCAAAGCCACAATGAGCGCGATGAGTGAAAGCAATATTCCAAGCGCGATATAAAGCTTTTTTTTATTGTGTAAGAATTGTTTGAAAAACTCTTTAGAGCTTTTGATTTTATTAATCGTCTGCTCCAAAGCCTGCTTCAAAGAGGGGATTTTAGAATGAATGCCCTTTAGGGGGGTTTCTTTTTCGTTTTTGTTTTCGCCCCCTTTTTCTTCTAATTCTTTAGAATTTTGCTCTTCATTCAGCACAAACTAGCCTTAAAGGTATTTTTCTAACGCCTTAGGAATATGAATGCTCCCATCCGCTTGCTGGTGGTTTTCCATTAAAGCGACCATTGTCCTGCCTACCGCTAAAGAAGAGCCGTTTAAGGTGTGCGCTAATTGGTTTTTTTGATTTTCTTTGAAGCGGATTTTGGCGCGCCTGGCTTGAAAATCCCTCGTGTTAGACACGGAGCTGATTTCTCTGTAGCAATTTTGCCCGGGCAGCCACACTTCAATGTCTATCGTGTTGCTTGCGCTAAAGCCTAAATCCCCACTGCACAATTGCACAAACCGGTGCGGCAATTCCAAAGCCCTTAAAATTTCGCTCGCGCTCTCTAGCATATATTCTTGCATGGCATCGCTTTCTTTAGGGTGCGTGATAGCCACTAGTTCTACTTTATCAAATTGGTGCTGTCTTATCATCCCCCTTGTGTCCTTGCCCGCGCTCCCTGCTTCGCTCCTGAAACAAGGCGTGTGTGCGGTCATTTTAATGGGGAGGTTTTCAACGCTAACAATCGTGTCGTTGTATAGATTGGTGAGCGTTACTTCAGCGGTGGGGATCAAATACAAATTTTCATTTTCTATTTTAAAAACATCTTCTTTGAATTTGGGTAATTGCCCGGTCCCAAAAAGCATTTTTTCATTCACTAACGCCGGCGTGTAGATGATTTCAAAGCCATTTTTTTCATTAAAATCCAACATTAAATAAATGAGCGCGCGATAAATTTTCGCCCCAAAACCCCTAATGACAGAAAAACGGCTTTTGGCGAGTTTCACGCCGCTTTCAAAATCAATCCAGCCGTTTTGTTGAGCGAGTTCAAAATGCTCTTTGGGTTTGAAAGTAAAAACCCTTGGGGTTAAGATTTTTTTAATTTCTATGTTGTCTTCTTCATTCGCGCCTAAAGGGGTTTTTTCATCCACTAGATTGGGGATTATGGAAAGCTTCAAATCAATTTGTTGCTCCAATTCGCCCACGCTTTTAGAAAGCTCATTCAATTTGATTTTATTGTTTTCTAGCTCTTTTTTGAGATCGCTTGTATCCACTTTTTGAGCCATTTTGATGCCAAATTCTTTAGAAACCTTGTTTTGAAAGGCTTGCAAGCCTTCTAGTTCAATGAGTTGCTTTTTATAATGCGTGATGACTTCGCGCAAACGCTCCAACTCATCACCCATCGCATGGTTACGCTTTTTTAAAGAATTAGCCACCTTGTCAAAATCTTGCAATAAAAGTTTTCTATCAATCATTCAACCCTCTTTAATCGTTCTAAAATGCCACAATTTAACCCATTCGTCTATATCGTTTTTATCTATTTGAGCGCTCAAAGCCCCCATTTTACCCTCTAAAGAATCTTCAATAGCGCCATTAGGCAAGGCCACAAAACTATCCCCATAAAATTTCCACAAAAATTCGTTTTTTTGATCTTCTTCTACAATGATCTGGCGATACGCTCCGATCCTATTAGCCCTAACCACCACGCAAGAAGCGCAAAAAGCGCGCATCTGGCACAAAAGCCGCCACCTTTCATTGGATTCAAAAGTGGCCACGCTGCTTAAAAGCACCACATCCACGCCCTGATTTTTAGCTTGAACCCATATTTCATCAAAATGCGCTTCAAAGCCAAACAAAGGGGCGAATTTCAAGCCGTCTCTTTCAAACACGAGCAATTCTTTAAAGGCGCTTTTTTCATTGTCAAAAAAGCTCTCTTCGTCCCAGTGAGGATAGGGAATTAAGCGTTGTTGTGTGTAATACTGGATATTTTCCTTAGAAATGAGGGCGATTTTTTTATAGATTTTAGAATGTTCTTCTAAAAGCACCGGGGCTGAAACGATCAAATCCAATTCTTCGCATTTTTGAGACAAAAATTCTATCGCTCGCTTGGACTGATCGCTGATTTCATTCACATCCAATCCCATGTTATGGTGGAAAAAGGGGTTGATCACGTATTCAGGCAACACCACCACGCTTTGCTTGGGTATGGAGTTGAATAAGGATTGCATGAGATTTTCTTCAAAAGACTCTAATTGCAAAGCAAACACTCGCATGCTTTAAGCCTTTTTGTCTAGCGTTTGGAGTTTTTCATGCTCTAAATAAGCGTTTTCTAAAAGCTTTTGAGCCAAAAACAACTCTTGCATGGCCGTTTTATACAAATCCATCCCGTCTTTTAAGGATAAATTGGGATCATTCAAGCGATCTATGGCTTGCTCTAGGGAATGAACATGCTCTTCAAAGCTTTTTTTAGGGGCGTTTTTAGTATTTTTAGTGTTCTTAGTATTTTTTTGGGGGGCTTTTTCGGTTTCAAATAATTCATCTTGCATAACATTCCTTTAGCTTTTTTTAACAAGCATGGTCGTTGAAATTTGAGCGATAGAATCTTCAGTCCTTAAAATCTCAAACCCTGCGTTTTTTAATTCATGCTTCAAACCCTCCAAACTCAAAAACCCCTCAATGGATTGCGGTAAATAAGAATAAGCGCCATAATTCTTACTGATAGCCCCTCCCACTAAAGGCAAAACCTTATTCGTGTAAAACCCTGAGATTTTATCCAGCCATGTGGGGTTGTCTTTTTTTAAAAATTCTAAAATCACTAAAACGCCCCTAGGCTTTAACACCCTAAAAAACTCTTTTAAGGCCTCTTGTCTTTCCACGACATTACGCAAGCCATACGCAATGGAAAGGATATCCACGCTGTTATTTTCAACGCCCTTTAAATCTTTGGCTTGAGCTTGGATGAAAGAAATTTTATTTTCAAGCTCTTCACATTTTTTAATGGCTAATTCAAGCATGTTATTAGAGGGGTCAATCCCCAAACACTCCTTAAACTCTATGCCGCAATTGAGAGCGCTTTTTTGCCAAGCTATGAGCATATCCCCTGTCCCGCATGCCACATCCACAAGCCTTAACGCTTTCTTGTTTTCCAAAAACAAAAACGCATGCTCGCAAGCCCTTTCTCGCCACTTAACATCTAAGCCAAAACTCATCAAGCGGTTGGCTTGATCGTAAGAGCTGGCTATATCATCAAACATGTTGATGATTTTTTCTTGCTTGAGGTGCTTTTCTTTTTTCATGACTTTTCTTTACTTCATGGCTTGTCTTTAAAAAGGCTTGACAACCACTAAAATCACAATGAGAATCATTAAAATCGTTGGAATCTCATTAAACACACGATAAAACCTTGCGTTTCTTCTTGTAGGATCTTTTTCTAGCTCGCGCATGCATTTTTTGCAATAAAAATGATAGGATAAAAGCAAAACCACTAAAGCCAATTTAGCATGCAACCAACCCCCGCTTTTAAAGAGCGTAGGCTCTATCAACAGCATTAAAATCCCTGTAATAAGCGTGAAACCCATAGCCGGTGAAGCGATAAAGGAATAAAGCTTTTTTTCTTGGATTTGAACCACTCCTACAAACTCCTTTTTATGCGCGTTTTCGGCATGATAGACAAAAAGGCGCGGCAAATAAAACAACGCCGCCATCCACGAAATGACCGCTATCACATGGAAAGCCTTAACCCATAAAAAATACCCGCTCAAAAATTCCATACTGCTCTCCCTAATCAAATATTATTTTGTTTTAAAAACGCTTGCAAATTTTCTCTCGTGCCGCTGATTTCCACTTCCACGCTTTGGTTTGAAAAATTCTTTTTGCTTAATTGTAAGCTAAATTTCTTAATTTCACGCTGAAGAGCGTCTAATTCTTTGTAAGAATAATGAGCGCTTAAAGTTTCTAACTCCACAAAATCCTTAAAAGCGTTTTCTCTTTTAGCGTTTTCTACGCACAATAACGCGCTAGTGGCATAAGCTTTCATCAAGCCCCCCACCCCTAAAAGCGTGCCTCCAAAATAACGCACGCTCACTAATCCTATATTGATCAAATCCTCTCGCCTCAAAACGCTAAGCACAGGCATGCCTGAACTCCCTTTAGGCTCGCCATCATCGCTAAAACCCTCCGTGATTTTGCCCTCTAAACAATAGCGGAACGCCGTTACAAAATGCGCGGCCTTAAAATGCTCTTTTTTCAATTGTAAAAGGGTTTTTTCAAAACCATCAAAAGGCATAAGATACCCTAAAAAGCGAGACGCTTTAGTCTGGTGCTTGGAAGCGATAAGATTTTTAAGCGTTTTCACAAGCTTTCTTTAAAGAGCTGAGTTTGAACACACTCCCTATAAAACTCGCAATAAAAATCGCAATAAGCACATAAAAATGGATGGAAACATCTATAAATTCCGCATGCATTTGATTCAACCGCCCTAGCAAACTAATCGCATGATAAGCAGGCACTATTTGAACGAACGCTTGTAAATAAGAGGGCAAGGATTCAAAAGGCCACACAAAACCCATCATAAAAATCAAGGGCAAAGAAGAAATTAAAACGATTTGAGTGGTGTGGGCTTCATTTTTGATCCATGCGCCTAAAAACAACCCCAAACTCAAGGTTGCAAGCATGAAGATGGAGCTATTCAAAAACACCATTAAAGTGCTCGCATGCCGTTCGATCCCATAAAAAGAAAACAACGCTCCAAAATACCATAAAATAAAAACGCTAAACGCTCCCATAAAGATCAAAAGCCTTGCAAATTGCCTTAAAGCGATTTGCTTTTTGTCTAAAAGGGCTAATTCCAAACGCCTGGAGCTGACAAACATGCTGCTTGCAATGAGCATCACCTGGTGTAAAATGAAAATAAACACGCTAGAGAGCGCGTAATTCAAATACCCCTCACTAGGGTTATACAAAGCGATAGGCCTAATCTTAATCCCGTCTGTCCCTAATTCAGCCTCTTCTATTTGAGCGTTGCGCTTAAACCTTATCTCATCATTTAAAGCGTTGATGCTCTCCACCACCGCATTCGCTAAGGCGCCATAAATCAAAAAGTAATTGGAATTCGCATAAAAATCTATCGTTACAGGCACTTGCTTATGGATATTGGCTTCAAAATGCGAAGGGATATGCAAGATCCCATAAACTTTTTCTTCTTTTAAAAGCTTTTTAGCTTCCAGCATAGAGGGGCTAAAAAAAGCGATTTCCAACTCGTTGGAGCTTTGCACCATGAAGGCTAATTGCCTGGAAAGAAAGGAATTGTCTTCATCTACAAGGGCGATTTTTTGCTGCGTTACGGTGTCTTTTAAATAAGGCAAAGGGTATAATAAACCATAGATTAAAGGCGCGCCTATAAGGATTAACAAAACGCCCTTATGAGAAACAATCGCCCTTAATTCCATTAAAAGGATTTTAAAAAAATTCATGCGCTAGCCTTGCCTTTTTTAAAAGAAAAATAAAAAATCAAAAGCCCTAAGACTAAAAAGATTAAAAAGAACACAAGCGGCATTAGAGAATTTAAAGACTCTGTAAAATCCGTCTTGTAATAGGCCTCTTGTAAAAAGAACTTCATAAAATGGCTAATAGGCAAGCAATGGCTCCAAAAACTCCCAAAAATTTCCATGTTGTTTTGTGGGTAAGTAACCCCAGCAAAAGCAAAACTTGGAGCGGTATAGACCCCAATCGCGCCAGCGGTTTCAATAACGCTTTTTGAAACGCCATAAACTAGCACCACAAACCCGCTCATAATGAGCGCCATTAAAACGACCGCCAAAAAGACCAATGACAAATGCGCATAATGCCCCTCCATGCCAATGAGATTAAAATAAAACGCCATGCCCATCCCCCAAAAGCTAAACACGCACACATTCGCTAAAATACTGATTAAAAGCTCGCGCATGTTAGAGATTTTTTGAATGAAATTGAGCATGCCAATCGCAATCAAAATAAGCCACATGCAAGGCAGCATCACGCTTAAAAGGTATTGCGTGTAATTGTTTTCTTCATTGTATAGTGCATGCAATTGCAAGACAATAGGCACCGCTTGGGCTTTAGCAGAAATCAAATTGGAATCTCGCACTAAAGCTTTGGTGGCTAAGGTTTTAGCGTCTAAAGTCAAAGCGGTTTGTAAAAAAGCGTTTTTGAGCGTTTTCCCCACTAAAACATATTCCGCATTATAATAAAAGGGCAAATCCACCTTTCGCCCCATTTTGATTTTTTTCTCTAAATCTTTAGGTAAAACTAACGCCCCATACACTTCAGCGGAGTTTAAAAAGCGTTTGGCTTCTAAAAGGCTAGCCACTTGGTATTTGATTTCAAGCGCGCTCGTTGCGCCTAATTCAAACGCTACCTGATGGCTTGTAGTGGTCTTATCTAAATCCACCACCACGATAGGGAGCTGTCTTGGGATTTCTTGTTTAAAGATTTGCGTGCCTAAAATCCCTAAACAAAAAGGCAATATAAAACACACGATAAACAAGAACTTGTCTTGTAAAACCCATGCGCTTATCAATCTGAACAAAACAATCCTTTCTAAGGTTTAATAGTAACTAACACGCTCATCCCTACCCTAAAATTTTCCAGCTTTTCTAAGGGTATGGCCTCCACTTCATAGCTTTTCATGTCGTAAGTGTTGGAATTATTCGTCGCTTTCCAAGTCGCAAAATCCCCCATCACGCTCAAATATTTGACCCTGAATTTCGCGCTTTTTTTCAACGCCGGGATATAGCCTTCAAATTCCTTACCCACCTTAAACTCGTTCAAATACTTTTCAGGCACGCTGATTTTTAGCCAACTATCCTTTAAATCAATCATAAGCACCACAGGAAAACCTTTAGGGCTAAGCTCGCCACCGCTTAAAAGCACATTACTCACTTCCCCATCAATTGGGGCTGTAGCTTTGACGTCTTTTAAATAAGACTCCACTTCATTCACTTGCCCTAAAGCCGCGCTCTCTTTAGCCTTAGCAGCAATCTTACTTTCAGAACTCGCCCCCCCTAAAGCCATTTTATACTTTTGGTAAGCCGCACTCTCGTTGTATTTGGTGCTTTCATAAGCCGCATAGGCTTCATCGCGCTTTTGCAAGCTCGCCACGCCGTTATCATACAAATCTTGAACGCGCTTATAAGTCTCTTTAGCTAAAGTGGCTTGAGATTTTGCCGCTTGCCAAATGTCTCTTGCAGAATTGATCGTTTCATCTCTTGAGCCTCTTTTGACTTCATCGCTAAGCGCTTTAGCGGCTTTATGCCCGGCTTCAGCTTGAGCGAGTTTGGCTTCTAATTCAGGGCTAGAAATGCTAAAAACCAAATCGCCCTTTTTAATGCGATCGCCTTTTTTGACAAACACCTTTTCAATGCGACCAGGGACTTTGGAACTCACGCTGTATTCTCTGGCTTCCAAAAACCCTTGCAGCACTTCAGCCTTAGGGCGATAAGCTAAATAAAAAAGCACGATTAGCCCTAATAATAAAGCCCCACCTCCTGTAAGAATCGCTTTATTTTTATCCAACATGCTGTTTGACATGATTTTTTCCTTTAATAAACAAATTCATAAAATAAATCAATATGATCGCTTAACGCCATTAAATTCGCTAATGAAACAATGTATTTATAAGCCACGCTTTTTTGCTCCACAATGATAGAAGAAAGCGTGTTCCTCGCATCAATGACTTGAGCGTTCGTGCTTAAGCCTTGTAAAAAAGCCTGCTCTTGGAGTTTTAAGTTTTCCTTGGCTAATTCCACGCTAGAAAGCAAGCTTTTGTATTCTTTCAAATAAGAAAGCGTCTCTTTATAAGTCTTATTCACTAATAATTCCATGTTTTTTTTAGCTTGGATTTGTTCGCTACTCATTTGCAACTCCGCTAATTTGCTCGCTTGGTATTTTTGGATACGCCCTGTGGGGGAGAGTATGGGCATGCGCCCGGCTACGCCCACAAACCAATTAGGGATCATGTCTTCAAACACCGAATTGTTTTGCTTCATAAGATAAGAGCCAAAAAAACTCACTTGGGGCAAGAATTTAGCGATCTGTAATTTCGTGTTTTCTTTAGAAATTTGAACCTGATTTTCTAAAGTTTTTAAAGCCGGGTAAGAATTGAGCGTGGAAGAAACAAAAAAGCTCAAATCAGGCAGATTTTTCTCGGTGTGGATCTCTAATTTGCTTGAAGGTGCTAGATCGTCCTTGCTGGATAAAATGGAATTGAACGAGAGCTGCGAAACTTCTAACACATCTTTAGCCTTAACGCTAGCGATATGGGCCTTATCATAAGCCACTTGAGCGCCTAATGTTTCCACCCTAGCGATTTGGCCTACTTTTTGCATTTTCAAAGCGTTTTGGAAATGCTTATAATGGCCTTTTTCTACCTCTTCTAAAGTTTCAGCCACTTCTGCGTTTAACACCATGCCATAATACACGCTCACAAGCTCTTGAAAAGTGGAGAGCTTTTTCAAGCGATACACTTCATTAGCGTCTTTTTGCATCAAATCCGCAATGTGCACCATCGTGAATCTTGCCCCACCCATATAAAGGGGATAAATAATGCTCAAAGCCCCAATCACCACATTTTGCTTAGAAAACAATAAGGGGGCTTCTAAAGTGCTGCTCAAAGCCCCAAAACCTTGCATCACCCCTTGCATGCCCGCTTGGATTTGAGGGGTTAATACTTGAGGGGGGATATTTTGCTGGATGTTTTGCAAGCCTTGATGGATCTGGTTGGTGGCTTTTTGCACGCCCGGTTGTTTTTGGCTAGCGAAATCCATTTTAATGGGGTTAGAAAGGTACACATAAAAAGCGCTCAAATCAATTTGAGGCAAAAAAGAAAGCTTAGCCGCTAATTTCATTTTACTCGCTCGTTTAATGGCGTATTCTTGTGCATGCAAGCCTTCATGGTTAGATAACACCCTAGCCCATGCGTTTTTTAAAGAGAGTTTTTGAGCGTTAGAATGGTTCAAAGGCACGCTGTCTTCAGCCAAATTCAAAGAAGAAGGCTCGGTTTGAGAAATCCCATCAACAGCGCTTAAAAAGTTATTGAATAATAAGCCCAATACAAAGAGGGTTGTTTTTTTCATGCTTCATTTTCTCCCTGATCTTGTTTAACCGCTTTTAAGCGTTTTATCCTGGCCCCATCCACGCTTAAGACTTCAAAAACATACCCATGCGAAACGATTGTATCCCCCTCCATAGGCATGCGCTCTAACAAGCTAAAAACATAACCCCCAAGCGTTACCTGCTCGCATTCTTTGTCAAATTCAATGTGAAGCACTTCTTCTACGCTCTCTAAATCCAGCATGCCCTCTAATTCAAACACGCCCTCTTCAAGCTTGTTCACGCCCTCTTGTTTCAAGTCGTATTCGTCGCTAATCTCGCCCATGATCTCTTCAATAATATCTTCCATAGTGAGCAACCCGGCCGTGCCGCCGTATTCATCAATCACCAAAGCGGTATGGATTTGCTCTTTTTTCATTTTAATAAGGATTTGAGAAATGGAAGCGCTCTCAGGGACGATGATCATTTTCCTAACGATTTGATTGAAATCATGCATTTTGGGGGTAAAAATAGAGCGAGAGAGCAAGTCTCTGATATGCACCATGCCGATAATGTTGTCTTTAGAGCCTTTACAATAAGGGTAGCGCGTGAAGCGGCTTTTTAAAACAATGTCTATATTTTCTTCATAGCTGTTTTCTTCGTCTAAACACACCATGTCTTTTCGTGGGGTCATGATTTCTTTAGCGCTCGTGTCAGAAAAATCCACAGCGTTTTTAATGATTTCGCCCTCCACTGAATCAATAATGCCCTCTCTTAAACTCTCGCCCACAATGATTTTTAACTCTTCTTCAGAATGCGTGCCGTCATGCTCTTTAGGATTGATGCCCACTTTTTTTAAAAAGAAATGAGCGATCACATCAAACAAGCGCACCACCGGGTAAAACACGACCCAAAACACATGCAAAGGGTGCGCGGCAAAAAGAGCGGCTTTTTCAGATTTAGCGATCGCTAAAGATTTAGGCACAATCTCGCCCAACACGACATGCAAAAAAGTGATGCTTAAAAACGCTATAACCACGCTCATTGAATGGATAAAAATAGGATTTTCTCTCAAATCCATAGACTCAAACAGCACGGCTAACAATTTTGCGATAGCGGGCTCACCCACCCAGCCTAAAGCTAATGAAGAAAGGGTGATGCCTAACTGCGTTGCGCTCAAATAAGTGTCTAGTCTTTGACTCATCTTTAAAGCGAGTTTAGCGTTGGAATTACCGATTTTAACCAGCTCTTCTAAGCGGGTTTTACGCACTTTCACAAGGGCAAACTCTGAAAGCACAAAAAAAGCGTTCAACAGCACCAATAAAAAAGCAACCATCAACATCAAAATTGATTCAGACGAATCCAAATAAGCTCCTTGATTCCTCCCCATGACTTTAAACCTAATGATAAATATAAAATAAATATAAAATCTTGGAATTTTAACATAAAAGATTAAGCCTAACTTTAAAAATCAAGCCTTTAAAAACCCTAGAAATACTTTTCTATAAAACCAAGAGCCACAAAAAGAAGCGCCCCTAAAAGTGCAGAAACTGGCACGGTTACCAACCAAGCGGTAACAATCTTTTTTAAAATGGAGCGTTTGATCACTTCTTCTTTATACACTTTTTTAAGCGACTTTTTTTCTTTCTTTTTCAATTCCAAAGCGATGGCGGTGTTCTTGCTTTTTTTCAAGCTCTCTAGCATGAGCGATTTTTCTTTCAAATTGGCTTTATCAAAGCGCTCTAAAAAACCTTCAATTTCTTCTAAATCTTCCCCAAAGTGCGCGGCTACAATGTTGTCTCTGATTCTAGCAAAACGCCTTCTTGATTGCTCCCTTAAACGCTCCCTTAAAAAGCCCACCCCAAACACCGCGCCCACCACAATATGCGTAGAGCTTACCGGTAAGCCTAATTGAGAGGCTAAAAGCACGGTAATGACCGCAGAAAGCGCGATGCAAAAAGCTTGCATTTTGTCTAATTCTGTGATTTCAGACCCCACCGTTTTAATGAGCTTTGGTCCATACAAACTCAAGCCTAAAGCGATCCCAGCTGCCCCCACTACCATAATCCACAACGGTACAGAGCTTAAAGTATTCCCCATAGGGCTATTTGCATCTTCTAAAGTTTGACTGATAGCCGCTAAGGGGCCTATAGCGTTAGCCACATCATTAGCCCCATGCGCAAAGCTTAAAAGCGCAGCAGCAAAAATCAAAGGGACATTAAAAAGCTCATTAATGCTTTCATGGCTATTTTCTAATTGCGGGGCTTTTTTTAACACAAATCTTTTAAAAAGAATAAAGATTAAAAGCGCAAGGATACAACCGCAAGCTAGCTGGATTTCAAAACCCACCGCATAGAGGCGTTTTAAAACCTTAACGATCAAATACCAACTAAATGTTAAGCTCATCAACGCTACCAAATAAGGCACGACCTTTAAAGCCGCGCTCTTTTTATCTTCTTTATAAGCGATAGTCTTTTTAATGAGCATTAAAAAAAACATGGCTATCAAAGCCCCCATTAAAGGCGAGATTACCCAACTAGCCACAATGCCGGATAAAAAATGCCAATTGATAGCAGACATTCCAGCTGCTGCCATTCCAGCCCCCATAATCCCCCCCACTACAGAGTGTGAAGTGGAAACGGGAGCGCCTATTAAAGTCGCTACATGCAACCACAACGCCCCACTCAAAAGGCTAGCCAACATGACATTGATGAAAACATGTGCATCATTAATAAATTCAGGCGAAACGATACGGCCCTTAATCGTAGAAACCACTTCCCCCCCAGCAATGATCGCTCCAAGCATTTCACAAATCGCAGCAATCAAAATCGCTCCGCCCATGCTAATGGCTTTAGAGCCTACGGCAGGGCCGACATTATTAGACACATCGTTCGCGCCAATATTCATCGCCATATATCCCCCAATCACGGCCGCAAAAATAAGCAACAATCCCTTAGAATTAGCCTGCCCAAAAATGAGAGCGAGCAAAGCGGCACCGATGAGAAACAAAAGAGCGAGAGCGATCTTTAAAGTGTCTTTTTGGAGTTTTTTGGAAGCTTTTTCAAACTCTTTGATGTTTTTAATTTCCATATCGTCATCAAAACCTTATCCTAATAGTGGCTCTATTCTATCCAATTAGCCCTTGAGCCACTCTTAAAAAGCGTTGTTTGATAAAAATGGCTCATTATATGGTATCTTAAAGTAAAATTTTAAAAATAAGGTTTTTAAAAATGATAGAATTTAGCGATGAAGATTTACAAAAACCGGTGCGTATTGTGATAGAAAAGATCCGCCCTTACTTGCTCAAAGATGGCGGTAATATTGAAGTGCTAGGGGTGAAAAGCATGAAAATTTATGTGGCTTTAGAGGGAGCGTGTAAGACTTGCTCTAGCAGTAAGATCACTTTAAAAAATGTCATTGAAAGGCAGCTTAAAATGGATATTCACCCCAATTTAGAAGTGGTGTGCTTAGAAAACGCTAAGGAGTTTGATAAGCTTTAAGGATTATAGGCATGCAAAAGTTTGATTATGAATTTAAAAAGCGCGCGTTGATTAAAGATGGCTTTTTAGCGTTCAAGCAAGCCCATTACGCTGAAGCGTTACGCCTTTTTTCTGAAGTTTTGTTTTTGGATAAAGACAACCAAAAAGCCAAAGTGGGGGCGTTATTAAGCGACATCGCTAAGGATTTCCCTAAAGAAGCCCATAGCTTTTATGAATTGTATCAAAGCTTGATCGCTATGCAAAAACGGAGTTTAAAAAACCAGGCTGAAGAGCAAATCATCAATTTGATCGCTTCTTTTGATGAGGGATTGAACCAAATGGCTGAAAAGATTGATGCGCAAATTTCTCAAAAAGGCGAGGAGTTGAACGGCATTTTGTATGCGGATTTCAAACGCTTGAGCCTGGAGCGCGGTTTTAAGGAAGCGTTTGAAGATTTGATGTTCAGCTCTAGGGTGATTTTTGACAATAAAGAGGATTTTTATGAATTTTTGAAAGAATTGAACCACTATGGCTATTATGAATTAGCGGTAAATTACATTGAAAACATGCATGAAGATTCTTTTATTTACGATAAATTTTTGCGTTCTCTTTTAGAAGACGCCTTAAAATCCAATAAGGCTTAAAGAATGAAGCTTAAAAAAACCCTGACTTATCGCAACCACACCTATTCTTTTTTAAGCGATAACACGAATGAAGTTTTAGAAAACCCCAAAGAAATCCTTTTTGTCAAAACGCCTTTAAATGAAAAATACTCTCCTTTAATTGCAGAAAAAAACCTAGCTATTTTAGATTTTAACGAGCTTAAAAACTACTTTGATTTTAAGATTAAAATTGTAGGGATTACTGGCACTAATGGTAAAACGACCACAGCGAGCTTGATGTATTCCTTGCTCTTAGATTTGAATAAAAAGACCGCTCTTTTAGGCACAAGAGGGTTTTTTATCAACGACAAACGAATCAAAGAAAAGGGCTTGACCACGCCCACTCTTTTAGAGCTTTATAGCGATTTAGAAGAAGCGATGCGTTTAAAGTGTGAATACTTTATTATGGAAGTGAGCTCCCATGCGATTGTCCAAAAGCGCATTGCCGGGCTTGATTTTGCCCTTAAAATCCTCACCAATATCACAAGCGATCATTTAGATTTCCACAAAAGCATAGAAAATTACAAAGACGCTAAAAACAGCTTTTTTAAAGATGAGGGCTTGAAAGTGATTAACAGAGATGAAACAAACGCCCTTTTTAACCCCATTAATGCGCACACTTACGGGCTGGATAAAAAAGCGCATTTAAACATTCAAGCCTTTTCGCTCACCCCCTCCATTAGCGCGTCTTTATGCTACCAACAAGATTTAAGAAATCCTAATCTCAAAGAAATCGCCCTTATGCATTCCCCCCTTTTAGGGCGTTACAACCTTTATAATATCTTAGCGGGCGTTTTAGGGGTCAAATTACTCACCCAATTACCGCTAGAAGCGATTGCGCCATTATTAGAAAACTTTTATGGGGTTAAGGGGCGTTTGGAAATTTTGCATTCTAAACCTTTAGTGATCGTGGATTTTGCCCACACCATAGACGGCATGCAACAAGTTTTTGAAAGCTTTAAAAACCAAAAAATCACCGCTCTTTTTGGAGCAGGGGGCGATAGGGACAAGACCAAGCGCCCTAAAATGGGAGAGGTAGCGAGTTATTACGCTCATAAAATCGTCTTGACTTCAGACAACCCCAGAAGTGAAAACGAAGAAGACATTATTAAGGATATTTTAAAAGGCATCAGCGATTCTTCTAAAGTGGTTGTAGAAAAAGACCGAAAAAAAGCCATTTTAAACGCTTTAGAAAATTTAAAAGACGATGAGGTGTTATTGATCTTAGGCAAGGGTGATGAAAGCACTCAAATCTTTAAAGACAAAACGATTTTTTTTAGCGACCAGGAAGTCGTTAAAAGCTATTACCAACATTTAAAACAAGGATAAAACATGCAAGAATTCAGTTTGTGGTGCGATTTTATAGAAAGGGATTTTTTAGAAAACGGCTTTTTAAAGCTCATTAATAAGGGGGCTATTTGCGGGGCGACGAGTAACCCTAGTTTGTTTTGCGAAGCGATCACAAAAAGCGCGTTTTATAAAGATGAAATCGCTAAACTCAAAGGCAAGAAAGCTAAAGAAATTTATGAAACTTTAGCGCTAAAGGATATTTTACAAGCCTCTAGCGCGTTGATGCCTTTATATGAAAAAGACCCTAACAATGGCTACATTAGCCTAGAAATTGACCCTTTTTTAGAAGATGATGCCCCTAAAAGCATTGATGAAGCCAAGCGCTTATTCAAAACATTAAACCGCCCTAATGTGATGATTAAAGTCCCGGCGAGCGAGAGCGGGCTTGAAGTCATTAGCGCTTTGACTAAAGCCTCTATTCCTGTTAATGTAACTTTAGTTTTTTCGCCTAAAATTGCCGGTGAAATCGCTCAAATCTTAGCCAAAGAAACGCAAAAAAGAGCGGTCATTAGCGTGTTTGTCTCACGATTTGACAAAGAAATAGACCCATTAGTGGCGCAAAATTTGCAAGCTCAAAGCGGGATTATGAACGCTACCGAGTGCTATTATCAAATCAGTCAGCATGCTAATACGCTAATAAGCACCCTTTTTGCATCCACCGGCGTTAAGTCTAGCGCTTTAGCTAAAGATTATTACATTAAAGCACTGTGTTTTAAAAACTCTATCAACACAGCCCCATTAGAGGCTTTAAACGCTTATTTGCTTGACCCAAACACCGAGTATCAAACCCCTTTAAAGATTACAGAAATTGAAGCGTTTAAAAAAGAATTAAAAACGCACAACATTGATTTAGAAAACACCGCTCAAAAACTCCTTAAAGAAGGCTTGATAGCGTTCAAACAATCCTTTGAAAAGCTTTTAAGCAGTTTTTGATTTTTAAGGGTTTTTTGGATAAGATAAGCCCTTATTTTATTTTAAAGGATTGACATGTTAGAAGGCGTTATTAGAGAGAGTATTACTAAAGCTAACGCTAAAGCTTTAAAAAAAGATGGCTATCTAATCGCAAATGTTTATGGAAAGGGTGTTGAAAACGTGAATTGCGCGTTCAAATTAAACCCTTTCATCAAATACCTTAAGGAAAAAAAGCATTTGATTTTTCCGGTGAAATTAGGGGATAAGACTTTTGAAGTCGTGGTTCAAGAATACCAAAAAAACCCTGTTACTAACGAGCTTATCCATGTGGATTTGCTCGCTGTTACTAAAGGCGTGAAGTCTAAGTTTAAAGTCCCTGTCAAACACCAAGGCACTCCGGTGGGCTTGAAAAATAAAGGGATTTTGATGCTCTCTAAAAAGCGTATCAGCGTGGAATGCGCTCCAGAGCATTTGCCCGATCACTATTTAGTGGATGTAGCCCCTTTAGACGTGAATGAGTCTATTTTGGTGCGCGATTTAGAAAAACACGAAAATGTGAAGATCTTAGATCATGATTCTATCGCTGTGATCGGTGTGATTAAAGCGAAGTGATTTGAAGTTATGACGCTTTTAGTGGGTTTAGGCAACCCTACTTTGCGTTACGCCCACACCAGACACAACGCTGGTTTTGATATTTTAGATTCGCTCGTTAGCGAGTTGGATCTTTCTTTCACTTTTTCTTCCAAACACAACGCTTATTTGTGCGTTTATAAGGATTTTATCTTACTCAAGCCCCAAACTTACATGAATTTAAGCGGCGAGAGCGTTTTAAACGCTAAAAATTTTTACAAACCCAAAGAGCTTTTAATCGTCCATGACGACTTGGATCTACCTTTAGGCGTTGTGAGGTTTAAAAAGGGTGGGGGGAATGGGGGGCATAATGGCTTAAAATCCATTGATTTATTGTGTTCAAATTCTTATTACCGCTTGAGGGTGGGGATTTCTAAAGGGATTGGTGTGATTGAGCATGTGCTTTCAAAATTCCACAAAAACGAAGAGCCTTTAAAAAACGCTGCGTTTGAACATGCCAAAAACGCCCTAAAATTTTTTATAGAAAGCCATGATTTTAACGCCATGCAAAATCGTTTCACGCTTAAAAAACCTTTAAAAATAGAAAGTTAGGGGTTTAAAGTGCGTTTATTTAGATTTGTGGGGTGGTATTATTTCAAATACTTTTTAATCGTGCTTTTAGCTTTGGAATTGTTTTTTGTAGGCATTGACAGCCTGAAATACGCCGATAAAATGCCCGATTCTGCGAACATGATTATCTTATTTTTCACCTATGATATTTTATTCGCGCTCAATTACACCTTACCCATTTCCTTACTTTTGGCGATGGTTTTATTTTATATCACCTTCATTAAATCCAACCAATACACCGCCCTGCTCTCCATTGGCTTTTCCAAATGCCAGATTTTAAGCCCTATTTTTTTGATTAGCTTGTTTTTCACGGCTGTTTATGTGGGGTTGAACGCCACTCCTTTTGTGTATATGGAAGAAAAAACGCAAAATTTAATCTACAAAGACAATTCTTTGAGCGTTTCAGAGCATTTGTTAGTGAAATACAACGATGATTATGTGTATTTTGATAAGATTAACCCCTTATTGCAAAAAGCCCAAAACATCAAGGTTTTTCGCCTGAAAGATAAGACTTTGGAATCTTATGCTGAAGCTAAAGAAGCTTTTTTTGAAGACAAATATTGGATTTTGCATGACACTACTATCTATGAGATGCCCTTAAGTTTTGAACTGGGTGCAAACGCTTTAAACGCCACGCGTTTAGAAACCTTTAAAACGCTCAAAAATTTCCGCCCTAAAGTTTTAGACACCATTTATCAAAACAAGCCTGCGGTTTCTATCACAGACGCTCTTTTTTCCTTGCATGCTCTAATGCGCCAAAACGCCGACACGAAAAAAGTGCGCTCGTTTTTGTATGTGTTTGCGATTTTGCCCTTTTTTGTGCCGTTTTTAAGCGTTTTAATCGCTTATTTTTCGCCCAGTCTCGCCCGCTATGAAAACCTGGCTCTTTTAGGACTAAAGTTTATCATTATCACGCTCGTTGTTTGGGGGCTATTCTTTGCTTTAGGGAAGTTCAGCATTTCAGGGATACTCATTCCTGAAATAGGCGTGCTCTCGCCCTTTTTCGTATTCTTAGCCCTCAGTCTTTGGTATTTTAAAAAGCTTAATAAGAGATTGTGATTTTTTAATCTTATATGTTACTAAGTGGTTTTATTCTCCTGGTTTAAAGGTGGCTAGTGGAAAAATTTAATCTAAAAAACCGCCGGTATATCGGCTCAAAAACCAAGCTTATAGAGTGGGTATTTGGGAATTTAAAATTAAACAATATCAAAAGCGTGTGTGATATTTTTGCCGGAAGTGGGGTAGTGGCTGGTCAATTTGCCACTATTCCTAATGTTAAAAACATTATTATAAATGATATTTTATTTTCTAATGAAGTCATTTATCATGCTTTTTTTATGGGGCAAGACGCTGATTTTAAAGCGCTTGAAGAACTGAAAGAATACTTTAATCAAGCTTTAAAGCTAGAAGAAAATTATTTTAGCCAACATTTTAGCAACAAGTTTTTCAGCTATAAAGATTGTGTCAAAATCGGTAGCATTAGAGAGCATATAGAAAGCTTAAACTTAGATAAATTAAATAAAGATATTTTATTAACAAGCCTGATTTATTCAATGGATAAGATAGCTAACACGGTAGGGCATTATGAAGCTTATAGGAAAAAAGAGATTTTGCAAGATAGATTTATTTTTGAGCTTATTAGCCCTATAAAACATGATAAAAATATCATGATAGAGAGAAAAAACGCTAACGAATTGGCTAAAACCTTAAAAATAGACTTAGTCTTTATTGATCCTCCATACAATTCAAGGCAATACAGCCGGTTTTATCATCTCTATGAAAACCTAGTGCAGTGGAAAAAACCCAAACTCTATGGAACAGCTTTAAAGCCATCATGCGAGAACATGAGCGAATATTGCCGCTCTAATGCCAAGAAAGAATTGAGCGATTTAATTGAAAAACTAGATTGTAAAAGGATTGCTTTAACTTATAATAATACCTATAACTCTAAGTCTAGCTCTTCGCAAAATAAAATAGGCTTTAAAGATTTAGTGGAAATTTTGAGTCAAAAAGGAAAATTAAGCGTTAAAGAAAAGGCTCATAGTTTTTTTAATTCAGGAAAAACTGATTTTAAAGAGCATAAAGAATTTTTATTTATAGTGGAAGTGAAACCTTGAAAAAAGGCATTCGTTCTCCCTTTTTCTATGTAGGGGATAAATATAAACTCATGCCACAACTCAATAAGCTATTCCCAAATAACATTAATCAATTTATTGAGCCTTTTGTGGGTGGGGGTAGCGTGTTTTTAAACACTAAGGCTAAGAGATACTTAGCTAATGACATAGATACTAATATTATCAATTTACATAAAACTTTAAGCAAGTTCAATGCTTGTGAGCTTTTTGATGAATTGTCTAAAATTATCATTCATTATGGCTTGTCTTTCTCTTTTAAGGGGATTATGGCCCCTGATGAATTAAAAAAACAATATATAAAAACTTACTACGCCAAATACAATAAAATAGCTTATGAAAAACTAAGGGCTGATTTTAACTCCAATCAAAACAACATGCTTTATTTGTATTTGCTTTTAATTTATGGATTTAATCACATGATTAGATTTAATTCTAAAGGGCTTTTTAATTTACCTGTGGGTAATGTGGATTTCAATGAAAATGTTTATAATGCCCTAAAAAACTACATAGATTTTATACAGCAAAACACCATTATTTTTCACAATGATGATTATATTGATTTTCTTAACCACACCACTTATTTAAAAGATGATTATGTTTATTTTGACCCCCCTTATTTAATCTCCAATAGTGAATACAACAAGTTATGGGATAGCGATAATGAGATAGCCTTATATGGTGTTTTAGATAGCCTAGATAAAAAGGGAGTTTTATTTGGTATAACTAATCTTATTTATCACAAGGGAGAGACTAATTTTATTTTAAAAGAATGGGCTAAAAAATATTATATTTTTAATATCAAAAGTAATTATATCAGTTATAATGACAATACTATTAAAGAAGATAGTCAAGAAATCTTTGTAACTAATTATAGGTGATTAATTATGACTAAAAAACCGGCACGAAAAATTTTAAGCTTTTCAACCACCATGCGAAACCCTAAAAGAATAGGACAATTTTTAGCTGTTTTAGGAAAGTTTGAAAATCAAATCCTTAAATCTTCAATAATCATGCAAATTATCAAATCCGTTTTGGCTCATAGGCTTTATAGACCTACTTCTCTCAATCAAAATAAAGAATTGAAAGAAAAATTTGACTCCAATGAATATGTCTTTAGCGATGAAGAGTTAGAACGCATTATAGAAATATCCCCACAAAATCATAAAGAAATGGGCTTTGAGCATGGATGGGAAAGCCGGTTTGACACTTGGTATAAGCTTATGTGTGAGTTTGGTTTTTGCTACTATGCAAAATATGAGAAAATACTCATCAGCGATAGCGCTAAGATGCTTATTCTTGCTTATTACAATAAAGAAAACGATGCTTTTAAAGAAAGCGTTGATGAAAGCGTAGTTGGGGCTATATTTTTAAACGCTCTGTCTAAATATGAAGTAGGAAACCCTTACAAAAAGAATTTAAACCATAACAACCCTTTCAAACTATTGCTCTCGCTTTTAAAACGACTCAAAAATGCCCATCTAACCCCCCTATCTGTCAAAGAAATCCCTATTTTACTTTGTTGGAAAGACGATAACGCTAATGGGCTTTATGACTACATTATTCGTTTAAGACAAGAAATCGTTACTATCAATAAAACAGAATTCAGCTACTCAGATGAATTTATCTATGAAAAATGCCTAAAACTTTTAGAAAGTGTTAATAAAACACGATTTAAAATGAGCCAAATCACTAACGAAGCCGTTGATGAATACATTAGAAAAATGCGTATTACAGGACTTATTTCATTGCGTGGTAATGGTAGGTTTATTGATATTAATACTAATGAAAATAATAAAATAGATTACATTTTACAAACCCATAAGGCTTTTAAAGGGGATTATTTAAACGACACTCAAGCTAACAAACTCGCCTTTTTTAACTACATGGCGATCGTGGATAGCTTTCTTGTTAGTGTTACTCCAATCAGCGCTAATGAGAGCGTTAAATCAAGCAAATTGAATGAACTAGCAAACACTTATACTAAAGATTTTATCAAGCAAGAATTACTCATTACTTGTAACAAGCAAGAATCAAAAGATAGTTTTTTAAGACTCATTGATAAACCTTTACGCTTAGAATTTTTAAGCGCTATTTTCTTGAAACAACATTTTGAAAATTTAAGCGTGATACCCAATTATAAAAGCGATGATGAAGGCTTGCCCGTATACACAGCAAGCGGTAATAAACCTGATATTGTAGCTATGGACACAAAAGCCCAAAGTTATATAGAAGTGAGCTTGATTAGAGACAGAAGTCAAAGTACCTTGGAAATGATACCTATTGCCAGACATTTAAAAGAATTGATTAAAAATAGCACCGATATTAGAGAAAAATTTAGTGTTTTTGTAGCTCCAAATATCCATGATGATGCCAAAGAATATGCGGAATTTGCCCAATTCAAAGACAATATTAATATATGTTGTTATGCTATTAATGATTTTATCAAAAAAGTAGAAAACAGCATAGAATGGTTACAGATCAATGACCATTTGAAAGCTTAAAGCGTCAAGCTTTCATCTCTAAGCTATAAGTCTTGCCTAAAAACCCTACCAAACTTAAAAAGTATAAACGTAGCGCAAATACATAGAATACTGACGGCGTAAGGTTTGGGTCAAGCTGAAATTGGTTTCTGATCCGGTGATAGTGGTTGGCTTGCCATCTTTTAGCGGGCCTTGGCTTTGCTCTTTGATAGTGGTAGAACCTTTGAAAAAGTAATTAGGGAGCGTGGGGATTTTGATACCAAATTCAATGCCATGGTGTTCAAAGATATTAGTTCTAATGCCCACATTCACTAAAAATTGGAAAATCGTGTTATTCACTTTAGCGTTTAATTTTCCTGTGGTATAGACGCTATTAGGGTTAATCCCCACATTACAACTCGCCGGCGTCGTGTCCCCGCATGTGATTGTGCCATCAGCGTTAGTCATGTAAGCGTCAGCGTCCGTATTGACGCCATAAACATACCCGTCCTTAAAATACCCCACACGATTGTTAGTCCAAGTGTTACCCGCAAAATTCACGCCTAGAAAAAACCCGGCTGTGGCTTTAGGCTTGTCTATAATGTTAAAAAGCATGTCTGTGCCAAAACCATAAGTATACATGTCCGCTTTTTGATCGCTCAAATAAAAAGGCGATATAGCGTTAGCGGCTCTGGAGTTAGAGAAATTGGTATGCCCATAATCAAAAAAGCCATAATAGCGCAACCCAAACCACCTTTTTTTGCCGATAAAATGCTTGTAACCTGTCATCACGCCTAGCCCATACATCGGCTGGTTACGGCCAGGAATGTTTTTATTGGTGCTTAGCATGGTGCGAGAAGTCCAATTGACCACGCAGTTAGCTTTAGTATAGCCTGGCGTTCCTGGCGTCCCTGAAGCTGGCTGACAGCCACCGGTCTGCCCGTCAGGAACTTTGCCATCATCATTAGCCGAAACATCGCCAAAAGGCACTTGAAACAACTCGCCGTTTTTATAAGCGTTGGTCTTTTGATCAGCCCTACCCACTTCCAAGCTAATCCCCACAAACGCGCCATTCTTTTCATGAGCATTTAAGGGGTTTGTCAGCCATAACGAACTCAAAAGAGTGCCTAAAATTACCGAGCCTTTTTTAGAAATATCTAAAGATTGAGCTATCAAAACAGATTCCTTACGATTAAAATTTTTACAAGCCATTTTGCAACCTTGCATTCTATTTTTCTTCTTTGTCATAAAATTGAGCATCACTCTCTAGGGTCTCCGCTTAAGTGTTACTTTTTTAATTATTTTATTATAGCTAATTGCAATCTTAAAAGTCAAACAAAAACCACCCCTAAAATTCCCATAATAGTGGGATACTTGACAATAAAACCCTTTTATAGTAGATTAAAAACTCTTTAATTTTCCCATGAATAAAGGATTTTAAATGGATGCGATTTATCCTTATGTGTTGGTTGTTCATTTATTGTGCGCCATTATTTTTATTGGCTACTTGTTTTTTGATGGGGTAATTTTCCCTAATGTGAAGAAAATGTTTGGCGAAGAGTTTGCCAATAAAGCGAATACAGGAATCACTCAAAGAGCGATCAAAATCATGCCCTTATGCGTTTTAGGGCTTGTTTTAACAGGGGGCATGATGCTTAGTCAATACATGGGGGGCGATAAAGGCTGGTGTGAAACCCCTTTTCAAAAGATACTCATGCTTAAAGTGATCTTAGCGTTAAGCATTTTTCTTTTGGTGCTTTTTTCTTTGTCGTGTAAGTTTTTGGGTAAGAAAAACCCTATTGGTAAATATATCCACCCTATCACTCTAACTTTTGGCTTTTTAATCGCCATTTTAGCCAAAACGATGTGGTTTGTTTAAGAGCGTTTCAATCTCAAAGAATTTAAAACCACTAAGAGCGAGCTAGCACTCATGCTCAAACTCGCTATTAGAGGGTTGATGTATCCTAACATAGCGACTGGGATTAAAATAGCGTTATAGATTAAGCTCAAAACAATGTTTTGCAACACCACTTGATAGACTTTTTGAGCGTTATGAAACGCTTTTTCTAGCAAACTCAAATCCTCTTCTAAAAGCAAAATATCGCATGCGCTTTTACTCAAAGCGCTTTTTTCAAACCCTAAAGAAACGCTCGCTTGTTTTAAGGCTAGCGCGTCATTATTGCCATCGCCTACCATCGCGCACACGCCCTGATAAGAGCTGACGATTTGAGCCTTATCTTCAGGGGTCAGATTGGCATGATATTTAGAAATCCCTAATTTTTTCGCGCACTCCTTAACCGAGCTTTCATTATCCCCGCTTAAAATTTCTAATTCTAAGCCTTTATTTTGTAAAGCCTGAATAACTTCTTTAGCGTTAGCTTTCAAACGCTCTTCTAAAATGAATAACGCGCATAAGGTCTTGTTTTTCGCAAAGCCTACCATGATATTAGTGCTCTCTTTAGCCTTTATACCAACCCCCATAGCGTTTAAAAATTTCAAGCTCCCCACTAGCAAAGTTTCGTTTTGATAGCTCGCTTTTAAGCCATGAGCGAAAAACTCTATCTTTTCTAGATTAACCTCATCGCCATGTAATAATTTAAGAATCGCACTATGGGCTAAATGCTCCCTAGTTTTTAAAAGGCTCTTTAAAAGCCTTTCATCAAATTCTTCATAAATGATTTTTTCTTTTAAAAGGACTTCTTTTTGCGTGAGGGTGCCGGTTTTGTCTATAAAGATTTTTTTCACTTTAGCCAAGGTTTCTAAAAACAACGCTTCTTTAAACACGATCAAAGGGTTTTTAAACACCCCTATCACTAACGCAATGGGCGTAGCTAAAGCGAACGCGCAAGGGCAGCTTATGACTAACACGCTAATACACACCATTAAGGCTTTTTCAAAATTACCCCCCAAACCAAATTGCCATAATAGAAAGCTCACAAAGGCTAAAAACAACACCGCTTTAGAAAAAATATCCGCAATTTGATTCGCACTGCTCTCAATTAAGGGCTTTTCTAAAAAACTTTTTTTTAAAGTTTCTAACAAACTAGAAAGGCGTGAGTTTTGAAAAGTCGCGCTCACTTGATAGCTAAAAGGCACGCCCACATTCACATAACCCCCTAAGATTGGATCATTAACCCCCAATTCCAAAGGCTTAAACTCCCCGCTGATCAAAGACGCATCCACGCTCGCGCTATTTAAAAGCACGCCATCTAAAGCGATTTTAGCCCCGCTTGGCACCCAAACAACAGAGCCTATCGCCACATCTTTAGGGTGTTTTTCTATCTGCTTGTCCTTTTCTACAATAATCACGCTATGGATTTCATGCGATTCTAGGGCCAGACATTTTTCATTCGCAAACAGCCTGGCCTTTAATTCCAAAAACTTAGAGCCAAAAACAAGCGTTAAAATCGTGCTGCTCGCTTCAAAGTAAGTTTCTTGAGACACCAACATGGCATAAAGGGAATAAACAAACGCCGATAACGCTCCAAAAGACACGCTCAAATCCATGCCCAAAACGCCATTTTTTAGCCCATAAAACGCCCCCTTAATGAAAAAACGCCCCACCACCACCAACACCAACAAGCTTAAAAAGAGCGACACGAGATCCAAATTCCTTTGCATGAGTTTATCCATGCCACCGCCATAATTCGCGCCACCATAACTTGCACTACCATAACTCGCATACTTGGCAATGGCGATAAACATCAAATTCATGGTGGCAAAAAACCCCACGCTTAAAGTGAGCAAGTAGGAGCGCTGTTCTTTTTGGGCTTTTAGAGCGTAATTTTTTGCGTTATAGATTTTAGCCCCATAGCCCAAGCTCTCAATCTTTTGAATAATCTCTTTAGGGTTTAAGGACTTCTCAAACACGATTTGTAAGTGGTGGGTGGTGAAATTCACGCTCACTTTTTTAACCCCCTTTAAGCGCTCTAAAACCTTTTGATTGAGCCACAAGCAAGCGTTGCAATGCGTTTTTTCTAGCAAAAGATTAAGGATTAATTCGCCCTTATTGTTTTCTTCAAGGGCTTGTTCTAATTCCAAAGCGCTCATTGAATCTTGGGGCGTTACGGGGGCTAAAGTGGAATCGTTTAATTTGTCATAAAAACTCTCTAAATTCAAATCCAATAATAACGCATACACCCTAGCGCACCCCGTGCAGCAAAAATACAATTCCTTATGGTTGATCACCTCTTTAAAAAGCTCACTTTCTTTAAACTCCAACTGGCAATGCGAACATTTCATTTTTTAATCCTTAATTTAAGGGCGCTAATTGAGAAGCACTTTGATAGAATAAGTGTTACAAATTTGATAGATGCTTAAAACTTCTTTGGTGTTGTCGCTTTGATTTTTGGAATTGTGCGTGATTAAAGAGGGCAGAACTTTTAGAGCGCTTTTGGAATTATTCCTGGCCGCTCCAAGCATCAAATGGGCGTTTTTGTCTTTAAAACTTTGGACAAACCTTAAAGTCTCTAGCGTGAGCTTAACGCTTTTTAAGCTCTCTACCACCAAGCAAAGCGACAAAGCTTCATAGCAAAAAATAAAATACCCTTTAGGTTTCAGGCATTTTTTCACTTTAGCCGCTAAAGAAGCGAAGTCTAATTCGCTCTGGTGTTTCGCATGCCCTTTAATTTGAGATTTAATAGAGCCTAAAGCATAAAAAGGAGGGTTGCACACGATCGCATCATACAAAATCGGAGGGTTGAAATCTAAAAAATCGCCCTCAAACACTTGAGCGTTAGGGAATTTAAGGGCGTTTTTTTGGGAGCAAAACGCCATTTTGCTATCCTTTTCCACTAAATGAACGCTCGCTAGCGGGTTGTCTCTAGCACAGAGCAAGCCTAGAACCCCACACCCTGAGCCTATGTCTAAAATCGCGCCGCTATTTTTGATAAAAGGGCGTGAAAAATCGTATAAAAAAAGCGAATCGCTATTGTAAGAATAAGCGTTTAAGGGCTGGTATAATCTTAAGAGTTTTCTATCCATAAAAGGGCTTCATTTTCTAAGATTTGCGCATGCAACAACCGCCCCTTAAAAGGAGTTTTTAAAGCGAGCGTATTAAACGCTTCACTAATCATAGACGCATGCGAATGCAAAAGCAGCGCATCTATTTTATCCCTCAAACTCTCAAACAATCCCCACCCCCCTTCAATAAAATTAAACCCTTTCTCTAGGGGTAAATCTTTAGGGTTGTTGAAAATATTAACCAAACGATTGGGCGCAGAAAAAACTTTTGAATGGGGGCTAATTGAGTGCTTGGATAAAATAGCGATATTGGGGTTTTTATTGCGATAAAAGCTATCGCAAAAGCGAGCGTCTAATAAGGGGTTGTCCGTTCTTATGGTTTTCCCAGAAACAATAAGCGTGTCGCATATTGCTCGCTGGTTGTGCGTAAAAACAACGCTTTTTTGCCCGGTGATCTTGCCATGATGATAATCCCCATTCATCCTTAAAGCGAGTTTGAACAAATTAAAACGCCCCTTTTGTTCCATTATCCTAAAAGGCAAGAGCAAGTCTTTAGCCTTGTTTTCCAAACTCTCACAAACCACCCCATCAATGCGAGCTTTTTGTAGCCTTGCTAAACCCCCTTTTTTAGCTTCGTTTTCTTCTGTGGCAATGACCACTCTTTTAGGTTTTAAAATTTCTAACAACCCGCTGCAAGCCGGGGTTTTGCCATAAGAATTGCATGGCTCTAAGGTGATTAAAAAAACGCAGTCTTTAAAAGCGTTGTTGTGGTGCGTTTTTAAAAAATCGCTTAAAGTTTTAGGGTCTTCTAATTTTTCTAAATCGTTTTTCAAACCGGGGCGTAAAATCTTTAACGCTGACTTAGCGGCTAAGACTTCTGCATGCGGGGTTTTGGCTTTTTTGTGGGTTTCTAAACTCAAGATTTCATGGTTTTTATCTAACACCATGCAAGCCACGCTTGGGTTTTCTAGGGCTAGGGTTTGATGCTCCCATGCCTTATTCAAGCAAATTTCTAATAAACTCTCATAAAGTCTCATGATGGGAAAAAAGGCAAGAGTAAAAAGCCTTTAATCGCTAAAGCGTTAATAATATCAACAAAAAACGCTCCCACTAAAGGCACGACGATAAACGCTACATGCGATGGCCCGTAGTGGTTGGTGATGGTTTGCATATTCACCATAGCCGTTGGGGTCGCTCCAAGCCCAAAACCGCAATGCCCCGCGCACAACACCGCCGCATCATAATCCTTCCCACACACCCTAAAGGTTACAAGCACCACATAAAGGATCATAACCGCCACTTGAACGCTCAAAATAACCGCTAGAGGCACAGCGAGTTTTAACAATTCCAATAAATTCACGCTCATTAAAGCGTAGGCTAAAAACAGACTCAAACTCACATTCCCTATGACTGAAACCTCTCTGTCAAACACGCTATGGATTTTAAAAAACGACAAAGTGTTTCTTAAAATAACCCCTACAAACAAGCACCACACAAAAGTCGGTAAAGTGAAGCTTTTAGGCATCAAATGCGATAAAAAAGTCCCCACCAATAAAGCGATCGCAATTAAAGCTAAAGTTTCTACAAAACTGGATGCGGTGATTAGGCGCTGCTCTTTAGGGGTTTCAAAGCCTTTAGACACCACGCCCTCTAAAGTATCTTTTTCTTTAGTGTCTTTAGGTTCTAGTTTGTATTTTGAGATCAAATATTTAGCGACAGGCCCTCCAATAATCCCCCCACTCACCAAGCCAAAAGTCGCGCACGCCATGCCCACTTCCAAGCTGGAGCTAAAATTATAAGGCGCTTGGGTGAAAAAATTAGCCCATGCCGCGCTAGTGCCATGCCCTCCCACTAAAGCGATAGACCCCCCTAAAAGCCCCATTAAAGGATTGACCCCTAAAAGGCTAGCGATAGAAATCCCCACTGCATTTTGACACACCACAAACCCCGCCACAGCCAGCAAAAAAACCGCAAGCATTTTCCCGCCTTTTTGCAAAGATTTGAAATCCGCACTCAAACCAATGGTGATAAAAAAAGTCAGCATTAAAGGATCTTTTAAAGAAGAATCAAATTGCAAGCCAAAATTGTAAAACTGACGTGCTAACATGATGAAAAAAGCGACTAAAACCCCGCCCACAACAGGCTCTGGAATATCATAATCGCGCAAAAACTTGACTTTAGAAATCACATAACGCCCCAAAAGCAGCACTAAAACCATGCACACCAAAGTGGCATAAATATCCAACTTAATTTCTTGCAAGCTTGCATCCTTATTAATCAAATTTATCTTATTATAATATAATACCCCCCTAAAAGAACGAGATTAGTTAGAAAGTAGGTGTTCCTTGCATACAGTATTACAAATTGGAGCTGGTGGCGTAGGCAGTGTGGTAGCACACAAAATGGGCATGAACAGAGATGTGTTTAAAAATATCATTTTAGCGAGCAGAAGCTTAGACAAATGCTATGCGATTAAAGAAAGCATGCTCAAAAAGGGTTTGGGGGAAATTGGCGTTGAGCAAGTGGACGCTGATGATACGCAAGCCTTAGTCGCTTTAATCCAAAAACACAAGCCTAAAGTCGTTGTTAATGTGGCTTTACCCTATCAAGATTTAACGATCATGCAAGCATGTTTAGAAACTAAAACGCATTACATTGATACCGCCAATTACGAGCATCCGGATTTAGCGAAGTTTGAATACAAAGAGCAGTGGGCGTTTGATAGGGCCTATAAAGAAGCAAGGATTTTAGGGGTTTTAGGGGCTGGGTTTGATCCAGGCGTTACTAACGCTTATGTCGCTCACGCTCAAAAACACCATTTTGACACTATCCACACTTTAGATATTTTAGATTGCAACGCTGGGGATCACAAACGCCCTTTTGCCACGAACTTTAACCCTGAAATCAATTTGAGAGAAGTCAGCTCTAAAGGGCGTTATTATGAAAATGGCAAATGGATTGAAACCAAGCCTTTAGAAATCAAGCAAGTGTGGGCTTACCCGCAGATTGGCGAAATGGATTCGTATCTTTTATACCATGAGGAATTGGAATCGTTAGTCAAAAACATTAAAGGCTTGAGGAGGGCGAGGTTTTTTATGACTTTCTCTCAAAATTATTTAACCCACATGAAATGCTTAGAAAATGTCGGCATGCTAGGCATTAAAGAAATAGAGCATCAAGGCGTAAAAATCGTGCCGATACAATTTTTAAAAACCTTGCTTCCTGATCCAGCGACTCTAGCCAAAGACACCACCGGTAAAACCAACATCGGGTGCTATATGACCGGCATTAAAAACAACCAAGACAAAACGCTCTACATTTACAACGTGTGCGATCATAAAAAATGCTATGAAGAAGTGGGTTCGCAAGCCATAAGCTACACCACCGGTGTGCCAGCGATGTGTGCGGCTAAAATGATTTGTAATGACACTTGGAGCGCGGATCATTTTAGGGCTGGGGTGTTTAACATAGAAGAATTAAACACCGATCCCTTTATGGAAGAATTGATCAAACAAGGCTTGCCTTATGAAGTGATTGAGCGCTAATTTTAGGCTTCAATCTTCACTAGGTGCGATAAACACCGATTCCCTTTCTATCGTGATATCCTTATCGTCTGTGCTATAAGCTTGTATTGTAATGGGGATGAGAGCGTCTTTAGCGTTCTTGTATTCTGTGGCGTTATTTTTTAGGGGTTTTCTTAAAATCACTACCGCTTTAATCTTTTGCCCGGCTTTAATGGCGATAGGATTTAAAGGCTTTTTGATTTGAATGCCTTTTTGCCCTAAAATTTTGAAATAAAACTCATGGTCTTTATTGTCCGTGTTGTGGAATAAAAACACATAATCGTTATCCACATACCCGCTAGAGCGCAATTCATACAGATCGCTGTTGCGGTTAATGTCTAAGAGCATGCGTTCTTTTTTAAACGAAGTGATGGCTAAAAGAGCGATCACAATAGCGATAACCCCCATGTAAGCGATTGTTTTTAAACGCACTAAGCGCACTTTTTGGCGCGTATTAATGGCGTTAGTTGAAGACCATTGGATGAGTGAAGGGCGACTGAATTTAGCCATGGTAATCGTGCATGCATCCACGCATTCTAAGCAATTGATGCATTCTAATTGCAAGCCCTTCCTGATATCAATATGCGTGGGGCAAACCTGCACGCAATGCAAACAATTCACGCATTCGTTTTCTGGGCTGCGTTTTTTGGGGGGTAAGGGGAAGAGATGGCCTTGATTGTCATAAAGCACTCCGCCGCGCTTTTCATCGTAAATGGGGTTTAAAGTGTCATTGTCATACAACACCGATTGCACCCTAGCATAAGGGCATAAATAAATGCAAAAACGCTCCGCAACCACCACTATATCAAACAGCACCACAGCCGTGCTAAAAAGCCAAAAACCCATAGCAATAGGGTGATCGCTAGGGTTTTTAAGATACATAAAAAAGTCTTCAGGGGCGATGAAATAAAAGAAAAATAACATCATTAGCCCCGCCACAACAGGAGCGAACAACAAAACGCTCAATACTTTACGCACCTTATAGCTTGGGGTGTTTTTAGGACTTTCTTGCTTGTTGCTGATCTTTTTATGGAGTTTGAAAATCTTGGTTTCAATCACATCTCTATAAAGCACCCTTAAAAAGGTTTGCGGGCAAGCCCAACCGCACCACACACGCCCAAGGCTAGTGGTGATGAAAAAAATCCCTATAAAAAGCAAAATAACCATAAAAGGCATGACATGCAATTCTTCAGCACTAAAGATCTTGCCTAAAAAATGCAATTGCTTATGCTCAAAGGAGATTAAAAACAAATGCGCCCCATCAATGCGAACAAATGGCGTGATTAGTAACGCTAAAGAAATCAATAAAAACCCTATATAACGCTTCAAGCGAAACGATTTTAAAAAATGGCTAGAAGTTTCAAGCATTCTCAATATCCTAAAATTTTTAAGCCACTATACCCTAACAACTTAACGCTTTCACTTAAAAAGCAACATGTTATAATGACCACTATTTTATTTGAAAGGGTATTTATGGAAAGCGTTTTAAATTTCCTAACCAATATCAATGTGATTTTCACCCTTTTGGGCTATTTGATTGGGGGGATTCCTTTTGGCTATGCGTTAATGAAAATCTTTTACGGCATGGATATTACTAAGATCGGATCGGGCGGTATTGGTGCGACGAATGTCTTGCGCGCTTTACAAAGTAAGGGCGTGAGCAACGCTAAACAAATGGCCTTATTAGTCTTAATTTTGGATCTCTTCAAAGGCATGTTTGCGGTTTTTTTAACCAAATTGTTTGGGTTAGATTATAGTTTGCAATGGATGGTCGCTATCGCTAGCATTTTAGGGCATTGTTATTCGCCTTTTTTGAATTTCAATGGAGGTAAGGGCGTTTCTACAATCATGGGCTCTGTGGTGTTGCTCATCCCTATTGAAAGCCTCATCGGTTTAACGGTGTGGTTTTTTGTGGGTAAGGTGCTTAAAATCTCTTCACTCGCTAGCATTTTAGGGGTAGGCACAGCGACTGTTCTTATCTTTTTTATCCCTTATATGCATATCCCAGATAGCGTCAATATCCTTAAAGAAGTCGGCACGCAAACGCCTATGGTGCTTATTTTTATTTTTACCCTTATCAAACATGCGGGCAATATTTTTAATTTATTAGCCGGTAAGGAAAAGAAAGTCTTATGAAAACTAAACAAGGTGTTCATGTCCATAACTTTGTGTTTGAAACGATTTTAGGGATTTTAGAGTTTGAACGCTTAAAACCCCAAAAAATAAGCGTGGATTTGGATCTTTTCTACATGGAATTACCCAATAAGGCTTATTTAGACTACATGGAAATCCAAGAGCTTATTCAAAAGATGATGCAAGAAAAACAATACTTACTCATTGAAGACGCCCTAAAAGATTTAAGCCATGTTTTAAAAACGTGCTATAGTGAAATCTCTGAGCTTTATTTGAAAATCAGCAAGTTAGAAATTTCTCCCAATTCTCAAGTGGGGGCGAGCGTGAAAATTTACTATGAAACCAATCTTTAGCCTCTTTTTTCTCGTTATTGTTTTAAAAGCAAACCCCATAAACCCTTTATTAGAGCCGCTATATTTCCCAAGTTACGTGCAATTTTTAAATTTAGAACCGCATTTTGTCATTAAAAAAAAGCGCGCTTATAGACCCTTCCAATGGGGGAATACCATTATTATCAAACGCCATGACTTAGAAGAACGCCAAAGCAACCAGCCAAGCGATATTTTCCGCCAAAACGCTGAAATCAATGTGTCTTCTCAAACTTTTTTAAGAGGAATTAGCAGCGCTTCTTCACGAACAGCGCTTGATTCAACCACTCAGTAATCAACCGCTCAATAAAATGCTAAAACTTTTTTTAATCACATTTTTCTTGGTATTTTCTTAATCCTAAAACAAATTTAAGGTATTATTAAATAGAATAATGTAATAATAACCTTAGGTTTAAAACTTGACTAAATTTTTAGAAAAGAGTAAATAAAAAGGCTAAAAGAAATGCTTAGAAATCAATTTCGTATCGTGTTTGTCTCTTGTATTGTCGCTAGCAGTTTGCAAGCTCAAGAAAATACCCACACTTTGGGTAAGGTAACCACTAAGGGTGAAAGGACTTTTGAATACAACAATAAAATGTATATTGAAAGGAAAGAGCTCCAACAACGCCAAAGCAACCAAATCCGTGATATTTTTAGGACTCGGGCGGATGTGAATGTGGCCAGTGGGGGCTTGATGGCGCAAAAGATCTATGTTAGGGGGATTGAGAGCCGTCTCTTAAGGGTAACAATAGATGGCGTCGCTCAGAATGGTAACATTTTCCACCATGACGCTAACACCGTGATCGATCCTAACATGATTAAAGAAGTGGAAGTGATTAAGGGAGCGGCGAACGCTTCAGCAGGCCCTGGTGCGGTGGCGGGTAAATTGTCTTTCACTACGATTGACGCTAACGACTTCTTAAGAAAGAATCAAACTTATGGGGCTAAAGCGGAAGCGGGCTTTTATACCAACTTCGGGTATCGCATGAACGCTACTGCAGCCTATCGTGGTAAAAACTGGGACATACTCGCTTATTACAACCATCAAAATATCTTTTATTATAGAGACGGAAACAACGCTTTTAGGAATCCCTTCCACCCTAACTTCGATTTACAAGATCCGAGTAATAGCGACATTGGCGTAGGGACTCCGAGCGAAGTCAATAGCGTTTTAGGTAAAGTCAATGGCTATATCAACGACACGGATACCATCAGCTTAAGCTATAACATGACAAGAGAAAATTCCACCAGGCTTTTACGCCCTAACACCACTTCAGCGCTCTCCAAAGCCAATGACCCAGGAAGCCAGCCAGCCCCCTTTGTGATTGACTTTGGGAAAGAATTAGCCCATACGATCAATTTCAACCACAATTTGAGCCTGAAATACAAGCATGATGGAGGCCCTAATTTTAACCAGCCGCGCGTTGAATCCACCGCCTTTTTAGGGGTAAGGGGGGGCGATTATAACCCTGTGGTGAATCCTTTCGCTTACAATTCTAACGAGCCAGCTAACCCGGATTACATCCCTGAAGTTAAGGATTGGTGTAACAATCCGGACAATATCAGTCAATGCACGCAAGGGGCTATCAGACCTTCTGATGGGGGTTATCAAATAGGCTATGGGCAGCCGGGCGCTATCAACTGGCAAGGCGCTTCTGCAATTTCTACAGGATCTAATATTTACCATGGGCTTGTTCCTAAAAACCCTGATTATGACATGACCCCCCCTAACGCTCAAAACCCTACTGCCAACGATTGGACTTTAGGGAATGCGGACGCTGAGGGGACTTTAGCCAGAAGGATTTTCTTAATCAACTCGGGCGTTAATTTTAAAGTAACCCACCCCATTAGTGAAGATTACGGGAATGTGTTTGAATACGGCATGATTTATCAAAACCTGAGCGTTTTCTCTGGACTGGATAAAGGCAAAAACGGCTATTATAAAAACAATATTGATCCTAACGACCCTAACGGGCCGGGCTTGCCTTACCGCCATTACTACACCGATCAAAGCTCTCAATACCCTCAAAATCTAAACACGCCCAACCCGCTCTATCGTAACATGCCCCAAAATTCGCATGCGATCGGGAATATCATCGGAGGGTTTATGCAAGCGAACTACAATATTTTAAGCAATGTGATCGTGGGTGCGGGAACTCGTTATGATATTTACACCTTGCTAGACAAAAACGGCCGCACGCATGTAACTTCTGGTTTCTCGCCTTCTGCAACCGTGCTTTATAACCCCATTGAAAGCATTGGCTTGAAAGTGAGTTATGCGTATGTAACTAAGGGGGCTTTGCCTGGCGATGGCGTTTTGATGCGCGATCCTACGGTGATTTATCAAAGGAATTTGCGCCCTGCGATCGGTCAAAATGTAGAATTCAATGTGGATTACAACAGCAAGTATTTCAATGTGCGCGGGGCAGCGTTCTATCAAGTCATCAATAACTTCATCAACAGCTACGGGCAAGACACTTCTAAAAACGGAGGGGGTAACGCGACTGCAAAAAACATGTCAGGGAATTTGCCCGAAACCATTAATATTTATGGTTATGAAGTTTCAGGGAATGTGCAATATAAAAATTTCGTAGGGACTTTTTCAGTGGCTCGCTCTTGGCCGACAGCTAGGGGGCATTTATTAGCCGATACTTACGCTTTAGCTGCCACGACTGGGAATGTGTTTATCCTAAAAGCTGATTACAATATCCACAAATGGGGGCTTACTTTAACTTGGCTCTCACGCTTTGTAACCAACATGTTCTATGAAGGCTATTCTATCTACTACCCTCAATACGGCTTGATGAAAATCCATAAGCCTGGGTATGGCGTGCATAATGTCTTTATCAATTGGACTCCTACTTCTAAAAAATGGCAGGGTTTAAGGATTTCAGCCGTGTTTAACAACATCTTAAACAAGCAATATGTCAGCCAGGCTTCGGTGTGGCAAGCGAGTGCGGACGCTCCAGCAAGCGATATGATCCCTAAAAATAAACGCATGGCGCTCCCGGCTCCTGGGTTTAATGCGCGTTTTGAGATATCCTATCAGTTCTAAAATGAAAGGAATCCTAGGATTTCTTTTTGAATTTTGAACATGGAAACAAACATGAAAAAGCCTTATAGAAACCGCCAAACTCTATGGAAAAAGTTCCGCTCGCTCAATAAACTCATTAAAATGCTCTTGAGGGTTTTAAAAAAGTAGTTTTATCAAAAATTTAGCGGGTTTAGTTTAAAATAACGCTTATTTTAACTCTCAAAAAAGGAACCAAACGCGCTCATCATGGCTAAAAAAACGCCCGAAATAACCCCGGATCTTTTGAAAAGCCCTTATCAAAAAATCATCAATGCGAGCGCGAGCGTTTTTGATGAAAATCATGGGCGATCGTTTTTTAGCCCGCAATTTTATGAAAAAATTGAACCTTATTTAAAAGAAGTTTTAACCCATCCCATTGATTTAGAATGCGATCTCAACACCACTAAAAAAAAGAACCGCTTAACCCCTTTAAAACAACTCTTTAAGGCGTGTTTTGGCACTGAAGAAATTTTGATTGTGAATAATAACACCAGTGCGATTTTTCTCATCGCTAACGCTTTAGCGCAAGAAAAAGAAATCATTGTTTCTTATGGCGAATTAGTGGGGGGGGATTTTAACCTTAAAGATATTTTATTGAGTAGTGGGGCTAGGTTGCATTTAGTGGGGAATGTCAGTCGCGCTTATTTAAGGGATTATCGCTTGGCCTTGAATGAAAACAGCAAAATGCTCTTTAAAACCCACAACCCCCATTTTAAAAAAGACACGCCTTTTAAAGATTTACAAGCCCTAGCTAAAGAGCATGGTTTGATAGATTATTACAATTTAGGGGATGTGGATTTGTTAAACAGAACGGCTTTAGAAGAAATTTTAGCCCTAAAACCATCGCTTTTAAGCTTTAGTGCGGATAAGTGCTTTAACAGCACGCAAGCGGGCATTATTATGGGGCAAAAAGAATGGGTTGGAATATTAAAAAACCACCCCCTTTATAGAGCTTTGAGGGCGGGTAAAATCACGCTTACCTTGCTTTTTCACAGCCTAAACGCATGGGTCAATCACCAAGAAGAAACCACCATTCATGCGCTACTAAACCAAACTAAAGACGCCTTATTGCAAAAAGCTCTCAAACTCTACGCCCTTTTAAAGCCTTTAGAATTGAATGTGAGCATCGCCTCTAGCTTTTCTAAAATAGGGAATTTTCCCGATAGAGAATTAGAATCCTTTTGCGTGAAAATCCAGTCCAAAAACACCCGCGCTTTAAATAGTGAGAAACTTTATTTAAAGCTTTTCCAAAAAGGCGTTATCGCAAGAATTTCATGCGCATTTGTGTGCTTTGAAGTCTTTAGCTTGAATGAAGAAGATTTGGAAAAAATCGCTCTGGTTTTAGCAGAAATCCTTAATAAAGCTTGAAAATTCGCTATAATAAAATTTCTTTTAAACGTGCCATATCCCCCACAAATAGAGAATGATAGAAAATAAATTTAAAGGAACTTGAGAATGGAAAAAATCAGCGATCTTATAGAATGCATTGCGTATGAAAAAAATTTGCCTAAAGAGATGATTTCAAAAGTGATTCAAGGCTGTTTGCTAAAAATGGCGCAAAATGAGTTAGACCCCCTAGCGCGCTACTTGGTAATTGAAGAAAACAAGCAGCTCCAGCTTATCCAGTTGGTAGAAGTTTTAGAAGATGATGATGAAAGATTGATTAACGACCCTTCTAAATACATCAGCTTGTCTAAAGCCAAAGAAATAGATCCAAGCGTTAAGATTAAAGACGAATTGTCTTACAGCTTGAGTTTAGAGAGCATGAAGCAAGGAGCGATCAACCGCCTTTTTAAAGATTTGCAATACCAGTTAGAAAAAGCGTTAGAAGACAGCCACTTTGAAGCGTTTCAAAAGCGTCTTAACAGCGTTTTAATGGGGCAAGTGATTTTAGTGGATAACCATCAAAACACCTTTATTGAGATTGAGCAGCAATTTCAAGGCGTTCTTTCCATGCGCCATCGCATCAAGGGCGAGAGTTTTAAAGTAGGCGATAGCATTAAAGCGGTTTTAACGCAAGTCAAACGCACGAAAAAAGGTTTACTATTAGAGATGAGTCGCACCACCCCTAAAATGCTTGAAGCCTTGTTGGAATTAGAAGTCCCTGAAATTAAAGATAAAGAAATTGAAATCATCCATTGTGCGCGAATCCCAGGCAACAGAGCGAAAGTGAGCTTTTTTTCCCATAACGCTAGGATTGACCCCATAGGTGCGGCTGTGGGGGTTAAGGGCGTGCGCATTAATGCGATAAGTAACGAATTGAATAAAGAAAATATTGATTGCATAGAGTATTCTAATGTGCCTGAAATTTACATCACCCTCGCGCTCGCTCCAGCCAAAATTTTAAGCGTTGAAATTAAAAAAATCCCTATAGAAGAATTGAGTGCTGAAGAAAAAGAATCCATTCAAGAGCGTTTTATTGTCAATAACCATTTGCAAAAGGCTAAAGTGCGTTTATTAGATATTGAAAAATCTAAGGCTATCGGTAAAGGCGGGGTGAATGTGTGCTTAGCGTCCATGCTTACAGGCTATCACATAGAGTTTGAAACCATTCCTAGCGTCAAAGAACACGCAGAAAACGAAAGCGAAAAAGAAACGCCAAAAGTAGGGGTAGAAGCTTTAGAGTCTTTGTTTAAGAATTAAGGGTATCTAAAATTCAATCTCTAAAAAAGCTTTTAACTGAGTGGTTTGTAGCTTTTATCAAAAGCGTTTTTGTAAGATTAAGATAAAATAACGCTTACCCCCTAGTTTTTTTTGCTAGAGATTAGGGGGTAAAATCCACTTTTAGGAGCTTACTATGAAAAATCATCGTAGTAAACACTCTTGGAAAGAATTATACCTAAAAATCAGTTTTTTGGGTTTAAAGTTTGATCTAGTGATTAAACGCTAATTCTTAAAAAGAGTTGCCCCCTAAATTAGGGGGTTATCCTTAAGTGGAAAATCAGCTTTTTATTTCTTGCCCCTCTTCAATGATTTTAATTTCTTCATCGGTGAGGTTGTAAAGCTGATAGACTAAAACGTCAATTTCTTTTTCTAATTTTTGGGTGTTGGCTTTAGGGTCTTTTCCTTTTGCTTCTAGGATTGCTTTTGCGCAATCGGTGATTTTGTGGGCTAATTTTTGGTTTTCTGGTGTGATTTTAGGAATGGGAAGCCGTTCTATAAAAGCCTTTTTATAGCGATAGCCACTCTCGCCTAGTCCTCCGCCTGCATAGAAAGTTTTGAAAGCAAAAGTAATCAATTTAGAATGCAACATTCCTAAAAGATAGTGCAAATGCTCTCCTGTGAGAATGAAGCTCGTGGCTTCTGCATAAAAATACCCTAATTCGCATTCTCCATTATCTAAATAAAATCGTGGCTCTTGCACGATCTCGCCATACACAATTTTCTCTTTTTCAAAATCGCCATGATAAGCAATAGTATCCTGAGTTTCAAACCACTGATTGCTTGTTTTCTTTCTGCAACCTTTTTCACCGCTTTGGTCAATTCTAGGGCGGAATTGTGAAAGATAAGTTTTGAGAGAGGGATAATCATCAATATCAAGCTTAAGGCTTGGGAATGTCGCTATCACCCACAAATCCGCCCACTCATAACGATACCTTTTAATGTCCTTCCCTCTTAAAATGGGCTTGATAAGCTCTTTTGTTCTTTCTCTTTCGCTCATTCCCCTTTCATCTTTTTGCGCATCATCGCAGTTTTTTAAGATTTCGTCTCTTTTTTCAGTGGGAATGATAAAGGCTTCGTTAGCGCCGGTTAAAATGCCACGATAGATTTGAATATCCCAATCCTTGAGCGGGGTGCCAACACTCTCCATTTTATCCCTTAAGTCTAAAAGAGAGGTGTTGGCAAAAATAAAGCTTTCTGTTAAAAGCGCGTTTTGCCTCATGGATAAAGAGCGAGCGCTTTTCAAATCGCTTTTATCGTCTGGGGTGGGTTCGTAATACCTAAAATCGCTCTCTTTGGGGGGCGTTTGTTTGATGAAACTCATAATGCTTGTATCCACGGTGGCGCTCTCAAAGACTTTTAAGGCGTTTAGCTCCATGTAGCTGGCAAGGGTGGTTTTTTTGAGCAGCCATTCTCTTAATTTAGCGCCGTATTTGGCTCGCGCGTATTTGTTGGAAGTGATGAAAGCGTTAAACCCCTTGTCTTTTAAAAGGTGGTAAGACAGGGCAAAAAAGTAGGTGTAAATGTCAGCGGTGCTGTTGTAGAAATCTCGGTATTGCTTTTGTAATAAAGGCTTTATTTCTTTGATTTGTTCTTGGCGGATATAAGGCGGATTGCCAATGATGCAATCAAAGCCTAAAAAATCCCCCTCATCATCCAACACTTCAGGGAATTCAAAGCGCCATTCAAACGCATTGTGATACTCTCCACCACTTAAGGCATCATCAAGCTTTTTTCTCAAAGCTCTAATACGCCCATAAGAAGCAAAAGCCTCTTCCTCTTCCTTAGGGCTTAGTTTTGGCGTGCCAAAAAGGCTTGGGATAAAGTAATCTAACCCAGCTAGCAAGCTCTTATCGTCTAGGGCAAAGAAATTGTATTTTTTGATGTGTTTTTCAATAGCCTTTTCAAGCTCTGCTTTGGTTTTAGGGTCTTTGAGTGTGAGGGAAAAAGTGTTTTTTAAGTCTTGGATTTTGTTGATAAGATCTTGCTTATTTAAGGGATAGAAAGGGTTTGGGTCTTTGTATTGAGCGACTAAATCTTTGTATTCTTGGATTTTTTTCTTGATATTGGGGATCTTTTTGAGATCATCATTCAAATTAAAGCGTGAGATCAAGCTGTTAGCGCACTTGATGTTAATGTCAATGTTGGGGAGGGTTTCAAGATTGTTAGTGTTCTTACCCTCTTCAAAAATATAATAGCTGTATTTTAAAAGCTCTATCCATAGCCTAAGCTTGGTGATTTCGCAAGAATTGGGGTTAATATCCACGCCAAAAAGGCAGTTTTCAATGATGTCTTTTTTAAGATTAAAAAGTTCTTTTTGGATTTGGTGGTGGGGATCGTTTTCGCTATGCGGTATGGTATATTTAAAGACTTTATCCTCTGGCGTGTGGATGATGATTTCATCGTTTTCTAATCTAAGCTCGCAACGATACAAGGAAGCAATAAGCCCTAGCTTGTAAGCAACCCGCACCATTTCATTGAGCGCAGAGACTAGAAAATGCCCGCTCCCCACCGCCGGATCGCAAATGCGTAAGGTTAAAAGCGTGTTTAGGTATTCTTTAGCTTTTTCATTTGAAAAATTTCTGTCTATTTTTTCTCGCAACGCTTTTAGATTTTCGCAGTCCCACTGATAAGTGGCGTTGAATTTATCCAACACAATCGGCGTGATACTCTCTTTGCACATGTAGCTTGTGATGAAGCTTGGGGTATAAAAGCTCCCCTCTTTATAGCCGTTGAGTTTTTCAAAAACAAGCCCTAAAACGCTAGGGTTAATCAAACGGCTTTCGCTCTTATTTTGATTATCTTTAATGTCTTTAGGGGTGGTGGTGAAATCATAAACGCGCAAAAATTCAAAAAGGTATTTTAGCAACGGCAAATCTTTTTGTTCTTGGTATTCTTCGTGTTTTTTGAGAACGGATTTAGGATAAATCTCTAAAGGCTCGTTATCGAGTGATCTTATTCTATACCCCTCTAATTCCAAAGGTGTTTCATCAAACAAACTGGAATTCAAATAAGGGATTTTTTCTAAAATCTTGTCTTCTTTATTTAAAGAACGCTCGCTGTTTTTCATGGCTAGGACTTCAAAAAAGAGGGTGTTTAGGGCGTTGAAATCTTTAAAGTTTTCTGTGGTTAAGAAAGGATTTTCAAAATGCTTGAAAGAAATTAAAAGGCTTTCTAAAAGCCGTAAAAACAAGATACGGTTATTCCAAGCAATCAGTAACGCCATGACTTCTTCATCGTCTAAATTTTTGTATTTCTCTTTTAGGGCATAACTTAGGGAGTTTTTGGTGCGGCTGGGCTTGATTAAAGTTTTCCCCTTTTCATTTTTCTCTTCTAACCCTAAAATGTAAAGCAATTCTTCATAAAAATCTTTGTTAAGCGTGTTAGCGTCAGAATATTTTGGAATTTTGAGCAAAAAATTAGGGCTTAGGGCTTGATAGATTAGGGCTAAATTTTCTTTTTTGAGAGAGATATGGTAGTATTTCAAAGAACGATCAAGCTCATTAAGGCGTTTTTGGCAAGCGTCATAAAACGCTTTTGTGCGTGGATCGTTACCCTTTTTATCATGGCAATTTTCAAAGGCTTTTTGAATTTCTTTATCTTTATTAAAAACCTCAAATTCGTTTGCATCAATGATATAAAGCTCTTTAATAGTGACTAAGATAAGATGCTTAAGGTTGTTATTACCATCTTTTCTTTCTGTGAGATAATACAAAAGGCTTTCATGAAAGGCTTTAACATTCAAATCGCCCTTTTTAATAAATTCGTTGGGGTTTTTAAGGGCTTTAAATTCAATGATCACCTCCACTTTGTTATTTTCATTAAGAATAGCGCTGTCTATTTTTTTGGTGGGCTTAACCTTGTATTTAAAAACACCTTTCAATAAATCATTAAAAGCGTCGTTGTGGTGATTTTCATTTTCTTGTTGGTTGGTTTCTAAAAAGGCGTTAAAAGCGGTTTCAAAAGCTTTCAGTTGCTCTTGATTTGGGTAGTTTGTGTTGGGTAAATCTAATTTTTTATAATCCATGTTAATTCCTTACATCGCTTAAAAACACATGCTTTAAAAGTTTATCGTTGTTTATAAAAGCGTTTTTTAATGCCACGCTTTTATAAGTGTAATGCTTTTCAATGCTTTAAAATTGGATAAAAACGATTATAACAAAAGCACCATGAATTTTAAATAAAACGCTTTTCTTTGAAATTGTTCCATGTGAAACATTAGAGTAATTGAGCTTATTAACTCTAATCTTTACGATTTAAAACTTCATTGATCAACGCACTCAATTGATCATTATTCAATTTGGTTTTGTATTCAATATTCACGCCTTGCTTTTTTAAAGCTTCAAAAAATTTCTTAGCGGTTGAGATTTTCCGCTCTTCTTCAGGGCGTAATTCGCCTTTTTTATCAACCCCCTTAGTTTCTACCACTAACAACACTTTTTTATCGTTATTTTCAACCACATACCCAAAATCAGGGCTATAAGTTTGATTTAACCCTATTGGGATTTTAACCCTAGGGAGCTTGCCAAAAACAATGATTTTAGTGTCGTTAGATTCTTCAATCGTGTCTTTTTCAATCTCGCTCTCCACTTGCATGAAATTTTCATACAGGCATTTTTCTCGAACACTTGCATTTTTAATCTCATATTTATCCGTCCCCAAACTCCCGTCTAAAAACTCTCTAATTTCTCCCTTTTCATCATAAAACGCATCGTTTTTTTTGTTTTTAATCGTCGTTTCGCGCATTTGATAGGAAATTTTATCTTTAATATTTTGATAAATGATTTCCAAAAACAGATCTTCTAAGCGTTTTAAACTCTCTTGTTCGTTTTTTTTAATTTCATTAAACTTGTTTTCATCAATGTTTTCTAACACTTTAGCCACGCTTTCAAAACTCAATTTCACCTTATTAGACAAGGTGCTGATAAATTCATGCAGACTCCACACGCATACGCTTTCTCGCTCAAAAGTCTTTGTAGTAGCGTTATTTCCCATCGTTTCTACTTTTTTATGCGTCGTAACCAAAACGCTTTTTGAACTGACATTAAAAGAAGAATTAATATTTTTGACAATCTCATCAATCAAGCTCTCGCTATCAATGGCATAAGCGATTCGGGCTTGATGGTTCAAACCTGCCCATAAGGTTTCAAATTTTTTAAAATTTTCTTTATTGATTTTGATTTTTTCAGTTTTTCGCTCGTTTTTGTTCCTAACTCTAGGATTGCCAACTAAGCGATCTTTTAAAAAATCTTTTAATTTTTCAAGATCCAAGTATGTTTCATTTTTTAAATTTTCTAGTTCCGGCTCTTTTTTTAAAAATTCGTTTTGATTGAGGGTGAGTTTAAAGTTTTCATCATCTGTTTTTTCTCCAAAACCCAAACCCTCCAACTTTTCAAATAAAGCCCCGTAATACCCTTTTTTAACCATGCCGCTTTTTTCTAGCTCTTCCCCACTGAATACTTGTTTGATCAAGCTGTGTTCGCTTATCTCTTGCTGGATCGCTCCCACAAAATCCCCCTCCACTTGCGGCACGATCACCACCAATTCATTGACAAAATCAAAATCAGCATGCTCTTTAGTGATGCGTTCGCCATTATCATTCACAGCGAGCCTTAGCCCCCTACCGATTTGTTGCAATTTAGTGATATTAGAAGAGCTGGGGGCTAATTTGCAAATCGTCATCACATTAGGGTTATCCCACCCCTCTTGCAACGCCCATTGCGAAAAAATAAACCTGAGATCGGAATCAAAACTCAGCAATTTTTCTTTTTCTTTTAAAATGAGTGCGATCACTTGGTCTTTATCGCCCTCTTTCTTGCTTTTAGCGAAATACCCTCCATGCACTCTTTTAATGTCTTCTCTAGCACGCTCTAAATACGCTCTATAATTTTCATCTAAAGGCTTTTTTAAGACTTCTTCAAGCTCTTGTTGGTAAAGTTTTTCAAATAAAAGGGCTAATTTGGCCGGCTGTTCATTTTCGCTTAAATAGCTATTCACCCCGCTAATAAAAACCATGCACAAGGCTTTAATCCCCTTTTTAAAAAGCCCTTCTTCTCTTTCAAAATGGCTTTTTATCGCTTCTTTCAGCATCACTTCTTGTTCGCCCTCTACAAAATAAGAAAAAGGCTCTTTTTGATCCAGTAACAAATTAACGCCGTTCAAAAAACACACCTCATTTTTAGTGATGTTTTCTACAATGTAATCTTCTAAAGCGCTGATATGAGTTAGCGCGCCTAAATTATCATGCGTTTTGACTTTGACGCTTTGAGTTTTATTTTCTAAATTCGTGTAGTTGATCGTCGCTTCATTTTGTTTTTTGTTAGTCTCTTTAAGCTCTAAAAAATACTCATCACTCTCCCCCACAGACGCCACGCTAATGCTTTTCACTAGCCCATTATCAAACGCTTTTTTGCTGTCTAGCGCGTAAATCAAATTATTATAATCATCTTTAAAAGTCGCCCCAAACCTGAGCGTGATTAAAGCGTTGAATTCTTTTAATTTTTTCTTTGTTTTATCGCCCAAAAATCGGTGCGGTTCGTCTAAGATCACGATAGGGCGGATACTGGCTAAAGCTTGCATGTAACTTTTTGCACCATTGAATAGATTCGTGTTTTCTAAGCATGATTTATTGATAACATTTTTTTTCTCACTCCTAAAGGCAGCATCAGTCATCACCAACACACAGCATTTATGGTTACTCGCTAGAATGAATCTTTCTACATCTTCATAGCTTTCTAAATGCGTAGAATATTCGCTTTTAAAAAATTCTCTTGTGATTTCAACACTCTTTAAAACCCCTAATTTAATGGCGTTGCTTGGCACTAAAACGATAAATTTTGACAAATGGTAGTTTTTGTGCAAGGCATAAACGCATTCCAAAAAGCAAAAGGTCTTCCCGGTACCTGTTTCCATTAAAATATCGCAGTTTAACGACTGATTAATCCCCACGCTTCCCTGGGTTATTTTTTGCTCGGATCGTAAATCCTCAATATTTTCTAATAAAACATTTTTGAGCGCTTCTGTTTCAAAAACAGGGTTAGCAATCCTTTGAATATCCTTTTCTGGCTCTCTCAAATCAATCCCCTTAAACACCCCTAAAATCTGATTCAAGCATTTTTCTTGATAATCCAATCGTTTGAATTTGATTTTCACCTCTACCCCCTAATCTTTAAATCGCCGCTCTCTAATTTCAAATCAAACAAATTACTGCCCAATTCCAAACACAGCCTATCGTTACTGATAGCGGGCATATACATGCTAATTTTTTCCACCCCTTTATCTTTCAAGTTTTCTAAAACCTCACTCATTTCTATATCCCCCACAATGAAAGCCGTATTTTGAGCCAGATACAAGGCGTTTTCAATCAAGCAAATTATAGGCGTAGTGAGATCCAAACCCTCACAGCCTAAAAGCTTGATTAAAATCGTTTGGGTTCCCCTTTTTTCAGGGTTAGAATAAGCGAACAAATCCTTTTGATGGGCTTGACTGAGATTTTTATCATTAGCATGCGTTTCATCATCAATGATTTCAAACGCTTGAAACCCCACATCTAAATCGGGGCAAGCTTCTTTGATTTTAACCCCCGCTCTTTTAATCCTTTCTTCGGTGATGTCAAAAATGCTTGGGGAGATGGATTTTAGGGTGTTCAAACAAAAATCATGCGCGCTTTTGTTTTTCTTGGGATCAATTTTTTCATCTAACTGGACGAGAATGAAGCGCCTTTCTTTAAATGCGGCGTTCAAGCCATTAAATAACCCCCCCCCCCCTCACTTAATTTTTGATAATCGCTCTTATTACTCTCTAACACGGCATGCGCGGTTGTCCCGCTCCCGGCGAAAAAATCTAAGATGATGTCGCCTTTTTCGGTAGCGATCCCAATAATTCTCTGCATAAATGCCATTTGCTTAGGATTATCAAAAACCATAATCCCATTAAACAATTCTTGTAATAGGGCATAGTCAGGGCGTTGATCATCACTCATTATAGATTTAGGACGCTGTGTATGATTTTCATCTAAATATCTTTTAAGAGTAGGCAAACTCCCATCTGTATGGAAATGAATGCGATCGTATTTAATTAACTCTTGTAATTTTTCTTTGGAATATCTAAATCCACCGGGCGGAATAGGGTCTTCTTGATTAGTCAAGGGGTTTATAATCTTAAACTTATTACCATTCTTTACACCTCCCAAATTATCCTTACGATAAAGCCCTTTTTCATCAAAATACCAATAATTTGTAAAATCCATAAATCTTGGATATTTTGTTAGTTCTTTTAATTCTTCTGTAATTTCATCATTACTTAAATTTTTATTTTGTAAAGTCTTAACCCTTGAATAATATTCTTTAACATTATTTTTTGGAATTTGCCATTTATCATTTTCATGTTTTTTACTTAAAAATGAAATATTTTTTGCATAAATTAAACAATATTCATGCGAAACAGAAATAAACAAACTTTGATTTTTAGAACTATTAGTATTCCTAACAATTTCAGCTACAAAATTCCCCTCCCCAAAAATCTCATCGCATAAAAGTTTGAGTTGGGCGGCTTCGTTATCGTCAATGCTGATGAAAATCACGCCGTCTTGTTTGAGCAAATCTCTAGCGAGTAGCAATCTAGGATACATGAAGCTAAGCCACCCGCTATGGCTTTTTGACCCAAAAAGATTCTTGATATAATCCAGCTTTTCTTTAGAATAGTCCAATTGTTTTAAAACCTCTTCATTGGATTGTGAGAAATCATCGCCATAAATAAAATTCTCGTTTTTCGTGTTGTAAGGGGGGTCAATGTAGATCATTTTGATTTTTTCACTATAGCTTTGTTTTAAGATTTTGAGAGCGTCTAAATTGTCGCCCTTGATGAGAATGTGCTTGCTCGTGGATTCATTTAAGGGCTTTAAAATCTTATGATTTTTCTTAAAAGCTTGATTTAAAGCGATTTTCTTACCCACAAAATCCAACCCATAGCCCTCTTCTTTTACCTCGCTAAAATCCCCTAGTAACGCTTTTAATTTTTTTGTGTCTAGCGTGAGCTTGTTATCATTTTCTATACTCAAGCAACCGGGAAAATAACGATTAAAAACCTCTACATTTTTTTCATTAACGCTTTTTTCTTCACTAATTTCTTTATTTTGCATTTCTATCCTTTATTTTAAATGATTTAAATTACCCAATTCCGCCTTAATTTTCAATTTTCAAATGTTCCATGTGAAACGCTAACGGCCTTTAAAAAATCTTGTTTCACTTCAGCGATAATGTTTTCATCTTTGGCTAAGTCAATGTATTCAAAACTATTCCCGCTCTGCTCCCCACCCTGGAGTAAATCCCCGCTTTTTCTGTATTCTAAATCCAATTCAGCGATTTTAAATCCGTCTAATTCATCAGCAAACTTTTCCAATCGTTCGTTTTCTTCTTGGATCGTGCATAAAAAACAATAGCCTTTCAAGCCATTACGAGAAACGCGCCCCCTTAACTGATGTAAAGTCGCTAAGCCTAACCTTTCGGGTGCTAAAACCACCATCACGCTCAATCGTGGTAAAGAAATGCCCACCTCAATGAGCGTAGTCGCTAAAAGAATACTCCCAAACTCTCTAAATTCTTCAATCACTTCTTCTTTATTTTTATCTTGCCCTGAAGTGGTATAAACATTTTTAAAGCGTTTTTGCCAAAAACTTGCCCCCTCACTGAGCGATAAATACGGGATTTTTTCGCTCTCATTCACCAGCGGATAAACGACAATGACTTGATGGTTTTTAGCGATTTCTTCGCTAATCTTTTCCATCACTATTTTAAAATCTCTTTTATGCAAAACCAGAGTTTCAATTTCTTTAGGATAAGGGATTTCTCTAATCATGGTCGTTTTCACAAACGCGCTTTTGGCTAAAGCCAGAGTGCGAGGAATGGGGGTAGCGGAAAATTGCAAAGAATGGGGTTTATTGCCCTTACTGCTCGCCATTTTTTCTAATTGGTAGCGCTGCTTGGTGCCAAATCGGTGCTGTTCATCAGTGATCACTAAAGCAAATTCATTCAAATCGCGCTTATCAAACAACAACGCTTGCGTGCCTATAACCACATGCGTGATTTTTTCAAACAAATGATTTTTTTTATGGCTCCCGCCGAGCAGTAATTCCACTTCAAAATAAGAGGGTAAAAATTTTAAGGCTTCGTTATAAAGCTGTTTAGCGAGAATGGAAGTGGGCGCCATTAAAAGGGTTTTATTAGGGTAGGCTAATACCATGCTCGCTAAAATCACCATTGTTTTCCCACACCCCACATCGCCTATAATCAAACGCTTGCACGCTATAGAGCTAGTGAGATCGCTTTGGATTTCTTTAATGGCGTTTTGTTGGTCGTTGGTGAGTTTAAAAGGTAAAGAAGCGATAAACGCTTTCAAGTGCTCGCTGTTATTAGGGCATGCGATTTTAGCGCCAAATTGCAATTTTTTGCGCTCTAAATTTTTCATATAAAAAAGCATTTCAATGTATTTTAATGCATTTAAATGTTGTGAAGGGAAATTTTTATTCGTTTCAAAATCCTTGACAAAATGCGGCGTGGGGAAAAAGATTTCTAACAATAGATGCGCGATATTCTCTTTAATGCCTTCCTTTTTTAAATTTTCTAAAGAAATAAGTTTTTGTAAATTTTCTTGTATTTTTTTATGATTTTTAACTTTTTTAAAAATTAAAGAAATTTTTCCAAATTCGGTAAGGATTTTAGGCGTGTTAATGATATAAGCTTGATTAAAAGAACTTTGCTCTAATTTACCATAAATAAACAAACTCTCGCCGGTTTTAAACTGGTTATGATGGAATGCGCTGTAATTGAAAAAAACAAGCTCTAAATTTTTGTAAAATCGTTTGGAATAGGCAAAAATCTTTAAAACTTTGGCGTAGTTTCTTTTATCTAAAATATCCACTTCTAAAACGCCGCTCAAGCCCAGTTCAAAATGTTTTAATAAATTCAAATCTTTATAGCCTTTAGGCGTATAAACAAGCAAGGCTTCTAAAAGCGATTTCATATTCAATGTTTTTAATAAATTATCTGTTTCTTGCAATTTGTTTTTACCCTGGCCAATCCTTAATCATTTTTATGATAAGATAATCAAATTATACATTGACTTAAGGAAATTTAATTGATGAAATCTAAAATCACTCATTTTATCGCTATCTCTTTTGTTTTAAGCCTGTTTAGTGCATGCAAGGACGATCCTAAAAAATCGTCCCAATCGCACCAGAACAACCACCAAACCACTAAAAAGACGCAAAACAATCAAAATAATCAAGCTAATAACGATGTAAAAAAAATTGAACATGAAGAAGATGATGAAAAAACTACCAAAGAAGTGAATGATCTGATCGATGAAGAAAATAAAGTTGATGAACTCAATGAAGAAAACGCTGATCTTTCACAAAAAAGAACGAACAATGTTTTGCAGCGAGCCACTAACCACCAAGACAATCTCAGCTCCCCACTCAACAGGAACTATTAAAGTTTGAAATTTTTTTCAAAGGATGTATTTAAAAAAGTAACCCCCTTATTTTTAAGCGTTTATTTTTTAAACCCTACCATTATGCAAGCTAAAAGCCGTTTTTATGTGGCTTCTCAATATCAGGTAGGCAAAATGATCATGAAAAAATACAACGATCTTAAACGCACGATTGAAGGGGCGAGCTTTTCTTTAGGCTGGGAGATTAACCCCACCAATTACTGGTTTTATTCTCGCTATTATTTTTTTATGGATTATGGGAATGTCATACTCAATAAAAGAACGGGCGCTCAAGCAAACATGTTCACTTATGGCTTTGGAGGGGATTTGATTGTGGAATACAATAAAAACCCCTTGTATGTTTTTTCCCTTTTTTATGGCATGCAAGTTGCCGAAAACACATGGACGATTTCCAAACACAGTGCGAATTTCATCATTGACGATTGGCGCAGCATTCAAGGGTTTTCGCTCAAAACTTCCAATTTCAGGATGTTGGGTTTAGTGGGGTTTAAATTCCAAACCGTGCTATTCCACCATGACGCTAGTATTGAAGTGGGGGTTAAATGGCCCTTTGCTTTTGAATACAACTCAGCCTTTGTAAGGCTTTTTTCTGTCTTTATTTCGCACACTTTCTATCTTTAAACTAATTCCAACCCTACCGGGCAATGATCGCTCCCTAAAATATCTTTATAGATTAAAGCGTCTTTTAAGCGTGTTTTTAAAGGGTTAGAGCATAAAAAATAATCAATGCGCCAACCAATGTTTTTATCCCTTGCTTGTTGCATGTAACTCCACCAGGTGTAAGCCTTTTCTTTGTTAGGGTAAAAATAACGGAAAGTGTCAATAAAACCGGCGTTCAAAAGCTCGTTGAATTTCCCTCTCTCTTCATCGCTAAAGCCCGCATTTTTTCGGTTTGTTTTAGGGTTTTCTAAATCAATTTCATTGTGAGCCACATTCAAATCCCCGCACACAATGACAGGTTTTTTTAACTCTAAAGCTTTTAAAAATTTTTTAAATTCCACTTCCCAACTCATGCGATAACTAAGCCTAGATAGGGCTTGTTGGGAATTAGGGGTATAAACATTCACTAAATAAAATGACTCAAATTCGCAAGTTACCACGCGCCCCTCTTTGTCATGTTCTTCCATATTGATACCATAGCTCACGCTCAAAGGCTCTTTTTTAGTGAAAGTTACCACCCCAGAATAGCCCTTTTTAATCGCGCAATTCCAAAAATCAAAATACCCTTTAAATTCAAAGGTGTTTTGTTCTTGCTGCATTTTAGATTCTTGAATGCAAAAAACATCCGCATCAACGCTATTGAAAAAATCCATAAAGCCCTTAGTCATGCAAGCCCTTAACCCGTTCACATTCCATGAAATCAATTTCATTGTAATCCTTGTTCCCTTTTGAGCAAATTATATTTTTTAGTCATTTTTTAAAAATTAAGCTTTATTTTACCTTTTTTATGTAATAATTGTCTTTTGCTTGGCTTGATAGCTCAGTCGGTAGAGCAGAAGACTGAAAATCTTCGTGTCGGTGGTTCGATTCCGCCTCAAGCCACCATCTTAAACTTCGTTGAATAAATAATTCCCCTTTTTGACACAAACAACACGAGAGTTTTCAATGCTCAAAGGCGTGCTTTTGGCTCGTGGTTGCTCTTCTATTTCTAAAACCATGCACACCCCTTCTTTTAAACGCACATGGTTTTTAACCCATTCTTTGTATTCACTGCTTTCTTTGACTATATCGTTTAAATAATGCCCCTCATACACTTCCACAAATTCCATGAACTTATCATTCAAATTCAATTCATTTTGCTTAACTTCACTCTTTCGTGTGGAAGAATAAGCCAATTCGCTGGTTTCATAGAAAGTCGGCTCTATCTGATCGTCTTGTTTGGGGCGCTCATAAGTGGCTTTCACTAATTGCGTGGTGATTTGATACTCGCTCTCCCACGCTTGTTTTAAAGGCTCTTCTATCAGATAGCATTGCCTAATCGTGCCGTCTTTTCGTGCTCTGGCCCTTTTACATTTTTCTGTAGAGCTTCTGGCTTGGAGAATGGTAAAATTGTTTTTAGCTTCAAAAGTTTGTGGCTCTTCTAAAGGCTCTGTTTTATGAACAGAGATTTTAGTATAGGGGGTAGTGATTTTACCGCTTTTATTTTCAGCGTTGCTGTAGTCGCAAGGGGTAATGTCTGTCGCAGTCTGTTTGTCTTCATCAATGCGTTTTAAAATGCTTGGGCGATAGGCTTGTAAATTTTCATCATCATAGACCCACTTCCCGCACGCAAATTCTTTAACATTAGGATCTCTAATCGCTTGTTTTTCCACACTATCCCTATTTTCATTGCTTTCATTGTGTTCATTAATATTAGCGTTAGGGGTGTTGTTAGGGAGCGTTTTTTCAGTGGGTGGCGCTACAAAGAGGTTGTTTTCTTGATCTTCTGAAGAATGCTTTAAAGGGGGTTTAGTGTCGTTTGTTGGCGTTTTAACTTCATTAGCGGAATTTATTTTATTAGGAGTGGCTAAAGGTTGTAAAAGGCTGTTTTTAGGGTTTTTAGAGCCTAGTTTGGACTCTGAGTAAGAGAAGTTTTGAGGAGATTGTTGCGATGAAGTGGGTTTGTTTTGTGGTTTTTGTATGGGCGCGTTTAAAGAAGGCATTTGGTGCGGGTGTGGCTCTTTCAACTCTTTTGAAGAAAAAACAATTTGGGTGTTTCTAGGGATAGTAGGGCGGTTAGGGTTTAAGATCGTTTCTAAAGAAAGTTTTTCATCAAGGGGTTGATAGACAATTGCAGTGGATATGTGGGTGATAGTGAGCGTGAGTTTTTTGTGTGGGGAGATATTATAAACGCCTAAAACTTGCCTTGGTTCTTTAGAATCAAGGACTTTAGCCTTAAAAGTGCCTTTATGCGGCGAAGTTTTGATTTCTTCTAAAAGCTCGATCACAAGGGCTTGAAGAGGGTTAGAGAAAGTCAGAAAGAAAGACAGACAAAGGGTTTTTTTCATGTTGATTCCTTTTTATTTTAAATTATAGCTTAAAAAAAGGTTTAGTAAAAGTTATAAATAAGTTATAGATAGGTAACATTTTGATTAATAATAATTAGTAACAGTAGTAGGGGCGTGAATGAATGGAATGAAAAATGAAAAAGCTTTAGAGGTGTGCGTTTTTAGGGGGGTTGCGGGATTTGAAAAGAAGTGAATGAAACGCTTTTTGATAAGCCTTTTTTCATTCACTTGAATTGAAAGCAGTTTTTTTATCGTTTAGTTCGTTCAAGCGGTTTTTGATTTCTTCTCTAAGGCTTGAGATAAAAGGGCTTTTTTCTTCTTCAAGCATTTTTTTAACGCCAGAATACATTTTAGAAATGCTTGAATGATCCTTTAAATCCAAAAATTGAGCGAGCGAGAGCGTGGGGTTAGGGGTATAAAGCCTGGCGAAATACACGACTAATTTTCTCGCCAGAGCGACATTTTTTTGGCGCGAAGAGATTTTGATCTCGCTGGATTTGAGATTCAAGCTTTGCGCGACAGCGAGTAGGATATTTTCTAAGCTTGAGCCTTCGGCATGATCTTTTTGCAAATCTTCTAAAACGGTTTTAGCGAGGTTCAAATCAATGGAAGCGTTCATTAAGTTCGCGTTCACGCTGATTTTAATGATCGCGCCTTCCATTTGGCGGATATTGTCGCTGATGTGTTGGGCGATGTATTCCATCACCTCTTCAGGTAAAGTGATTTTATTGAGCTGGCATTTTTGTTTGACAATGGAAAGTTTGGTTTCTAAATCAGGGGGCATGACTTTAGCGGTTATCCCCCATTCAAAGCGCGATTTTAAGCGATCTTCTAAGCCGGCGATGTTTTTAGGCGATCGGTCTGAAATCAATACGATTTGTTTGCTGTTGGCGTGCAATTCGTTAAAGGTGTGGAAAAATTCTTCTTCTAGCTTGGGTTTTCCTTGCAAAAATTGAGCGTCATCTAACAAGAAAAAGTCGCAATGGCGGTATTTTTTTTTAAAAGAATCCATGGTTTTGTTGTCTAAATGCTTTAAAAAGTCTGTCAAAAAATCTTCTGAAGTGACTAACACGACTTTTTTATGCTTTTCTAGGGCATGGTTACCGATAGCGTTTAAAATGTGTGTTTTGCCTAACCCTGTGCCGCCATAAAAAAGCACCGGGTTATAAGGGGGCGTATCGCTTTGGGCGACTTTTTTAGCGATTTCATAAACGGTGTTATTGCATGAGCCTACGACAAAATTTTCAAAAGTGTAAGAGTCTTTGACGCTCGTTTTTACCGCTTTGTAATTGATATTAGATTGGGTGCTAACTTGGATTTTAGGCGCTACTTCAATACGCACATCCACGCTATGGGCTAAATGCATGCCGACTTTATTCTGGCTTAAAATTTCTTTAAGCAACGCGCCGTATTTAGCCGTAATCGTGGTGCATAAGACTTTGTTTGGGGCATAAAAAAAGGCAATATCGCTCTTGCTCGCGTTAGGGTTGTATTTGAGTTGGCTCAAGTAATTTTCATACTCTATGGGGCTAACTTTTTGTTTGGCTAGCACCAAGATTTCTTTTTCAATATTGTTGTTGGTATCCATGGCGTTATTATAGCGTGAATCAGTGGTGGATGAAAAAGGAATAGCATGTGAATGAAATGTGAATGAAGCCTTAAAATTAAGGTGTTTCTTTTAAGGGTTTGTCTATAATGCTTGCTTTATAATAAGCTAATGGATGCGAAAAAAGGATTTTCATGCTGCTTTGCGCTGGAAGGAATGAAACTTTAAAAGGGGCGGTGCCTATTGGTGTGGGCTTGATAGGAAGCGTGATTAATTTAACGAGAATGTGTTTAAAAAACCCTGATACAGAAAGTCTTATTTTTATAGGGAGTGCGGGGAGTTATAGCCCAGAAATTGAGCTTTTAAGCGTGTTTGAAAGCATTCAAGGCTATCAAATTGAAGAGAGTTTTAGCCATTTAAACAGCTACACGCCTTTGGATAATTCCATTCACATAGAAACTGAAGAGAAAGCTCTTTTTGAAAGGGTGGGCGTGAATAGCAGTAACTATATCCACACCAGCGAAATGTTTGCTAAAAAAATGGTTCAAAAGGGCGTTTTATTAGAAAATATGGAGTTTTTTAGCGTTTTGAGCGTGGCTAAGGCGTTTTCTTTGAAGGCTAAGGGGATTTTTTGCGTGAGTAACCATGTGGGACTTAACGCGCATAAAGAATTTAAAGAAAACCATGCCAAAGTCAAACAGATTTTAGAAAACATCATTGATAGTTTAATAATTTAATAGTTTAGCTATCATGGAGCATTCTAAATTAAAGGCGATCACATGTTTGAAAAAATACGCAAGATTTTAGCGGATATTGAAGATTCGCAAAATGAAATTGAAATGCTTTTAAAATTAGCGAATTTGAGTTTGGGGGATTTTATTGAGATTAAAAGAGGGAGCATGGACATGCCAAAGGGCGTGAATGAAGCGTTTTTTACGCAATTAAGCGAAGAAGTGGAGCGCCTAAAGGAGCTTATCAACGCTTTAAATAAGATCAAAAAAGGGTTATTGGTGTTTTAAATGTGTGGGATTGTAGGTTATATAGGGGATAGTGAGAAAAAATCCATTCTTTTAGAGGGCTTAAAGGAATTGGAATACAGAGGTTATGACAGCGCGGGCTTAGCCGTATTGAGCGGCAATTGTTTGGAAGTGTTTAAAACTCAAGGGAAATTAGAAAACCTTAAATCAGAGCTTAAAAATAAAGAGTTTTTAAATTTTGGCGTGAGTATCGCTCATACTAGATGGGCCACGCATGGCAAGCCAAGCAGCGCAAACGCCCACCCGCATTTTACAGAAAATTTAGCCTTAGTGCATAATGGCATCATTGAAAATTACGCAAGCTTGAAAAAAGAATTAGAAAATAAAGGGCATGCGTTTTTAAGCCAAACGGATACGGAAGTGATTGCGCATTTATTAGAAGAAACGCTTAAAAGCGAGAGCGATTTATTGAAAGCTTTTGAAAAAAGCATCAGCCTTTTAAAAGGGAGTTATGCGATTTTAATGCTCCATAAAAGGGCTAAAGAGAGCTTGTTTTACGCTAAATCTTCTTCGCCTTTAATCGTGGGTAAGGGCAGAGAGGGGGTGTTTTTTGCGTCCAGTTTGAGCGTGTTAGCCCCTAAAGTGGATCAATTTGTCATTTTAGAAGAAAACAGCGTGGGGCAGATTTCTTTAGAAAATTTTAAAGATTTAAAACACATTGAAAACATGAAAGATTACGCTTTTGAGGATAAAGATTATTCTAAAGGGGATTTTAGGAATTATTTAGAAAAAGAGATTTATGAACAACATAGCAGTTTGTTAGAGTGCTTAGAGGGGCGCTTGGAAGCCTTGAATGTGTATTGCGAGATCGATCCTAAATTTTTAGAAAATGTGAGTGAAATCACGCTGTGTTCTTGTGGGAGCAGTTACCATGCGAGTTTAGCGAGCGTGTATTTGTTTGAAAGATTAGCCAAAATAAGAGCGAGGGCCATTTTAGCGAGCGAATACCGCTACGCTCATTTTAAAAGCAACCCTAACGAGCTTTTTATAGCGATTTCTCAAAGCGGCGAAACCGCTGACACTTTAGAGGCGTTAAAGTTAGCCAAAGCCCAAGGGCTTAAAACCATTAGCTTGTGTAACGCTCCCTTTAGCATGATGAGCCGCATTAGCGATCATGTGCTTTTGATTAGAGCGGGGGTGGAGAGGAGCGTAGCATCCACTAAGGCGTTTTCTTCGCAAGTGATGCTTTTATGGCTTTTGAGCGTGTATCTAGGCAAACAGCTAGGGACCATCTCTAAAGAAGAAGAAAAAATCCAGGCTAAAAACATGCTCAATAGCGTGAATGCGATGAAAGTAGAGTCTAAATTGCATGAAAAAATCAAGCGCTTATCCAAACGCTACTTGCATGGGCATGGCTTTTTTTATATCGGGCGCGATGTGTTTTACCCACTCGCTTTAGAAGGAGCGTTGAAACTTAAAGAGATCAGCTACTTGCACGCTGAGGGGTATGCGAGCGCGGAGATGAAGCATGGGCCTATTGCGTTAGTGGATTCCAACCTTTTTACCATTGCTTTATTGTCTAAACATTTGTTGTTTGATAAAACCAAAAGCAATATTGAAGAATTGAGCGCTAGGGATTCTACGATTTGCGTGTTAAGTTCTGAAATTTTAGAGATCGCTGATGATTTTATCCAATTAGAAGAGAGCGAAAGCTACATGGAAGAATTTTTCCGCATGAATTTAGCGATGCAACTTTTAGCCCTAGAAATCGCTATGCGTTTAAATCACGATGTGGATCACCCAAGAAACTTGGCTAAAAGCGTTACCGTGGAATAAAAGCGATTAGGAGTCAAATAATGGAAGTGATTTGTAAGCATTACACCCCTTTGGACATTGCAAGCCAAGCGATCCGCACTTGCTGGCAGAGCTTTGAATACAGCGATGATGGAGGCTCTAAAGATAAGGAATTGATCCACAGGGTGGGGAATATTTTTAGGCATTCTTCCACTTTAGAGCATCTTTATTACAATTTTGAAATCAAGGGTTTGAGCAGGGGAGCGTTGCAAGAATTGAGCCGGCACCGCATAGCGAGCTTGAGCGTGAAATCAAGCCGTTACACTTTAAGGGAATTGAAAGAAGTGGAGAGCTTTTTACCCCTTAATGAAACAAATTTAGCGAGAGCCAAAGAGTTTTTAGTGTTTGTGGATAATGAAAAAGTGAATGAAATGAGCGTTTTAGCTTTGGAAAATCTCAGAGTTTTATTGAGCGAGCATAACATTAAAAACGATTTAGCCAAATACGCCATGCCAGAGAGCTATAAAACGCATTTAGCGTATAGCATTAACGCTAGGAGCTTGCAAAATTTATTGACTTTAAGAAGCAGTAATAAAGCCTTAAAAGAAATGCAAGATTTAGCCAAAGCCTTATTTGACGCTTTACCTTGCGAGCATCAATATTTGTTTGAAGATTGTTTGAAACACTAGATTTAAAAAATACCGCTTCAATAACGCTAATTCTTTAATGTTTTAAAAACGCCTTGTTTTTAGCGTTTGACTAGATGAAGTTTAAGGGGGTTTGTTGTAGGATTTCATCACGCCCCATAGTTGCGATATGGGGCAAACTACCTTGAAAGGAGCATGCCATGAAACACAAAAATGGCAAACGCTCTTGGAGATCATTATACTTTGAGTTTGCTTTTTTAGGGCTTAAAGTGATCGTTTCTGTGAAACGCTGATTTTTCTAAGAGCGTTCCCTTAAGCTTAAAAGCTTAGGGGTTTCCTTGTAAAGTGGGTTTGTCCTTGACTTTTGGGGCGTTTTATAGGCTTCTAAGCTGTTTTTATCTAAAATCTCTTTCCTCAAGTTTTTGGGGAGATTTTTGACACATTCTTTTCTGTCGGCTTCAGTTTTGGCGTTTTTCAAACAATCTAGAGCCTGTTGTTCCAAAAGTTTCCTAGCTTCAGGCGTGAGCAGTTTCTCATATGGCTCTAAGAGATAGCTTGGCAAAAAACACATTCCATTAGACACTTTTGAGATCATTTTGGAAGCAAACGACAATGGCTAATCTTTACATTGCAGAAAAAGCTAGCATGGGTCGTCTGATCGCTAGCGCGCTTTCAAATGATTACAACGCTCCTTGATTAGTATTGAGACATTTAGCGATTGGGTTTAAATTGTTTCCCCACTTAGCTAATTCAATAATTAGCTCTTTATTGACAATCGCTTTTTGTTTTTTAAATTTTGTTGGAGTTTGTGAGTTTTGGTGTAAAAGAGAGTTTAAAACTAATTGAGAGAAGTTTAAATTTTTTTCTTGCATTTGAGTTTGGATAGTTTGCCATTGTTCTTTAGATAGCCTAAGGCTTTTAATGATTTGTTTGTTTGTATCCACTTGTTTTCTCATTTGATTTTTAGTGGGTCAAGGGGGATTGCCCCATTGCAAGAATAAGCGGTATTTATAGCCGCCGTTATTTGTGGTTACCCATTTTATTGTGGTTAAGTTTGGATATAATGGGGTTATTATGATTGATTGAGTTAAGGAGATAAGATGTTAAAAAATGTAGAAATGGGGGCTAATTTTTATAAAGAGCTTGGCAAATTAGAAAAACAATTAGCTAAATATCAAAATAAGGTTTTAGAAATTAAAACACAAATGAAAGAGATTAAAAAGCGATATTCTCAAGCTAAGAAAGATGAGAATTTAGCTAGTAAATATATTCCTAATGATGAGTTAAAAAAAGATTTATTAGATATTGATAATCCTAATACGACTGAAAACTTTAAACCTAAAAATGCTAGTGAAATTTGGCAATTCGCTCTTAATTCTTAGGAGTCAATAGAGAGTTAAAGAATATTTTTAACCCCCTAAAACACCCACCCATAATTAAAAAACACTTTAAAATGGCTGCCCCCTTCATTGAGGGTGATAGAATTGGTGGTTACGCCATCGCTAGAAACGACCCTAGATTTCAACTGGACTAAAGGAACGCTAATGCCTACAGAATATTTAGAATGCTTGTAGCGGTAATTCAACCCACCGGTCACATTTAAATTACCGCTCCCTTTGTATTGGTTCAACAAATAATAGCTGTTGTATAAGCCCCTTAACCCCCCAAACACCCCAAGAGATGAAGTGAAAACTTTCTTGGTTAGATTGTTTTTAGGGTTCTTTTCGTTAGTGTAATTGGTGATAAAATCAAACAGCACATCCATTCCCACACCATAGCTTAATTGTTGGATTTTTTCGTTATTGGCTTGAGCGTAGTTGTATTTGATAATGCCATAAGAAGACAGCCCTAGGTAATCATTAAAATATTTTTGATAGCCCATTTTAAGATTAACGCCTAATAGGGGGGCTCCAAATGGCCGTGAGGTTTTTGAAGTGCGATAGGTGGTAGTGCTAGATTTAGAAGATGAAAGGCTTTGACTGATCGCGCTAAGCATAGTGGTCGCAAAATCTTGCGTGTTCAAACTAGCGTTTAAATAGTTGGTTTGGCTGCTCAAATTGGTAAAATCCACCGGTAGGGCGTTTTGATCAATGAGTTGTTGCCAAACAGCGGTAGTAACCCCTATAAGCCCAGCGGGGACTTGAGAGCAATCAGTATAAATGGAATTGGGGTAACTGCTAGGGAAAGCGGGCTGACCTTGACCGCCAAAACGAGAACACACATCATAGGTAGAGCCATCGGTGTCTCGCACTTCTTTCCCATTGTCAAACACTTGCACTTCTTGCCCGTTCACTTGCTCTATTTTTCCGCCCTGACAGCGCTCTTCTGGTCCATTGTTTTCTTCACACATGCGCACTCTTTGATAAGTCATGTTCCCATTATGCGTATAGCCTAAAGTATGGCCGTATTCATGGATGATGTCTCTTAATTGCATGATGGCGACTTTATTCAATTCTTTGCCAAATAGTATTTCAGGGTCTAAGAAAGGAGACAATATCCCCAAAGCGCCAAAATTGGTGCCATCATCGCCTGGGCCATTCGGGCCACCATATTGAGACCCTAGCCCTAAATCCCCTCCTCTTGGGGGCAAGAGATTCACATAAAGATTATTCGTAACTCTATAGCTATAGATAACATCTTGCGGCGTTAATATCACTGAGCCTGTTTGCCCGTTTTCTATATTGTATTCATCTCCAGCATTTTTAGCGATCAATTTAGGATCAACAAGCCCATCGTTGTAAGGATTCACGCATGTAGAATAATTAGAAAAACATGGTGCTGATAAGTTGTTGTCGCTAAATTGGAAAGGAGCGTTTTTAACGGCGTCTTCCCAAGATTTAGAGTCAAACACCGCCATCATGTTCAGCATTAAATTGGTCAAATTTTTAGCGTCTTGAGAGGTGAAAGGCGGCACTTTAGCCACACAATTTGCTTGGTTTTCGTATGGAGGGCATGGGGGTTTAGAACCAGTGCTGTTACCGCTAGAAAATTGGTTGTAATTGATATAAGTCATTTGAAGATTGGTTGTAACCTTGCTGAGCTTATCAAACAGATTCTGCGTGCTGGCATCAGAAAATCGTGTGGTGGCAGTTTGGAGCTGTTGGAAGCCGTCAGCGTTAAGCTGCGGATCGTTAAACAAGCTTGCGGGCAGAATGATTTGAGATTGTTTAGGGATAGTCTCTATCACGCCTAAACTGACTACATTGCCTTGATCGTCCGTATAACTCAGCTCAATGTTGTTTAAATTATAGGGCAGGAAGTTTTGTATCATAATCAAGCTGTTATTGCCATAGCCTGCTTCTTCAGCGCTTTCTTGGTTATAAGCGGTTACGTACACAGGGGTTAAAGAATAAAAGGTTAAGTTGGTGATATTATTCTCTGCAAACAACTCAGTCGCATTCTTTAAAATGGTGCTTTGGGAGATGTAGTATTTCCCATAGGTGCTTTGAGGGGTAATGGGTTTTGGTTTGGGTTTGGGTTTGGGTTTTTCTTGAGTGGTGGCTATGGTTTGTTCTTGGGTTTGTGTGCCTTGTAATAGCCCGGTTTCAAACCCAGCTTCTATAAAAAAGCCGTCTTTTTGGTGTTTTTGAAAGGCTTCAACAGCGGTGAATGATCCGATTAGGGACAAACAAATCGTTCTGCTAACGAGTTTTAGCATGAAATCTCCTTAATGGTCTTTTTTAACATTTTTACTCAAAAGTAGTTGATAGTATGTATATGTTTTAAACTAGCTTATTTTACCCCTTTTTGAAAAATGGCAGTATGGTTTTTTGCAAATACGGGTATTAAACGGCACTAATGGGTAAAAAGTCTTAAAAAGCAGCGCTAAAAAGGGTTTTAATCTATTCTTTAGCGATTTCATTTGCCTAGGCAAAATTCGCTGAACATGCTATCAAGCATCTGGCTGGTTTCATAAGGGCGGGTGAGCAAGTTCAAGTTTTCTATCGCGCTTAAAATATGATAAGAAAAAAGCTCCAAAGTTTCTAAATGGTTTTTAGCGTTTTGCAATTCAATAATGGCGTTTTCTAGGGCGGTTTTTTGGGCTAGGGAAGTGAGTAAGAGCTTGTTTTGAGTGTCTAGTTTGGGGAAAAACTCACTGATTTTTTGGCTCAAATCTTTCAAACAAGCCTTGGAATTTAGGGTGTTAGTTTCTAGGATAGAATAAGGGATTTTAAGATAAGATTTTAAAATTTCAAGCTCTAGTTTGGGGGCTAGATCGTTTTTATTCAAAACAACAATGCAAGGCTTTTTAGCGCGATTAAGGGCGTCAATGATAGTAAAATCTTCTTTTTCTAGGGGTTTAGAAAGATCAAACACGCCTAAAACAATGTCGCAATTTTCTAAACTTTTAAGGCTTTTTTCAATCCCTAAACGCTCTAGTTTATCCGCGCTCTCTCTAATGCCAGCGGTGTCAATCAAGCGCACCTTATGCCATTGTAGTTCAATGACTTCTTCTATGGTGTCTCTTGTCGTGCCTTTAATATCGCTCACTAAAGCCCTTTCTTCTAAAAGCATGGCGTTTAACAGGGAGCTTTTGCCGGCATTGGGTTTGCCAACAATGCTTAAGGCATGCCCTTTGTTTTTTTGTTTTTGTGCGTTAGAAAAATCCAGTAAATCTTTAAAAGAGGCGATTTGTTTTTCTAAATTAAAAGACACTTCCTTTAAAAAATCGCTAGGAATGTCTTCTTCGCTATAATCAATCAAAACTTCTGAACTCGCCAAAAGCTTTAAAAGATCGTTCCTGGCCTCTTCAATAAAGATTTTTAACTCGCCCTTAAGCTGCCTGGCTAGAGCGTTTAAAACGCTTTCATCTTCACAAAGGATGAGCTGAACGCTCGCTTCAATCTCGCTCAAATCCATTTTATGGTTTAAAAAGGCTTTTTTGCTAAATTCCCCCGCTTTAGCAAGCCTGGATCCTAAATTCAAGCAAGCTTGTAAGATATTTTGCGCTAAAAGGGGGCTTCCATGGCATTGGATTTCGCACACATCTTCACCGGTGAAACTATAAGGGGCTTTGAAATAAATGACTAACGCTTTGTCTAATAAAACACCATTAGAAAAAATATCGCACACGTAAGCGTATCTGGGGGTGAAGTCTTGTTTTTGGGTGAGTTGTTTGAGGATGTTTAGGGCGTTATGGCCGCTGATTTTAATGATGCTAATCGCTCCCTTGCCTAAAGGGGTAGCGATAGCGGCGATGGTGTCATTCATTGTTAAAGTCGTTGATAACGATGTATTTTTCATCGTTTAAGTTGGTTTTGATAGAGACATATTTGTTAGGGAACGCTTTTCGTAATTTCTTTAAAGCGATATAGGTTAAAACGCCATCAGGGGCTTTCATCTGCCCCTTACCCACTTCATGCACGGTCATGATCGTGCTTTGGAGTTGCGCTTCCATAACCTTTTCTTGGTTTTGCAAAAAGGTGGAAATTTCTAAGCGGATGCTATAGCCATAAGCAGGGTGGATCCAATTAAAGAGCAAGTAAGAAAGGGCTTTGTAACGATAACCCTTTTCGCCAATTAAAAGAGCGGAATCTTCGCCATCAATATCGATCAATAAAACCCCCGGTTCATAAAGACTCACTTCCACTTTATTGATTTTATAGGGCAAATGGGAGAATAAGTCTTTCAATTCTTGCTTAATTTCATGGAGTTTGTCTCCACTATGAGATTCTTCTTTAAGGTTTTTTTTAGGGGGTTTAGGGGTGATTCTTTCTTCTTGCAGTGTTTCTGTTTCTAAGTTTTGTTTTTTTCCTTCTGTGCTTTGATGGATTTCTTTCGTGTCAATTTCTTTAACGCTCTCTTCTTTAACCTCCTTAACGCTTTCTTTAACGCCCACTAAAATAATGGCTTCTTTTTTACCGATGTTTAAAAAACCTTTAGAGGGCGTTTGAATGACTTCATATTGCAAATTAATAATGGGGCAATTCAAGGCGATAGAAGCTTGAATGAGGGCTTCTTCTAAGGTTTTGGCTTTGATTTCAATAGGATTTTGCATCAATGTTCCTTTTTGTTTTGCGCATGCGCTCGTTTTTTGTTCTCTAAGACTTTATTGATGATGAGTTGTTGCAACACCGAAAGGATGTTGTTCGTGGTCCAATACAAGACTAACCCTGCAGGGAAAGTGATTAAAAAGATTGTGAATAATAGGGGTAGGAGTTTAAAAATCTTTGCTTGCATGGGATCGGTCATGGTGTTTGGCGTAACGCTTTGGTGCCAATACATAGACGCTCCCATAAGAAGCGGTAAAATAAAATACGGATCCATGATGGATAAATCATGAATCCATAGAATCCACTCTGAGCTTTTCAATTCCACAGCGTTATAAAGCACTCTATAAATGGCAAAAAACACCGGGATTTGTAAGATTAAAGGCAGACAGCCCCCTAGCGGGTTAGCCCCATGTTTTTTGTAAAGCTGCATCATGTGGGCTTGCAACTTTTGGGGTTCGCCCTTGTATTTTTCTTGGAGTTCTTTCATTTTAGGGGCTAATTCCTTGAGCTTTTGCATGCTCACCATGCCTTTATAGCTTAAGGGGTAGAGGATAATGCGCACGATAATCGTTAAAAAAATGATAGCCCAACCCCAATTACCCACGAATTGATACAAATAATCCAGTAAAACAAACACGCCTTTGGCAAAGAAAGTGATTAAGCCATACTCTATCACATCAGTGAGCATCGGTGAAATCGCTTTCAAAGAGCGGTAATCTTTAGGGCCAATATAGCCATGCAAATTTGCTTCATTTTTAAGGGAAATGAAGCCTAAGGGGTTTTTAGTGCCGATTTCTGAATCAATTAAGGCTTCAAAACCTTGAGAATCTTTAGTGAAAAGCAAGGTGGTGAAATACCTATCCACGCTGGATAAAAAGAGGGTGTTAGAAAAGCGTTTGATTTCTTTAGCGTCTTTATCTTCAATTTTTTCAATTTTTTTGTCGTTATTTTCTAAAAGCACGCCTGAAAAGGTGTAGCTGTCCAAATCAGCCACCGGCCTGTAACCATTGGTGATGACATAGCTAGGGATAAGGTTATTGGGCGATTTGAATGCGATTTGTAAATCATAATGCAAATCATCATAGAAAGTCAGGGTTTTAATGATAGTAAGAGCGCCTAAATCTTGGGTTAAAACGAGTTGTTCGTTAGGCCCAAGGGTGGTTTTTGAAGCGCTATAAGGGGTGTTGAACGCTTTATTATTGAGCGTGGGGTCTAAAAAACGCACTTCTAAAGGCTTGAGTTTATCGGCTGCTAAAAGGGGGAGCTCTTTTAGGGGGGGTTGCGCGTTTTCTTTGGAGCTAAAAAGATGGCCCACATGCTCTAAAAAGCCCTTTTGTTTAGGGGTTAGATACTTTTTATCCTTGAGATAAACCTGTTTGATGCGCCCTAAAAAATCAATTTCAATCCTGGCATGCTCAAAAGAAATCGTGCTTAACAAACTCTCTTGTGGGGTTGTTTGAGTAACGCTAAAATGTTGGGCGTTGGGCGCGTTAGGACTTGTTGTTGCGTGGTTGTTGGTTGTTTCTTGCTTTGTGGTTTCGGTTGTTGTTTTGTTTGGTTTTTGGAAAAAATAGCTATAAAGAGCGATAAACAAGAAAGACAGAGCGATCGCTAAAATCAAGCGGAGATTATTATTGTTGTTTTTATCCATTGTGATTAAACCTTAATGATGTAGTAAGTTGCGTGGCTTTTGGTGGGAACGAGCCAAAAAGTAATGGTTTTAAAATTGCGATTAGAATCTTTATGAGATTGGATCAGGCTTGGGCGTTTCAAGCGAGTAGTAGGGTAAGCAATGCCTCCAGAGCAAAAAGGGTTGCATGAGAGTATCCTTATAGCGATCTTACCCATAGCGCTCAAAGGGTTTTCAAAACAGAGCAACCATAGAGCGTAGTTGGAGCAAGTGGGGTAAAACCGACAGCTTGAAGGGGTGAAAGCCGAAAAAAAGCGTTGGTAACCCCTAATTGATGCCGTAAAAATCGCGCTCAAAAAAGGCGTTTTATTGTTTCGCATAGGTATGAGTTATTCCTTTTTTCAAGTCTTTTAAGGCTTTGTTCATATAGTTTTTAATGGAAGTTAGCATTTCTAAAAAATGTTTTTCTAAAGCCCAAAAATCCAAATGGTAACAATCGCTTCTAGGCACAAACACCAAAGCAAGCCCTTGACAAAGAGCGGCATGCTTTAATGTAAGCGAACGCAAACGGCGTTTGATAAGGTTTCGTTTCACGGCGTTGCCGACTTTTTTGGACACGCTCAAGCCTAATAAATAAAGCGTTTTTTTGTCTTTAAGCCTATAAGAGAGCGGATCTTTAAAGCCCTCTTTTCCTTTTGGCGGCTCTTTTGACAAATCCAAAACAAAGAGCGAAAAAAAAGGGTTATGTTTTTTAAACCCCTTTTGATAAACCCTATCAAACTCACTCTTGTTTTTTAAAGAGTCATAGGGTTTAGACGGAAAGCTTTTTTCTGCCCTTAGCTCGTCTGGCATTAATCACCTTGCGCCCGTTTTTGGTTTTCATTCTCACAAGAAAGCCATGGGTTCGCTTTCTTGGTGTGTTGTGTGGTTGGTAAGTGCGTTTCATTTAAAACTCCCTTGATAAAAATTAAACATAAACACAGATTTTAGCTAAAGAATGCTAAAAATTGACTAAAACTAATTTTTTTGATTCTTTTTATCTTCAACAAGAATGTAAAGTTGTTTCAGATTGTTCGTTTGCAATAAATCCACGACTTTGATAAAGTTATCCAAATTGCTTTTCTTATCGCCTTGCAAGACAATAGGGGTGTCTTTAGCCAAAGTGGAAACCTTGTGCTTTAAATTTTCAAAGCTGATTTCTTTATCGTCAAAATAAAAAGAACCCTTATTAGAAATGGCGATCGTAACTTGTTTTTTGTCCAACACATCTTTAGAATCAGTGCTGTCTTTATCCACTTGAGGAATGCTGATAGGGAGCTTTGAAGTTTGCACAAAAGACGCCGTTGTAAGCACGATCACCAACAACACAAGCATGATGTCAATGAAAGGCACCACATTCATGGATTCTACTTTTTTCACCGCTCAATCCTTAGGCTTTGTTATAAATCTCATGGGATTGCGTGTCAACCGGGTGGTGGAAAATATCCCATTTAGTGACTAAAATCTCGCTTTTTCTCACGAGCAAATTATAAATCACAATCGCAGGGATCGCTACCAATAGCCCCATACCGGTCGCTTTTAAAGCAAGGGCTAAATTAGTCATGATCGCTTTAGTGTCAATGCCAGAAGCGGATCCTAAATCCATAAAAGTGAGCATGATCCCCATAACCGTTCCTAAAAGACCGATATAAGGAGCGTTTGAGCCAATCGTGGCCACTAAAGTCAGTCGTTTGTGTAGGGCTAGCTCTAATTTACGCCTGTCTGTGTAGTCATCTACACGAAGAGTGGCAAAAAACCACAACCTTTCTATTGCGATCGCTATAACGATAACAGAGAGAAAGATCAAAAACCCTATAATCCCATAATCTACCATTTCTTTCATTATTATCCTTTAAAGTGGTGTTTTAAATCAGCAAGAATTTCTTTATTGAGTGCTTTTTCTTTGAGACTTTGTCTTTTGTCGTGCAATCTTTTTCCTTTCACTAAAGCAATTTGGATTTTAGCTTTATTCCTTTGGTTAAAATACAATTTCAATCCTACGATACTCAAGCGTTCTTTAGACGCTTCAATTTGCCATTTCAATAATTGCTTTTTGTGTAAAAGCAACTTACGCTCTCGCCTTTCATTGGGCTTGTAATACGCGTGGATTGTATCTAAATATGATATATGAACACCAAATAAAAAAGCTTCTCCTTTGATTATTTTAACAAAATTATCTTTTAAATTCACCCTAGTTTGCCTCAAAGCCTTCACTTCAGAGCCTAAAAGCACTAATCCCGCTTCCAAAGTTTCCAAAATTTCATAGTCAAAATAGGCTTTTTTATTGCTGGCAATGAGTTTCATTCGCCCCCTTTTAACGCAGGCTTTAGTCTAAAAAACGCGCTCCCGCTCCCGCTAAAAAACCACTCCTTGCCTAATTCGCTTTCTATATCTCTTAAGGCTTGGTTAGTGAGTAAAGCCGGTTTTAAAAGATCGTTTAATTCGTTTCTATCATAAGTCTTTAGGCATTCTAAACTCGGTTTTTTAAGCCACTCTTTAGCTTGAGAAAAACAAGTTTCAGGCTTATAGGCTTGATAAATGGCTTTGGTGCTGCAAAAAACATGATTTGGCGCATAAATTTCTAGGCGATTTTCTAAAGGCTCTTCTTCAAAATTTTCAACAACTTCGCCATAAGAAGTAGCGTTAGCGCTTTTGTGTTGCGAGATGAAAAAGTTGGTGTCTGTGCCCACTAAAGATCCCATGCGATAAAGTTCTTCTAAACTCAAACGCCAGTCAAAAATCTGATTTAAATGATACAATAGCCCCCCAGCATCAGCGCTCCCACCGCCTAATCCGGCTTGAGTGGGGATGTTTTTTTCCACTTCAATCGCTAGGGTGTCTAGGGATTTGATGGCAGAATGAGAGAAATTTTTTGATTTTAAAAAATTTTTTAAAATTTGGAGGGCTTTAAAGAGCGAGTTTTCTTCCAAAGGGCAGTCAAAATCCCCTTTTAGTGAAAAGGAAAGCGCGCTTTTGACGCTGATAATATCCTTTAATTTGTCTTTGACTAAACACATGCGAGAAATGAGCTTATGGTAAGCCCCTTCTTTGTGAAGGATTTTTAAAAAAATATTGACTTTAGGATAAACTTCAAAAACATGCGTCAAGGCTTAATGACCTTTTTGATGTTCTCTAACAAGCTTTCATCTACGGACGCAGAAGCTTTTTGGTTTTCGCTCACAATGGCCTCTTTGAGTTCAGCGCGCAAAATAAGGGTGCTTTCAGGTGCTTCAAACCCTAAACGCACGCTCCCTCTATCTATGGAAATGACTTTAATGTGGATGTTATCATCAATGACAATCCCTTCATTAACTTTGCGGCTGAGTATGAGCATGTCTAATCTTTTGTTCCTTTATAGAGAAGAGCTAAACACAACGCTTTCTATTATATCGCCTTGCTTGATTTTATCCAAAACGCTAAGGCTTTCTGCACTAGCGATCTTGCCAAACACGGTGTGTTCGCCATCTAAATGGGGCAAATCTACAAAACACAAGAAAAATTGACTCCCTCCTGTGTCTCTTCCGGCGTGCGCCATAGAGATAGAGCCTCTTTTGTGCTTGTTAGGGTTGTGGGCCACTTCGCATTTAATGCGATGCTCTGGCCCGCCTGTGCCTGTGCCATAAGGGCAACCTCCTTGAGCCACAAAGCCGGCGATCACACGATGGAAGTTAAGCCCGTTATAAAAACCCTCTTTAGCCAAAGTTACAAAATTACTGACCGCTTGGGGCGCATCTTTGTAAAAAAGCTCTAGGGTGATATGGCCTTTATTGGTTTTGATCGTGGCGTAAGCGGTTTTTGCAAGCTCTTCTTCTTTGATATCATAAGTTTTAATTGGTTTCATCATCAACCTTTGCGATAAGCTTTTGTCATTCAAATGCTCTATTATAGCAATAAATTAAAACAATTGGTATTTTAGCCGATAGTGTCGTAGGATGCTTTTGAAATTCAAGCGATAAGTTGGATAATGGTGCGTTGGCATAAAAGATTAGCAGTTAGTTGTTGTATCGTTTTATTTTCATGCATGATGAACGCTAATAACGCTAATAATATCCAAATCGTTAGAGACGATCCGCCCCTTGATCCAACGCTCCCTGCATGGGTTTATTCTGTTGCGTTATTGAAAGTGTATTTTAGCGATGGGACTTATAAAGAAGGCTATGCGACTTTGCTCAAAAACGGGCGTTATATCGCTTCTTCTGAAACGCTTTATTCTAATGGCTTATACCCTAAAATGATTTTAGCCAAAATGCAAGACAGCAGCGCTAAAGAACTGATTTGTATAGCCAGCTTGCGTCTTGAAGCGATGGATAGGGATCAAGGGCTTTCGCTTTTAAAAACCGCCGATTTTAGAGACGATTATTGCCATAAAAGAGAAGAGAGTTATTATCATGCAAGGATTTATGCCAAATACGCTCAAACTTTTCATTCAAATCCTTATACCAATCAAAAAACACCCAATTCTGATCTCTACTACCCAGCGTTAAATGAGGGAAATTCTTTTTCTATACAGATAACGGATATTTCTGTGGCTGAACTTTTGAAATCTAAAAAGCTTCTTTCGCTTGATAGTTCTTTTAAAAAGGGGAGCGTGTTGTGGGGAGGGAGGCCCTATTTTAGCGAAGTGGGGGAGTTTATGGGAATGGCTAGCAGCACTTTAGAAAACCAAGAAAGTCTGGTGATTATCCCTAAAGAAAAGATCGTGCAATTTTTAAGCGCTCTAAAAAATCAAAATATTTTCCCAAACATTCCCTAGATTTAAGCAAACCTTAAGCTTTCTATGACTATACTTTCATTTCCTTGTTTCAGCAAGGGCTTTTAAAGAGCCGCTTGA